>NZ_CP182226.1:357158-714317 GCF_048081595.1 Sulfurimonas sp. ST-27
AAAAGAGGAGCAGAAAAAGAAAAATAGTAAATTTCATAATTGAATAAACCTTATTGTTTTGTTGATTTGAAGAGTAATTATACCAAACTTAATAACTTTGTAAAGCCTTATGGTGTAAACTCAAACAAAAAGATTTATTATGAAACAGTACAATCATATATATACAGATTTGGATGCTTTTCACAGCTTTTTGCAAGAGGCAGCCATTGATGTAAATCAAAAAAATATTTTAATTCAACTGTTCAGCTCTTTGGAATCAAAAGAAGCACTGCAAAAAACCGCTGCAGAGATATATGCGACTTTTACAGATGCCCTGCTCATCGGTGCTTCTGCGGCAGGAGAAATTGCAAACGGAGAGATGCTCGACAGCAGTACGGTTGTCAGCATAACACTTTTTGAAAAAACAACGCTGCATGCATATTATGAAAGAGGAGAGGACTCTTATAGACTCGGGCACACTTTGTCAAAAAAGATTTTTGGCAAAGATACAAAATGTGTCATTACCTTTTTGGACGGTCTGCAGCATAACGGAGAGGAGTATCTTGAAGGGCTTGCCTCCTGTAATTTCAATCATGCGGTCATTGCCGGAGGGATGGCTGCAGATATGCTTCATTTTCAGCAGACCTACACAGTTTTTGAAGACAAAGTGTTTGACGGCGGTGCTGTATGTGTTACCCTGCAAGGGGAGGCACTGGAAGTGTTTCAGGATTATAACCTGGGTTGGAGAGCTGTCGGCCCGACTTTTATGATTACAAAATCCGAAGGTGCAAGAGTCTATGAAATCGATCACCGTCCTATCAAAGATGTGTATGCCGAAGTGCTTGGTGATTTCGCCGTGGACAATATGCCGGCTTCAACGATAGAATTTCCGCTCATCTGCCAGGAAAAAGATATGCCTGTCGCAAGATCCATGCTCAGTGTGTTTGATGACGGAAGTTTATTGTACGGCGGTAATTTGACGGAGGGAGAAGAGGTGCGTTTTGGCATAGGCAGCAGAACTCTTGTGAACCAGTATACTCTCAAAGAAGGCATAACGGATACAGACTCTTTGCAGGCCTGCTTTATATACTCCTGTATTGCAAGAAAACAGTTTTTGGACAAAGAGCTGGAGAAAATATTTCGATTGCTTGAAAATATTGCACCCACCAGCGGTTTTTTTACCTTTGGAGAGTTTTTCTTAAATGAAAAAAAAGCAAGACTGCTCAATATCACGACAACAATTTTATTTTTGCGTGAAAAAGGGACCCAAACACGCAAGCATACGCTCAATGAAAAAAGAAAACTGAAAAACAGTTCCAAAACAGACAGTGCCCTTTTTAATCTGATTGACTATGTGACAACCGAGTTGAAGGAAAAAGAGAAGCACTTTAAAGCGTCAAAGTTTAAACTTGACGAGTTTTTAAAAGCACTTGACAGTGTTGTTATTATTTCAAGAACGGACACTCTGGGAAACATTACCTATGTGAATGAACGTTTTGAAGAGGTGAGCGGGTATAAAAAAGAAGAACTTATCGGTCAGTCGCACAGTATTGTCCGTGATCCGGATGTGCCTGACGAGGTCTTTGCCGAGATGTGGAGAGAAATAAAAAAAGGAAATATCTGGCAGGGAGAGTTTGCCAACAGAGCAAAAGACGGCAGCAGTTACTATGTCAAAAGCTCTATTATTCCCATTCATGATGAAAATAATGAGATTATAGAATATATGGCAATTCGTGAAGATGTAACCTCTTTGGTGGAGAGCAGAAAAAAGGCTGAAGCAGCCGAAACAGCACAGGCAATGTTTTTGGCAAATATGAGTCATGAAATCAGAACTCCGATGAACGGAATTTTGGGTTTTACGGAGTTGCTGAGTAAAACACGGCTGGATGCGACACAGGAAAAATATCTCAATGTTATCAGCTCTTCGACAAAAACGCTGCTCAATATTGTCAATGATATTTTAGACTCTTCAAAAATAACCAACAATAAAATCTCACTTGAAAAGGTGCCGTTGAATCCTTTTGTGGAATTTGCAACAACCTATGAACTGCTCAAATCCGTAGCAGACGAAAAAGGCCTGCACTATACACTTGAAATTGACAATGCTATCTCTGCATGTTTGTACAGTGATGCTACCCGCCTGCGACAGGTCATGATAAATCTACTCTCAAATGCCATTAAATTTACTCCCGAATGCGGTACTGTGAAGTTGAGTATATCTTTGGTCAGGGAAACTGCGACACAGCAAAGACTCCATTTTAGTATCAAAGACAGTGGCATTGGCATTGCACAGGACAAACTCGAAGAGATATTCAAGCCTTTTGCCCAGGCGGAGACATCGATAACGAGAAGATTCGGAGGAACAGGACTCGGTTTGAGCATCAGTGCTGATCTGCTTCATGTATTTGGCAGTGAACTGCGGGTAGAGTCTGTTGAAGACAAAGGCAGTGAATTTTTCTTTTATCTGGATTTTGATCTGTGTGATGCGGATGAAGAAACGCTCCAGGAAGACAATATATATGGAGAGTGTCAGCAAGAGGGGGTATGTGACAAGCTCTCTTTACATGTACTTGTTGCAGAAGATTATGAAATAAACAGAATGCTGATAGAGTCAATTTTCAGGAAGTATACAAATATAACCCTCGAATTTGCACATAACGGGAAAGAGGCCGTGGATAAAGTGGCACAAAACGAGTATGATCTGGTTTTTATGGATATAAATATGCCGGTGATGAATGGTCTTGAAGCGACAAAACTTATACGCAAAGAACTGCAGTCTGATGTTGCCATTGTGGCACTGACGGCAAATGCCATCAAAGGAGACCGGGAAAAATTTCTTGCCTGCGGTATGAATGAGTATCTGAGCAAGCCGATAGACAGTGAGGAACTGGAAACGATTTTGTCAAAATACTCAAGACAACACAGAGATGTCATACAGATAGATATAGAAAAAATCTTACTGCAGGTAAATAAAAAAGTAGGTGTCAGCAAAGAGGTCGGATTAAAACTTTTGAGGTTGTTTTTAGAGAGTCTGCATGAGCTTGTGCCTCTTCTTGAAGATGCCTTTGTTCGAGAAGACAACAAAAAAATATATGAGACGGCACACAAAATAAAAGGTGCGGCAGGGGCACTTTTTCTTGAGGAACTCTACACCCTCATGCAAGAGACAGAAAAGAGTGCCTTGGAAGAAAATGCTTTGCAACACAAAAACAAAACAGAAGTGCTTTATGAATATATTGAAGCATTTGAAACAGGAGTTGCACAATATCATTAAAATTTAAATCACATTTAGATAGAATATAAAAAAGAGTGAAGATGAGGTTTGATTTGCAGCGGATACTACAAAAAGCAAAAGATTTTAATGAACTTGTGATGTTTGAACATTCCGTCTTTTCCCTGCCATTCATTTTTATAGCGATGATAGTGGCAGCGGATGGTTGGTTCGGTTTATGGCTTTTGGTTCTTGGTGTTTTGGCGGCACTCAGTGCGAGAAATTTTGCAATGGGTGTAAACCGTTATGCCGATCGTGATATTGATGCAAAAAACCCAAGAACAAGCAGCCGTCCGAATGTAGACGGCAGACTTGACAGGGGAAGCATACTTATATTTGTCATTGTAAATGCGCTTATTTTTATTGCCGTAGCCTATATGATAAATTCTCTTGCCTTTGCTTTGAGTTTTCCTATTTTATTTGTTCTGGCTGCATACTCTTATTTTAAGCGTTTTTCGTCTTTGGCACATGTGGTTTTGGGTATAGCGCTCGGACTGGCCCCGATTGCCGGAGTGGTTGCGGTCAATGCGGCTATACCTTTATGGTCTGTATTGCTTTCTTTGGGTGTCATTTTTTGGGTGGCTGGATTTGACCTGCTCTATTCTTTACAGGATATAGATTTTGACAAAGATAATGATCTTTACTCTATTCCGTCGCGTTACGGAGCAGATGCAACACTCTTCATTTCTGCTCTTTTTCATGCCTTGGCCGTTTTGTTCTGGCTGCTTTTTGTATGGGCGGCAGATCTTGGCATGTTTGCGTACGCAGCGGCTTTGGGCAGTGGTTTTGTACTTTATTATGAGCAAATGCTTGTACGAAAAGATTTTACAAAAATAGACCGTGCTTTTTTTACCGTCAACGGCTATCTGGGCATTGCCTTTTTAATTTTAATTATTATTGACAGGACACTCTCATGAATAAACCCCGTTTAGTTCCCGCACCGATTGCTATAGTTTTTTCAGAAGCCGATTTAAACAAAGACGCATATGAAAGAGAGTATCAGCAACTCAGTGAAAGTGATGATGATCCGATTTCACAGTGGCTTAAGCTTGCAAAAGCCCGAGGTGAAACAGCAGAGAGCGATCCTGTTTTGCTGAACCTTATGGTGGAACTTCACCGAAAAATAGACGCTTTGGAGATGTTTTTAAAAAATGAAACACCAAAAAGGCTCTCTTTGACAAATGAAGCGCATATTCGTGCTATCGGATTTGAACATTTTGAACTCGAAGAACCTATGTTGCAAGAAGGCAAAGAGTATTATGGACGCATTAGTATGCCGGTACATCCCAAACGTGATATCGGTGTGTTTTTTAAGGCACTTTCTCCAAATTTGGCACAGATTGTCAGAATGCATGAGCGTGATGAAAAAGAGTGGGCTGCTTACCTGACTGCACGTGAACGTATATTAATCCGTGAATCCAAAGAGAAAAAACAGTGAATTTGGATCAATTCAGTTTCAATATAGAATATCTTATTGTCATACTCGGTGCGATTATTCTCTATCTGCTCTATTATGTCTATACAAAAGATGCCGAGTATTCAAAAAACATTCGCTCAGTTGCTTCTGTGGTTGAAGATTTAAACAGAGAGTTTTATTATCTGAAAAAAAAACTTGACCAGACACAAAGCAGTATAAAAGACAATTCACAAAGAATGAGTGATGAGGAGATTTATCAGGAAATAGAACGCAGTGTATATGATATGGTGCATCCGCTCTCTTTGGCGATAAAGCAGCTGCAAAACAATATCAATATCATTGAACATGAAATACAAAACAAAATACTGCAGCTTGAAAGCGGTGTCAAGCAGATCTCTATTCCTGCATCTATTCACGGGAATGATGATGAAAAAATTATATCTTTGTTTAAACAGGGTGTTTCAATTGAGACAATTTCCAAAGAACTGCACCTTTCCAAACCCGAAGTGGAATTTGTATTAAAAATAAATAAGATAAAGTAGAGCAAGCGTGAACGCAGACAAAAAGCTTTTTACCCTCGTGTCACTTTTGATCGGCATAAGCATACTCCTTTCGTATACACTGACGCCGTATACTACACTCTTGTTTGGCGTGAATGAATTTCATTTTGCGATAAGACAGACTGTTTTTGGGCTCATGAGTCTGATCATAATTTTTATGCTTTCACAGCTTGATCCGGACAGATGGCTCAAACCCATAGGTTTCACTCTCTTTTTTGGTTCTCTGATTTTAATGATAGCCATGCCTTTTTTGCCTGAAAGTATTGTTTCTGAAGTCGGCGGGGCAAAACGATGGATTAAAATAGCCGGCTTTTCGCTTGCTCCTGTTGAGTTTTTTAAAGTGGGCTTTATCTATTTTCTGGCCTGGAGCTTCTCTCGAAAACTCGGGCATCATGACGGTATGGGACTGAGTGGCGAGTTTAAAAGATTTATGCCCTATGCTGTTATTTTCTTAGGGGCAATGTTTATTATAGCCTTTTTGCAAAAAGATTTGGGTCAGGTTGTTGTTCTCGGAGCTACTTTGCTTTTTATGCTGATTTTTGCAGGGAGCAGTTTTCGGTTTTTCTTTTCTATCCTGGGTGTGATTTTTGGAGCAGTTATCCTCTTTATTGTAACGGCACAGCACAGAATACTCAGGATAAAATCATGGTGGGCTTTGGCACAAAACTCTGTGCTTGATCTTTTGCCTGATGCGATTGCCGATAAACTTCGGGTACCTGTTGAAGTTGAACCATATCAGATAGGGCACTCTCTCAATGCTATACACAATGGCGGTCTTTTTGGTACAGGACTTGCAAACGGAACATTTAAACTCGGTTTTTTAAGCGAGGTACATACGGACTTTGTTTTGGCAGGACTTGCGGAAGAGTTTGGATTTTTTGGTGTTTTATGTGTTGTTTTCATCTTTTTGTGGATGATTCAGCGTATATTTAAAATAGCCAACAGAACCAAAGATACAAGTATATATCTCTTTAGTATCGGCATCGGACTGATCCTCTCCTTTTCTTTCTTGGTAAATGCCTATGGAATAAGCGGTATAACGCCTATTAAAGGGATTTCTGTTCCTTTTCTCTCTTATGGCGGTTCGGCAATGCTTGGTGCTGCTTTTGGTGTTGGTATGGTGTTGATGGCATCGAAAAAAGCAAAAATGAATTAAGGAAAAGCGGGTATGAAACTATGTATTACAGGCGGCGGAACAGGCGGGCATTTGATGATTGCCGAAGCTTTGTCAGAGGCTGCTGTAGCTGATGGACATGAGGTGATTTTTGTCGGTTCGACCTCGGGACAGGACAGAAAATATTTTCAAAAATACAGTAATTTTTCAAATGTCTATTTTTTAGAAACAACAGGTGTTGTGAACAAAAAGGGTATTGCAAAGATAAACGCACTCTATAAGGTTTTTCAAGCCTTCTTGGAGGCAAGAAAGATTCTGAAAAAACATAAAATACAAGCAGTTTACAGTGTTGGCGGATTTTCTGCGGCACCGGCATCTTTTGCTTCTTTGAGCCTTTTTATACCGCTTTTTATTCATGAGCAAAATTCGGTTGAGGGCAGACTTAACAGGCTTTTAAAAAAATATGCCAAAAGTTTCATTTCTGCTTATGACAAAAATTCTCCTGTAAAGGGGTATCCTGTCAAAGAGTTTTTTTATAAAAATGCCAGATGCAGAGACAAACTGAAAACCATTATATTTTTAGGCGGTTCTCATGGGGCAAAGGCGATTAATGATTTGGCTTTACATGTAGCCTATAAGTTGCAAAAGATGGATATTGCCATCATACACCAGGCCGGAGAGACTGATTATGAAAGGGTCAGGCAGGAGTATGACAGACTTGGTGTTTCAGTTGAGCTTTATGGATTTACAAAAAAACTGCCGGAGTTGATTACACGTGCCGATTTGGCTGTTTCGCGTGCAGGCGCTTCAACACTTTGGGAACTCACAGCAAACGGGTGTCCTGCGTTTTTTGTTCCCTATCCGCATGCTGCAGGTGATCATCAGTATTATAATGCGCAGTTTCTTGTCAAAGACAATGTGGCATGGTGCGAACGTGAAGGGAAAAATTTGAAACCAAAACTAATCAAGGTACTTAAAAATCCGCAACTCAAAGAAAAGAGTGAAAAGCTTCTGCACTACACAAACGGGAATGTCGCACAGCAGATGATTCAAGATGTACAAAAGAAGATGAAATGATACAGGAACTGGCGCAGGATTTGGTAGATTTGATATTTGACTGGGGATATCCCGGTATTTTTATTATGATGGCGATTGAATCTTCTTTTATTCCTTTTCCGAGTGAAATTGTTTTGGTTCCTGCCGGATATCTTGCAGCAAAAGGAGATATGAGTATAGCGTACATTATGGGAAGTGCTTTGGGCGGCTCTTTGGTTGGAGCTTTTGTGAATTACTATCTGGCACTGACACTGGGACGGAAATTTCTTTTGAAATTCGGGAAATATTTTTTTATTTTTCCTGAGACACTTGATAAAATGGAAAATTATTTTCAAAGCCACGGGCATATCTCTACTTTTACAGGCAGGCTTATTCCGGGAATTCGGCAGCTTATTTCGATTCCGGCAGGACTTGCCCGCATGAATATCGTTGAGTTTTCGCTTTTTACCACGCTGGGAGCCGGAATCTGGGCGCTGATTTTGACACTTTTGGGCTATTTTATAGGAGAAAATGAGACGCTTATACAAGAATACTTAAAAGAGATAACTATAATAGTTTTTGTTTTGTTGGTAATATTAGTCTGGATATACTACACTTATCAAAAAAGAAAGGCATAAGATATGGATTATATGTTTACGCAGGGGTTTTTGGGAACAAGAGCCCCTTTGTTTATGGATGTTGTGACACTTATTGTAGCAGTTTTGCCATTATTGGTATATGGAGCAATATCTTTGGCAAGAAAAAAGCTTTACAAGGCGCACGGAATTATTCAAAATACCATTTTTGCAGTATCGGTCATTGTTGTCGGATACTTTGAATACGGTGTTCGTATGGGCGGAGGATTTGATGCTTTTATGGAAGGAAGCGGTGTTTCACATACTTACGCTTCCCTTGTACTGGGCTTACATGTAATCATAGCCGTACTTACATTGGTATACTGGAGTCGTACAATAGCAAAAGCAAATTATCAGGTTATAAAAGGAGTGCTTCCTGGGTTAAAGTCCAATGAGCATAAATTATTGGCTTTGAAAACTTTTTTGGGTATAGTTTTTACTTCATTTAGCGGTATTTGGGTATATTTGCTGTTGTTTGTTTACTAGCAATAGCGCTTTTAAAGCAATTAGCCGGCACTGCAGAAAAAAATTTAGTTTTTTTCTAAGTTACGCTTTAGCGTTAAAAGTACCGGTTTCGAAGTACATATTGATATTTTTTCGGAATTAGTACGTCAGTGCGGACTTGAGAGTGGCTTCGAAGACGGTTTACTGGAACCCGTACTTTAGTGCGGGCTGAGAGTGGCTTTGAAGTTTGCATGTTAAATTTATTTTTAGGAGGAAAGAAAATGATAGAAGTTGGAGAGAAGGCACCGGATTTTTGCCTGCCGAATCAGGATGATGTTGAGATGTGTCTGCGGGATTTAAAAGGAAAATGGATAGTGTTGTATTTTTACCCGAGAGACAATACCCCGGGATGTACAACAGAAGCCTGTGAGTTTACGGAGGCTGCTCCGGATTTTTCATCATTGGATGCGGTGATTCTCGGTGTGAGTGCAGACAGTACGAAAAAGCACAGGAACTTCATAGAAAAACACAATTTAGGCATTACGCTTTTGAGTGATGAAAGTACCGAGATGATGCAGAAGTACGGTGTGTGGCAGTTGAAGAAAAACTATGGCAAAGAGTATATGGGCATTGTCCGTTCCACATTCATTATAGACCCTGAGGGCATTGTGCGCGCAAAATGGGAAAAAGTGCGTGTCAAAGGACATGTAGAAGCTGTCAAAGAAAAACTCAAAGAACTGCAACAGTTATAAAACCGGAAGATAATGAATTTTACATTTTTAGAGGTAAGCGATCAAAAAAACCTGGATAAAATTTTTGCTTTTAGGTATAAAATACTGAGGGAAATATATCCGGAATATCTGGAAAAAAGTGCTCTTAAAGATGAAAAAGAGTATGACAAATATGACGCATATTCGGTACATTTTGCAGCATTGGATGAAGAAGAGAATGTCTGTGCAACAGTACGCCTGATTTATAATTCTCCCATTGGATATCCGACACAAAACAGTGCAAGGTTTGACAACAGTATGTTTGAAAAAAACAAACTTGGCGAGATGTCACGAATCTTTGTTGATAAAAAATACAGAAGTATGAAGACGACAAAAGTTATTATAGAAGCGGTAAAACATTATATGTATGGTAAAATGCTAGAAGAGGGAATAGAATATACATATGGAAATCTTGAAAAAAACTTTTTACGGCTTTTGAAAATATACAAAATGCCATATAAACCGGTAGGAAAGCTTCAGCAGCATCAAGATTTTGGATGGCGTTATCCTTGTATTTTATATACGAAAGAACTTGGGTGTGTAAATCCCGAATTAGTAAAATTATGGGGGACAATGGAGTGAAGCGCAGCATACGACTTTTTTTACTTGTCTGTCTGGCAGTACTGCAACTGCAGGCAGAAGATTTGCTCTCTTCCATTATGACAGATATGAAGCAGTTTAATGAAATTGCTACACAAACAAAACAAAATGAACATTACCAACCCTATATTATCTCTGTCTTTGAAGCAAAAGAGTTGGAAAAGTTGGGTGTGTCGACACTTAAAGAGGCATTGTTGCTTGTTCCGGGTGTAGATATGGCTACTGATAATTTCAATAACCAGACACCGATTTTCAGAGGTTCCAACCCTTTTGCCTATGGACAGTCCAAACTGCTTATAGACGGTGTTTTAGTAAACAATCTTTTCTTTGATTCTTATTCCGAGTATCTTTCCATGCCGATAGAGATGATAAAACGCATAGAGGTTATCAGAGGACCAGGGAGTAAAGTAGACGGGATTAATGCCTATGCCGGATCTATTAATGTTGTTACATATGCAGAAGATTTTGAAGAATTTGAATCAAATGACAAAGTTGTATTTAAATACGGGTCGTATGATTACACAATGGGCGGTTTTGTAAAAAACTTTAAAAGCAAAGAGTTTAAGACACATATAGATTTTTATTACCAAAAAGACAATAAAAATATATCTTCCGGTCCGGACGGACTCTCTCAAGGTGCGTTAGGTCCGGCAAACATAGCTTTGTCTCAGTCCGGTGAAGCTCCCCTGTGGCTTGATGAATATTCTCTCGGACTGGATGTAAGGTACAAAGACTTTCGACTCAAAGCCCGTATGCTGCAACATAAACAGGGAAGCGCCTACGGGATCAACCTTGCCCTGCCTCAAAAGAGTGACAGAATGAAACTGCCGAGTTACTATGCTGAATTGGGATATATGAAAAAGATACACTCTTTTAAACTGGACATAAAAGCAGGAGTAAAATACGATGCTTTTGATTCAAAAGCAAAACTGGCACCTGATAACTTGGTTTTAGGCAGTGTAGTATTTCCTGATGGTATTTACGGAGAGCATTATGCCAAGCAGAGAGTTTTGTATCAGTCGACGTATGTGAAATACAGCGGAGTTGCAAAACATACCATTACAATAGGCTACAAAGCAAGACAGGAGAGAACGATCCAGATGAGTTCGAAACTCTCCAATCTTGCTACGGGTGATGCAACTTTGGTAGATTATACGCTGACACGGCCGTTTTTTGATAAAGATGCTTCACGGGATGTTTATACGTTCTTTTTTGGGGATGAATACAATGTTAATACTAAGCTAAGCATCTTATACGGTATAAATTATGAACAGACTTCTTATGAAGATGCAGGGTTTGAACCAAGAGTTTCTTTTGTTTATCATAAAGATTTCAAAAACATATTTAAAGCCATATACAGTAACTCCCATAGAAATCCCTCTTGGCAGGAGATGTTTACAAAAAACAACAGTGCAAGAGTAGGCAGTACAGATTTAAAGCCGGAGAAAGTAACATCGTATGAACTGGCATACATCAGAAATTTTTCTAATGATGCCTATTTGCAGGCGAATCTTTTTTATCTTGCCAACAAAGATCAGATATACAATTCTGTTACGGATCCTGTGTATAAAAACAGTGCCAAGACAGATATTTACGGAATAGAACTTGAGTTCAGGGGGCATATCCTGCCTAATGACAAAGTATATGCAAATTATACCTACACAGATGGCAGCTACAGGATGGATGGCAGCAGCGACAGTAATAACCTGCCGAATGTATCCCATCATCTGGTAAAAGGATTTTATATTTATAATATAAATCCTGCTTTGGCTTTGAGTGCAACAGCAAAGTATGTCAGTTCAAAAGAGAGGGTGGAGACAGATCTGCGTCCAAAGCTAAAGGGCTATATGACACTCGATACTGCAGTGAATTATAAAAATATTCAGTATGGTTATACGTTGAATGTCAGTGTGAAAAACCTTTTTGATACAGATGTGCGATACCCCTCTTCACCAAATACCTATGTAAATGATTATGCGCAGGAACGCAGAACATTTTTACTTACCTTTAAAAAGAGGTTTTAGATGATGCGTTTATTACTTTTACATTTCTTGTTTGTTCCTCTGCTTTTTGGATACAGTTATGATGAGTTGTTACTCAAAGCACAGGCATCAATTTTTCCAAAAATCATGTTACTTGATAAAAAAATAGAAAAAAAACTTATAAAAAACAGACTTGTATATACCATTGTGTGTGATGAAAGTGATTATGATACAGCCCTACATGTAAAGCAGTATATAGAAAATAAATTTAAAGGGCATTTTGATAAATACCCTTATGAAGTGAAGATAGTTGATTTCGCACATCTTGATATGAAAACACCTGCGTCCGCATTTTATGTTCTGAAATCTTCCAAGGAGAATATTGCCAGAGTTGCAAAAATTGCCAGGGAAAAAGGAATCATCACCTTTTCGTATGATATAGAAAATCTAAAAGAGGGACTGCTGCTCTCCTTGCTGATAGAAAAATCAACCATGATTTATCTTAATAAAGAGAACCTGAGAGATGATGTTGATTTTGTCTCTTTTTTATATCAAATGGTAAAGTTTTTGGACAAAGATAGTTTTTGACATAACATTTATGCTAAAATATATGCAAAAAACAGGCTTGCTGCATGAAAGAAAAAAAATTCAAATCGCTCTCATTCAGGATTATGAGCTCCATCGTAATCACCTCATTTATTACAATTGGGGGGATTTTTTTTGCATTTGAAAAAATAAACAAACATGCCTTTTACAATATGGAATTTCAAAAAGCAACCCTCATCTTAAAAACAATAGAACCTTTGATAGCGGTAGATATGTATCTGGGACTAAAAAACCAAATCGATGTGAAACTGAAGCAGTTAATGCAAAATAAAGAAATTCTCTCTGTGAAGGTTTTTGAAAAGGACAGGTTGATTTATGAAACAAGATCTAAAAACAATTATCAGAGTCTTTTTACCATCAAATGGGATATTCTTCAGCCAAATTCCAGGAAGAAAATAGGAACAATTGTTTTAAGCTACTCAAATCACAATTATGAACAGCTTATACAACAGTATACACATTTGCTTCTCAAAATGCTTGTGATTCTTTTCCTGATATTTATATTTCTTGGTGCCTATATAGATAATTTGCTTAAGCCTTTGCGAAAAATTGCCAATATATTAAAAGGTTTTACACCGGAGAAAAAATTAAAGATAGAACCGATACAAGAGAATAATGAGATCGCGCTTATAGTCTCTGCATTAAATGAGATGCAGGAGAAAGTATTTGACTATGCAAGAAAACAAAAAGATATCAACGCCTATCTGGCAAGAGAAGTCGAGAAGAAAACAGTAGAGTTGAAAAGACAGCTTTTTATAGATGATCTGACACAGTTGCCCAACAGAAAAAAACTTTTTTACAATATAGAAAATTTGAATAATGACGGGGCATTGCTGATTTTAAATATAGATGATTTTAAAGAGATAAATGATTTCTACGGACAGATTGCAGGGGATTATGTCCTCAGAGAATTTGCAAAAAAACTGCAGGCTTTTGTTGAAGAGGAGCAAAACATCAGTGTCACACGACTCTCAGGAGATGAATTTGCTCTGTGCTTTAGAGCAAGGCCTTCTCACAGGACTTTTATGCGAATTGTCAACAGTCTGTCAAAAGAGATTGAACAGATGGTATTTCATTATGAAGAAAACGAGATTTATATCCGTGTGACAATGGGTGGAACATTGCAGCCCAATGAGATGTTGGAAAAAGCAGATATTGCCCTTAAAGTTGCCAAAGAGCAGAAAAAGTATTTTCTGCTGTATGATGAAAAACTTGAAATAGAGAGAAAATATCAAGAAAATATGGAGTGGGTGAAAAAACTGAAAGCTGCCATAAAAGAAGAGAGAATAATGCCTTTTTTCCAGCCTATTTTTGATACCCGAACGAAAAAAGCGGTGAGTTATGAATGCCTTATTCGCCTGATAGAGACAGACGGCTCAGTTGTCAGTCCTTACAGGTTTTTAGATATTGCCCAAAAAAGTAAACTCTATCCGCAGTTAACAAAGATTATGCTGAGTAAAAGCTGTCAGTATTTTGAGCACAGAGACACATCGTTTTCGGTCAATCTTTCTATTGATGATATACTTGATGCAGAGATGGTGCAGTATATTCAAAAAACCGTTAAAAAATACGGTGTCAGCAAAAAAATAGTTTTTGAGATTCTTGAGACGGAAGGGATTGAAAATTATGAAGAGGTTTCAGTTTTTATACGCAAGATGAAAACATTGGGCTGTAAAATTTCTATAGATGATTTTGGTGCGGGGTATTCCAATTTTGAGCATATGCTCAAGCTTGATGTTGATTACATTAAAATTGACGGCAGTCTTATCAAAAATCTTGAAACAGATAACAATGCACGCATAGTAGTTGAAACAATTGTAGATTTTGCCAAGAAATTAAACCTGGTGATTGTAGCGGAGTTCGTTCATAATCAAGCGGTGTTTGAAATAGTAAAATCGCTTGATATTGAACGGGTACAGGGTTTTTATCTGGCTGAGCCAGATAAAGAGATACCCAAAAACTAGTATCTGTATCTGAGATAGAAACGGATATCCTGGGCTGTATCTACGACCTGGGAACCTAAACCGGCTGCAATTGCCTGGTCAATGCTCATTGCATTTCCTGAAGTGCTTCCGAAGAAGCCGTTGCTTCCGGCATATTTATAGTCTATATATGTATAGCGAATCTGAAAAGATAAAATATCTTCTATCAAAGGTTCTGTAAAGTATGCCTCGTATGCATTTCCGCGAGCTGCGAGTTTTGAACCGATGTTCGTATCTTCACCGTAGGTAATACTTCTCCAGTATTTTGAACCGTGATTAAATTCGATTCCCCATCTTCCTTCTTCTGTCACAAGTGAAGGTACCTGCAGTCCAATCCAGTAAGAATACCCTTTCACACTTTCATCAACCGCGCTGCCAAGCATGCTCTGTCCTTTGTCCGGGTCTGTAATACTTACAGCGCCACTGACAAAAAAGAGTGTATCGTCTAAAAAGTCATTGATTCCGTCTCCTATACCGTTTGCTACAAAGTTGGCTGTAAATGAGTGTATGTTGCCGACAGTCTGAAAACCTTGTGTCTGGTTTGCGGGATTGACAACATCAATCAGGTTTCCTGCATAATAGTACTGGGAATTCACAGAATACTGTCCGTCGCTCCAAGGAGTAAAGATCAGTCCAACCAGGTCTATAGATGCATTTGAAGTTGTATCTGCATAAGGGGCTGTATTAAACCTCGGTGCTGCATTGCTCATGCCGCGGCCGGCACAGAATTTGACATACATCCCGTCAATACCGGTTACATTTTCTAAATTAAACTTAGAGCTTAATCCGTCAAACTCAACATTGATTGTATGCCCCATCGGAGAAGCTGCATGGTCATCATCTCTCAGGTTGACAAGATGTCCGTTTGTTGAAGGACGGCGTCCTACACTGAATGTCCAGGGAATATCACTGCCCATAAAGGTGTCGTTTTTGTAGAAAAAGTATGCAGAACGTACTCTTAAGGTATCGTTATAGGCATTTTCATTGGCTATCCAGTCAAATGTTTCAAAAGAGGCATTTGCAGGATTGGAAGCACCGCTTCTGGCACCGAATGCTTTGTTGTATGCAAGTTGCCCTGTAAAACTCAGGTGTTTTGTAGCCGCCCAGTTCATATTTAACCAGAGTCTGTTTGTCATAAAAGCATTGTTCTTTTGTGTGCTGCCGTCTGCCATTTTGTACTGAAGATTGTCAACGGCAAATCTGTAATCAACATTGAATTTTATGTGATTTCCGTTGGTGTTTCTGTTGAGATTAGAAATGGAATCCTGAATCTCTGCGAGCTGCTCTTCTACCGTCATTTCATCATCATCTTCGTCATCTTCTTCATCTGATGAAGCTGTTGCCTCGGTATCATCAGCCGATTCTTCCTCATCAGCATCTTCTTCTTGCATCATAGATGCCTGTTCTTTTGCTTTAAGGGCATCAAGCTCTTTTTTCATCTTTTTCATTTCAAGTTCCATTGCTTGAAATCTGTCATACATTGATTCGGCATTTACATTTGTTGTTCCTAAAATAGCAATAGTTGCTAAAGAAAGCAGTAGAGGTTTCTTCATTTCATCCCTTTTTTGTGTTGTTTCTGTGATACTATACATTGTTTAAGATAAATTTACTTTTAAACAAGTGCAGATATATATAAATATTTGTTATGCAAATGCAAAATTGCATATTTTTAAAAAAGCTGGCTTTAAATAAAGTTTTAGTATAATTCGCGGATTTTTCTTTTACATGTAAGAGAAAATATTAACAGGTATGTGTCAAAAGTCAGTGCAACCCGTTTTTTAACGGATAATTGTTCGACATTACCAAAGCCAACTGACAAATTTCTGGTTTGAAACAAAACCTTTAAGGATACCCTATGGTAACTATGAAAGACCTTTTAGAATGCGGTGTACACTTCGGACACCAGACACGTCGTTGGAACCCGAAAATGAAAAAATACATTTTTGGTGTTCGTAAAAATATCTATATTATAGATTTACAAAAAACTTTGCGTTATTTCCGTAACACATATACTATTGTTATGGATGCGGCAGCTGAGGGCAAGACTATTCTTTTCGTCGGTACAAAAAAGCAGGCACGTAATTCTGTAAGAGAAGCAGCTATCGCTTGTGGTATGCCGTATGTAGACAACAGATGGTTGGGTGGAATGCTTACAAACTTCCCGACTATTCAAAAGTCTATTCGTAAACTTGATGTGATTACACAAATGCAGGAAAACGGACAGATAGATCTTTTGACGAAAAAAGAAGCATTAATGCTTTCTCGCAAAAAAGACAAACTTGAACAGTATTTCGGTGGTATCAAAGATATGAAAAAACTTCCTGATATGCTTTTTGTTGTTGATGCGGTAAAAGAGCATATTGCAGTTTTGGAAGCAAGATGTTTAGATATTCCAATTGTAGCACCGCTTGACACAAACTGTGATCCGGATCTTATCACATATCCTATTCCTGGTAATGACGATGCTATCCGTTCTATTCAGCTTTTTTGTCGTGAAATGACAGCAGCTATCAATGAAGGAAAAGCACTTCGCGATGCACCGGCAGAGCAAGAGCAAACAGAAGAAGCTGCAAGTGAAGAAACAGCAGCTACAGAAGCTCCTGCAACTGAAGAAAAAACTACAGAGGAAGCATAATTATGGCAGCAGTTACAGCAGCAATGGTAAAAGAGTTGCGTCAGGCAACTGATGCACCGATGATGGATTGTAAAAAAGTTTTAGTTGAAGCTGACGGAGATATGGAAAAAGCGAAAGAGCTTTTAAAAGAGCGCGGCATCGCCAAAGCAGCCAAAAAAGCTGACCGTGTTGCGGCTGAAGGTCTTGTTGGACTGAAAATGGCTGATGACAACTCGAAAGCTTCTGTGGTTGAAGTAAATTCTGAAACAGATTTCGTTGCACAAAACGAAGGCTTCCAAAATCTTGTAAAAGATACGGCAGAAGAGGTATACAACAATCAGCCTGCTGATGTTGATGCGCTTATGGCAAGTGAATTCGGTGCCAAGTTTACAGAAACTGTAACGAAAATCGGTGAAAAAATCGAAGTACGCCGTTTTGGTACGCTTACAGCTGCTCCGGATGAGGCATTAAACGGATATATCCACTCAAACAGCCGTATAGCCGTTATTGTAAAAGCAAAATGTGACAGTGAAAAGACTGCGGAGTGCATGAAAGATACATTGAAACAAATTGCTATGCATGCATCGGCTATGAAACCGACAACACTCAGCTATAAAGATTTTGATCCTGAGTATGTTGCAAGTGAAACACAGGGTCGTATTGAGGCACTGAAAAAAGAGAATGAAGAGTTGCAAAGACTCGGAAAACCTTTGAAAAATGTACCTAAATACATCTCTATGATGCAACTCACTGATGAAGTGATGAAGCAGGCTGAAGCTGACATCAAAGCAGAATTGCTTGCAGAGGGAAAACCTGAGAAAATTTTAGACAAAATTATTCCTGGTAAAATTGCCCGTTTTATTTTAGACAACACACTTCTTGATCAGGAACAGGCACTTTTAGACCAGCAATATGTTTTAGATGACAAATTAACTGTAGCTCAGGCAGTTGAAAAAGCAGCAAAAGCATGTGGCGGTACTGCCGAGATTACTGAATTTATTCGCCTTGAAGTAGGTGAAGGAATCGAGAAAAAAGAAGACGACTTCGCAGCAGAAGTTGCAGCACAAATGAGCTAAGCCTTTGGCTTGACTCATTTCTTACTACAAACCCCTCCCTTTTTTAAAAACTCCGTTTTCCTGAATTTTATGCTATACTTTTTGCATGAGTATAAATAATTATAATAAAATCATTGTTATCGGCGGCGGTTACGGCGGTCTCAGGGCTGTAGAAAATCTTGCCAAAGACAAAAACAATCAAATTACACTTTTTGATAAAAATGCCTATCATTTTATGCAGACAGATGTGTATGAGCTTATTGCCAATGAAAAAGATTTTGCAAAAGTGAGTGTCGATCTTTTTACCTACTGCAGCGGTTTTGAGGGAAATGTCAGTTTTTACAAACAGGAAGTCGAAAATATTGACTTTGAAAATAAAAAAGTTATTACTGATACACAACGGTTTTCTTATGATTATCTTATTATAGCTGTGGGTGCACGGACAAAATTTGTCAACAGCATCAAGGGTCTCAAAGAGTATGCTCATGGAGTCAAGGCATTGCATCGTGCGATGTATTTTAAACAAAAGTTTGAAATGTCACTTTTTAAAAAAGTACAGGAGAGCGGTGTTACATGTAAGGCTTTGAGTATTGTGGTTGCCGGTGCAGGACTGAGCGGTGTTGAAATAGCGGCACAGATGGCATCATATGCAAAAGAATTTTATTGTGAAAATAATTTTTTATGCAGAAAATTAAATATAGTCCTTGTCAGTTCATCAAAGCAGATACTCAAAGGTTTGGATGATTTTTTAGTCGAAAAGTCTCACAAAAGATTGCTGGATCTCGAAGTCGTTATAAAATCAGAGGCAAGAGTGGTCTCTTTGGCACAAGAGAGTGTTACACTGAGCAACGGAGAGACCATACCTATGGATTTTATGATTTTTGCCGGAGGAATTGAGCCAAACGGACTCATCTATAAACTTGACTTGCCGAAAAATGAAAGGGGTTTTTTAAATATCAATGAGTATCTGCAGGCAGGTTCAAAAAAAGAGGTTTTTGCCATAGGTGACTGTGCCACTTTGTATAATAAAGGTGAATTAATAGCACCTACGGCAGATGTTGCTGAGCAGATGGCAGAGTTGTGCAGTGAAAATATTATGCGTATCGGCACAAACAAAAATCTCAAAGCGCATGATATCCGTTCACGTGGTATGTTGATTGCCCTGGGACGCAGGTATGCAGCAGGAAAAATTTCCAATATATACATCAGTGGATTTGTGGCATTTGTTATGAAAAAATTTATTGAAAAAGTCTATTTTATAAAACTGGACAGACGTTCAAAAAAAGGCTGTGATAAAATTTTTAATGCTTAAAATAAGCAAGAGTAGAATATAATAGCCCTATGAATCTATTATCTGCCAAAAATTTATCACACTCATTTGAATATGAGCTTTTTTCTGACGTTTCCCTCTCTCTTGAAAGTAATGAAAGTATTGCTATTATCGGTATGAGCGGGAGCGGAAAGTCTACGTTGCTGCATCTTTTATCTACTCTTTTGAAACCAAAGAAGGGGACTGTTGCGCTTTTTGGAAAAGAGACAGCCTCTATGAGTAAAAAAGAGCTGACGCTTATAAAACGAAACAAACTCGGTATAGTTTTTCAATCCCATTATCTTTTTAAAGGCTTTAGTGCCTATGAAAATCTTGAAGTTGCCCAAATTCTTTCACAAAAAGAGATAGACAACAGTTTAATCAAAGATTTGGAAATCGAGCAGTGCATGCACCAAAAAGTCACGGAACTCTCAGGCGGACAGCAACAGCGTGTCTCTATAGCAAGGGTTTTGACAAAAAAACCTTCAATAATATTTGCCGATGAGCCGACAGGAAATCTTGACAATAAAACGGCTGCGGAAGTAATGAAACTTTTTTTTGATTATTGTCAGGAGAATGATGCCGGTATGATACTTGTAACGCATGACAATAGTCTGGCCAACATGTGTAAACGAGTCTATAAACTTGAAGACAAAGCATTGAAACCAATTAAATAAGGTTAGAAAAGTGGGATGGACACAGATACTTAACGAAACGAATGTAGTAGCCTTTCTTTTGCTTTTTTTTCGTTTTGCCGGATTGTTTATTGCTGTGCCTATTTTCAATCATCAAAATATCCCAATGAACATTAAAGCGACCATGGCTTTTTTCTTTACAGTCGTTTTTTACTCTTCTATGCCTCCTCTGCATATAAGTATTGATGTGCCTACTGTTGTCATTGCTATACTGGGTGAACTTTTGCTGGGTCTGTCAGTGGGCGTTGTATTGCAGCTTGCCTATAATGTCATTACTTTTGCAGGCGGTCAAATATCTTTTATGATGGGCTTTTCGATGGCAAGTGCTATTGATCCGCAGTCAGGCATTTCAATGCCTATAATTTCTCAGTTTCTCTCTTTGATGGGCTTAATGATTTTGCTTGTACTCAATCTGCATCACTGGATGCTGCTTTTTGTCGACCATTCTTTAAAAACAGTGCCTCTGGGCGGTTTTATGATGAGTAAAGATCTGTTTCACTACATTATGCATGCGGCATCAAACATGTTTTTGGTCGGTTTTATTATTGCTTTTCCCGTAATTGCACTTTCATGGCTGGCCGATGTCATATTTGGGATGCTTATGAAGACAAT
Source organism: Sulfurimonas sp. ST-27 (assembly GCF_048081595.1). GTDB lineage: Bacteria > Campylobacterota > Campylobacteria > Campylobacterales > Sulfurimonadaceae > Sulfurimonas > Sulfurimonas hydrogeniphila. The sequence continues at coordinate 377,839 of NZ_CP182226.1, forward strand.
GCCTCAGTTTAACCTTCTGGTCATTGGTTTTCCTATTAAAATAATGGTGGCTTTTGTCGTGCTTATAGCAACTTTTACTACAATTATGCTATTACTCAAGGGAGAAATTCAAGAAGCATTTAACTCTTTGGAAATACTTTTTTAGTTTTTTTTTGATACAATAGTGCTAATAGAGATTTTTGAAATTCAATCAATAGATCATCCAAAGGAATATGCGTGAAAATACTGCTTTTAAATGATAATCCCGTTGTAAATAAATTAGTGACGCTCAGTGCACAAAAAACTTCTGATGAAGTAGAAACAGCCTCTGGTCTTGAGGAGATTTCGTCACATGATTATGATTTGCTTATTGTTGATGACAGTGTTTACACTGATGATTTACTGCATGAATTAGAGGCAAAAATAAAATATAAGAAATCACTGTTTATATGTGCAAAAGATGCCAAAGAGACAGATGGCTTTGCCTCTGTACTGAAAAAACCATTTTTGCCGACTGATTTGGTAGAACTTTTTATGATGTTGGAAAAAGAAATCAAAAAAGAAGCAGATGAGATGCCGGTTGAAGAACTCCATGCACAAGAGAATGAAATAGAAGAATTGGATGATTTGGGTGATTTGGATACGCTGAATGATGATTTGGACCTGGATGATGAGTTGATTTTGGATGATGATGAAGAAGATTTCGGTGAAAGCGTACTGGATGATGAAGAGGCACAGAAGGTAAAAGATTTGCTTGATGAAAATGAAGAAGATCTCTCTTTTGATGAGGAAGTGCAAAATGATCTTGAGAGTCTGGAACTGGATGAGATGGGATTAAATGAAGAAGAGTTTTCCCTGGATGAGTCTTTGGATGAAGAGGCAGCGGAGCAAAAACCGGAAGCAGAAGAGGCATCTGCCGAAGAAGAGGATCTCATGGAGGCTTATGACATGGCACTGGATCTGGAAGATGAAGCAGACGTTGATATTTCAGAGGAGGAGAGTTTTGATTTGGAAGAGGAAGTCAAAGCACTTGAAGACGAAGAACTGCAAGAACTCGAAACAGCAACAGTAGAAGAGCTTGAAGAGGAAATAGACGAAATTGTCACAGATGAACTTAATGCCAAAGAGGGTGACCTGGCAGTGGATCTGGCATTGGATTTGGAAGACGAAGCAGATGTTGATATTTCGCGTGATCCTGTAGATGATTTAGAGATGCCGCAAGAGGCAGAAGATGCAAGCCTGGAAGAAGAAATTCAAAATGCTGTTGAAAATCTGACACAAGAAGATTTAGAGAGCGAACTGGATGAAGATACTCTGCTTCAAATAGCAAAAAACGAGATTGATCCGTTGGAGAGCCTGACAAGCAAAGATTTAAAAGAGGCTCTTGGAGAAGAGACAGAGGAAGAAACAGCAGAAGAGACGGATCTTTTGGAACCTGAAGAAACAGTAGAGTCTGAAGAGGAGAATAAAGAACAAAACAGTGGAGTCGAAGCACTGAAAAAACTTCTTGAGGCACTCAGTGACAAAGATGTTGCAGCATCTATGAAAGGAATGAAAATCAGTATAAATATTACATTGGGTGACAACTCATGAGTGCTATTCACGGGGCAGTTTTGGTTCTTTCCGGTCCAAGCGGGGCGGGAAAAAGTTCTTTAATCCATAAAATTATCGATGATATCGGTGAATGTTATTTTTCCATATCTACAACAACACGTCCTATGAGAGAGGGAGAAGCGGATGGTGTGGATTATTATTTTGTGGATGAAGAAGAGTTTAAAAAAGAGATAGAAGAAGATCAGTTTTTAGAGTATGCCATTGTGCATGGAAATTACTACGGAACTTCACTCAAGCCGGTTAAAAAAGCGCTCTCTGAAGGAAAACTGGTTATTTTTGACATAGACGTGCAGGGGAACAGTGCAATTAACAGTCGGCTCGGGGATATCACAACTTCTGTGTTTATTACGCCACCGACGCTGAGTGAATTGAAAAGAAGACTGCAAAACAGACAGACGGATGCGCAAGAAGTGATAGAACGCAGAATTCAAATGGCCAGACGTGAAATTCAGAGAGTCTCTGAGTATGAATATCTTTTGATAAATGATGATTTGGATGCTGCTGCTGAAAAACTGCGTCTTATTGCAACTGTTGCAAGATTTAAAAAATCAAATGAAGAGATTAACAAATTTGTCCAAAAATGGGAAGATTTGTAAAACTTCAAAACATAATATATAGTGATAAGAGAATTTACAGCAAATGTGAGTTATACTTCACAACATAATTTATAACAAGGAAAAAATATGGGAATGCCTAGTGGAACTGAACTACTGATAATCTTCGGAATTATCGTTTTATTATTTGGAGCAAAAAAGATACCTGATTTAGCAAAAGGTCTTGGAAAAGGAATCAAAAACTTCAAAGCAGAAATGAAAGAGGTTGATGAAGTAGAAGTTGAGACACCGAAAAAAGTTGAAAAAAGTGATGAAGTAGCTTCTGCTGAATCAACTCCTAAATCTACAACACAAGCCTAAACATTGAAACAACGTGTATCGGCGTTATTACGCGAAAAAATAGGTCGTGAAGTTGTTTTAGAAAAGCCACGTGATCGTTCTTTTGGTCACTTTGCTACTCCTATAGCATTTTCTTTGGCAAAAGAACTCAGAAAATCTCCGATGGTCATTGCGGATGAACTGGCTTCATCTTTTGAAGAGAGTGAAGTATTTTCCAAAGTAGAGGCCGTCAAAGGCTATTTGAATTTTCGTTTAAGTGAAGATTTTTTAGCTGAGTATGCTTCCTGGGCTTTGGAGAATCCTGCAGAGTTTGCAAAACAGGAAAAAAACCAAAAAATACTTTTAGAATTTGTCAGTGCAAATCCAACCGGACCTCTGCATATCGGTCATGCAAGAGGTGCTGTTTACGGCGATACTCTGTACCGTCTGGCAAAACATCTCGGATATGATATAACAGCCGAATATTATGTAAATGATGCCGGCAATCAGATTGATCTGCTTGGACTTTCTATTCAGCTTTATGCAAGAGATCATCTTTTAGATGAAACGGTAGAATATCCTGAGAGTTATTACCGCGGAGAGTATTTGGATGCACTTGCCCGTGATGCGATGGAAAAATTCGGCAGAGAAATTTTTTATGATGAATCTCGTCAAAAAGAGTTGGCGCTTTGGGCAAAAGATGAAGTGATGAAAATCATTGTCAAAGATTTGGGTGATTTGAATATTTTCTTTGACACTTTTGTGTATGAATCAACTTTGTATGCTGACTGGGGCAGAGTGATGCAAAAAATGGGCGACGGCATTTATGAAAAAGAGGGCAAACTCTGGATAGCTTCAGAGGCTAAAGGTGATGAAAAAGACAGAGTTGTTGTCCGTGAAGACGGTCGCCCGACTTATCTTGCCGGCGATATAGTCTATCACAATCAAAAATTTGAACGCGGGTATGATCATTATATTAATATCTGGGGAGCGGATCATCACGGATACATTGCCCGTGTGAAGGCAGCAGTTGAATATCTTGGATATGACTCAAAAAAACTTGAAGTGCTGCTTTCTCAGATGGTAAGTCTTTTAAAAGACGGCGAACCGTATAAAATGAGTAAGCGTGCCGGCAATGTCATACTTATGAGTGATATAGTCGAAGAGATAGGTGCAGATGCTCTGCGTTTTATTTTTGCATCGAAAAAGAGCGATACCGCACTCGAATTTGATTTGGCAGAGTTTAAAAAACAGGACAGCTCGAATCCTATATTTTATATCCAATATGCACATGCACGTATTCAGACACTGCTCTCCAAAGCAACTGTGTCCAAAGAGGATATTGCAAATGCAAGTTTGAAAAATCTTGGAGAAAATGCAGATACACTATTGTTTGATGCACTTTTGCTGCCTGAAATCATTGAAGATGCTTTTAACACAAGACAGGTGCAGAAATTAACTGATTACCTGAAATCTCTGGCAGCTTCTTTGCATAAGTTTTATTATGATGTGCGCATGATCGGTACAGAAGATGAAGCAAAGCTTTTAAAGCTCATGCTGATGGTTGCGTTGAGTATAAAAACAGGACTTTCACTTATGGGTATTGCAGCCAAAGATAAAATGTCTAAAGAAGAGGAGTAATCCTCTTTTTATTTGAGCAATTCGGAATTTTTCAGCTGCGGATAAAGTTTGAGAACCTTTTTAGAGGATTTTTTTGGAATCTGCACTAAAACAGGGTTTTTCTTCTTGTCAAGCCAGCCGGCAATCTTTTTTATATCTTTTTCACTCATGGAAGTACAGCCGACTGTGGGACTCTTCGGTGCACGCTCAATATGCATAAATATACATGAACCTCTTCCTCTTGCTGACTTTTTGTTATAATCAACGACTATGCCTGTTTTGTACTGGACATCGTTTCGTTTCATATATTCAAAGCTTTTTTCATCTCCCTGTGCCATAATTATCTGATTATAGAAATTTGAGTTTGTATCATCAACACATATCAGATTTTTTTCAGCATAAAGATAGGGCATTTTATAATTGCTTTTTGGAGCGTAACCAAAAATTGCACTTAGGCTGAAAATCCCTGCAGGTGCTTTTTTGTCACCTTCATATTTCAACGCTTCATCAGGCTTTTTTTGAAATTCCCTGCTTTCTGCACCCCAGCCTAATCCATTTTTCCCCAAATTGACGCTCATTGTCTCAAAGACTTTGTTTGAGCCCTCATAACATTCGAGTTTTGCCGATGAACTGTTCATATCATTGGCAACAACGAGCACTATTTGCTGGGAAGAAAACAAGAAAATTGACAAACTTGCTGTAATTAAGAAACTTTTTATCATAAAGTATGGTACTATTACTATTATACGATGTCAAGAGTAAAATAGATAAAATTAAAGTTTGGATAAAACAATGAGTCTTAAAATAAAACAGGCTACGGCTGAAGATGCTTCTTTTTTAGCACAAATGATTTTACAAAGTTCACGGGCAGGGAAAAAGAAGGGTCTTTTTGATGTGCTTTTTGGGACAGATAATGATACAGAAGTCTTGGAAAAACTACAAAAGCTTACACAGACACAGTCAAAAAGCCATTGCCATTACAAAAATTTTTTAATAGCGCAAATGGACGGAAAGAGTGTGGGGAGCTTATGCAGCTATGAGCCCAGAATTGCAACAAAAGAGGCTTTTGAAGAGGCCCTCAAAGAGATAGGTTGCGGTGATGAGATCCAAAAACCGTTGGAAGTTGTGTATGAATGCAGTTTTAATACAAGCAAAAGCAGATTGATGTTTGATTTTATGGAAGAACTTGAGGGATTTATTGATGTGGGTGTACTCAAAGCATTGATGCAAAAAAGTCTGCTCACTGCAAGACTCAAGGGCTACAGTATTGTACAGACCGTTATAGAGATAGGGTCTTTGGAAGCAGAACTTTTTTACAAAAGACTCGGCTTTGAAATTGTCGATAAAAAAGAGTGTGATGCGTACAGAGAAATTTTTGGCAGAGCCGGTGTTATGCTTCTGGCTATGGAATTCTAAAGGCTTCTTATAGAACTCTCTTCTCTCTCGGTTCTCCCTTCTTTGTTAGCCATTATTTTGGCGCTCTATACCAAAAATATTGTACTCTCTTTATCTGGCGGTATATTTTTAGGACTTTTTTTTCTGCATGGTTTTTCATTCCTTGCAACGGCTGATGCTCTCGTTGCACTTTTTTTCTCTTTGTTAAGTGAAGGGTGGATACTTAAGACACTGGCTTTTGCAGTGCTTGTCGGAAGCGTTATGGAGTTGATGCAAAAAAGCGGAGGCATTAACGGATTTGTCTCTTTTATGACCCAAAAAACAAGACTTGTCAATTCTCCCCGTTCCGCTTTGCTTGTCAGTTATTTTATCGGTGTATTGATTTTTATAGAATCTTCTATAACCTCTTTAATAGCAGGAGCTGTCGGCAGACCGCTTTGCGACAAAGAAAAAGTGCCGCATGCCAAACTGGCTTTTGTCTGTGACTCCACTTCTGCGCCTGTCAGCTCTTTAATTGTTCTTAACGGCTGGGGTGCGCTTTTACTCGGACTGATTGCGACGCAAATACAAACAGGCATCATAGAAGGTGATAATGTAAATTTATTACTCCATAGCGTCATGTATAATTTTTATGCCATGAGTGCTTTAATTGTTACTTTTTTGGCTGTTTGGTTTAATATTGACATTGGCGCGATGAAACATGCCAAGCTGTCTTTAGCCAAAACTGCTTTACATGTAAACGCGCATGTGAGTATGAATTATATGCTTATCCCGATCTTTTTGATGATTGCATTTGTGTTTGTATTCTTATACATAACGGGAGAGGGCAATATGCTCAAAGGAAGCGGTTCGACTTCTATTTACTATACAATGCTTGCTACTTTGAGTGTAATGTTTCTCTATTATGTCGGGACAAAAAACATGTCTGTAAAAACTTATACAAAAAGCGCTTACATTGGCGCCAAAAAACTTTTTCCGATTGCTGTGATACTGCTTTTTGCTTTTGCTATAGGAGAAGTAACGGTTGACTTGAAAACAGGGGAGTATCTGGCTTCACTTGCCAATGAGTCTCTGAGTCTGTTTCTTTTAAGCGGTGTGATATTTTTGCTCAGCAGCATCATCTCCTTTTCCACAGGAACATCCTGGGGTACTTTCAGCATTATGATACCCATAGCCGTACCGATGGCTGTTGGGATGGATGCTGATGTGGCTTTGGCAATAGGAGCGGTTATCAGCGGCGGTGTTTTTGGGGATCACTGTTCTCCTATTTCTGATACGACAATTATCTCCTCTTTGGCAAGTGATTGTGAGGTAATCGAACATGTAAAGACACAACTCCCTTATGCGCTTATAAGCGGTTTTATTGCTTTTTTTCTGTTTATACTGTTTGGATTTATGACTCCAGGTAGTAGTTGATAGAGTAGCGCAGATCTTCATCAATATTTTCCATATTCTTCAACATCCATCGCAGATATCCTGCATCTTCACTTGCAACTTCTTCAAGACTTTTGCCTTTGTGTTTTCCAAATCTGAATGTTTGTACCAAAATAGGAGTGTTGGTTAAATCGACCATCTTTTCAACAGGATTTTCATTTGGAAACTGTTCTTGGACAATATCTTTGAGTTTAGAGAGAAAGAGTTTCAAGACAAGGACATCACCGATGGCATCATGGGCCTTGACAACGATGCCAAGTGCCTCGGCCTCTTTTTCTTCTTCTTTATAGAGTTCCATTTTATAGCGAAAATACTGCAGTCTGTGCGCCTCTTCATCCGGCATAACATGTTTTGCAACCCTTAGCGTATCTATAACTTTCATCTGTGTTACAAAGCCTTCTTTTTCGAGCATTGTTATATCAAAAGGGGCATTGTGAATGATGAGATAATTCTCTGCAGTATTTAATTCAAGAAGTCTTTTGTATGTCTGTGTCTCTACACAAGGCGGCTTGCCTTCAATCAAATCAGGTGTAATCCCATGCACTTCCATCGCACCGTATTTTATAGCAATATCAGCAGAACAAAATTCGTTATGCACTTCTATCTCTTTTGTGCCTAAAACCATATAACCGAGTTGAATTATTCTGTCTTCTTCATCTGTACCTGTTGTTTCTGTATCTAAAATCACATATTTTTTTGCCATCAGAGTTTCACTTTTAATTATATTATAAAGCATATTGGAACCTAGGTTAAAACCTCACTGCCATTAAGTTAAGCATTTATTTGGAACCGGTACTTCAGTGCCGGCTGTTGCAATAGTCTTGCCACTTTCAGCCGGCACTGAAGTACCGGTTCCGAGAAAGCATTAATTTTCTCAACTTAATGGCAATGAGGTTTTACCCCAGGCTAATTTGCTTTGATTTACCATGTCGCTATTATATGATATACTAATGAAAAAGTAGGTTAAAGCTTTGATTGACTCTCCTTTGATATATCTTTTTACACTTGCTTTACTTGTAACAGCACTCAGCTTTGCACAAATCAAAACAAAACACAAATTTTTCGAGTATATTCCTGTTGTTGTGCTGATATATGCTTTTTCTATGCTGCTTGCCTCTTCGGGAGTGTTTGCGCAAAATCAGGAGATTACAGCTGTCTACAGACTGACAAAAACGAATCTGCTGCCGGCAATGCTTTTTTTGATGCTTCTGGAAGTGGATTTTAAGCATTTTTTCAAGCTCAGAAAATCGCTTTTAATCGCTTATGTTTTAGCTGTTTTTTCCATTGCTTTTGCCTTTATAGTCGTTGCATATTTGTTTGGGTTTGACAAAGAAACAGCAGCAGCATTTGGCGCACTCGCAGGGAGTTGGATGGGAGGTACGGCAAATATGATCGCTGTCGGAAGTGCTTTACATGTAAGTGAAGATGCCTTTGCCTATGCTCTTGTTGTGGACAGTGTCAATTATACTGTATGGGTGATGCTCTTGCTTTTTTTGGTCCCTTTTGCAAAAATATTCAACAGGTTTACAAAGAGTGAAGAAAAACTTGCCTATCTGGATAAAATCGGTTGTGCCTGTTCTGTGGGTGCCAAAAGATACTGGCTCCTAATTCTTCTGGCACTCGGAGCATCTCTGTTTTCTCAGATAATAGCCGAAAAATTGGTGATACTCAATACAACGACAAGTATTGTTGTTTTTTCCACACTCTTAGGGGTGCTCGGCTCTTTTACAAAATTACGGTTTATAAACGGTTCAAACGAAGTGGCAACAACCATGCTCTATATTTTAATAGCACTGATAGGTTCTCGTGCTGTCATAGAAAGCTTCAGTGGTCTTGGCATGTATGTTTTTGCCGGTTTTGCCGTCTTGCTTGTGCATGCATTGATAATGGTGGCAGGGGCAAAAATATTCAAGCTCGATTTATTCAGTATCTCGGTTGCCTCTCTGGCAAACATAGGCGGTGTGGCTTCGGCACCAATTCTTGCGGCAACTTACAACAAAGCACTTGTAAGTATAGGTGTACTGATGGCAATAATGGGGTATTTGATAGGAACTTTTGGCGGGCTTTTGGTCGGATATATACTTATTTACAGCACGCAGTAGAGAATTTATCTATTATTATTTTATTTATCTAATTAAAATTAGTAATAAGGCTACAGACAAATTATGTTACTATCATTAAAATTTTATAATGATATGAAGGATAAGAAATGACAGAGGGAAAAGTATTATCGTTGTTTGTGACGATGCCTGATATGATGCGTGCGGGGCATCGTATGAAATGTGAAGACTTTGATTGCGATGAGAACGGAATTGTTGGGAGCAGAGACTATGACAACGGTGAAGTGAAGCCAATGGTTTTGGTTTCAAAAAAAAGTTATGACATCATAGAAGATGCAGAACTTGTGTTTGAAAGAGGACTTTTAATGGAAGATATTTATGTGGATGTTGACCTGTATCATCTCAACAAAGGTTCGATAATAGAGATCGGCGAGATGCTTTTTGAAGTTAACGGGCCGTGTGAAGATTACCGGTATCTGTATGCATTCGCTCCTGAACTTCCTGCACTGATAAAAGGAAAACGCGGTCTTTTTGTAACGCCTCTTGAATACGGCGGAATTGCAGTCGGAAATGATGTAAAAGTGGTAAAAGAAGTTTAGTTTGAAAAAAATAGGCATTGGCATTGAATACAGTAATATCTGTAAGGATTATAATACATTTTATTTGGACAGAGACAATTTAGATCCTGAAACTTCTCAATGTATGAAAAAAGTTATGGCATGGAGTCAAGAGTTTTTGTCCGAATTATTGGATGCTTTTGAGTATAAAATATTTAATTTAAATGCATCTGTTCCTGTCAAAGTTTCAGATATCGCTTCGAAAAGATTTCTTTTTTATTCACTGGAAAAGGGAATAACACTGCAAAGCTATGTGCTTGCAAAAGAGTTCACACAATATGAAGGCTTGGCTGCCTGGGAGTTGCAAAACGAGAGTAATATTCTTGTCCAAAATGACGAAGACGGCGGAGCACTTTATTTTTATGTCAATGAAAATTCTCAAGAGTATGAATGGATAACTTCCAAATTAAAAGATTTTTCACTGGATGAAATTCCTTTTACTGTAAAATAAAAAACAGAGAGGGCATCAGCCCATCTCTACAGAATCTATTTCACCTTTGAACTCTTCAATGGAAAATGTTATTCTGTTGGCGATCTCCTCGGGTGTTTCCCGCAATAAGGTTGCATCCAAATGAATTTTACGTGTATGTTTGTTGTAATCACCCAAAACATAGGTAACTAATACAAAAGGGGTTTCTGATACATCACACTCTTTTACCGTTGTTTCAACACCGGGTATACAATAATCAATATCTATATCCGGATCTACCATCGCTTTGTTTACCAGTGTAACAACTTTTTCTAATTTTTCTTTCGTTACTGCGTCCATAACAAACTCTCCTGAAATAATATCGTCTATAGAATAAGTACCTATCCAAAAGAAACACCAAAAAAAGAGAATTAAAAAAGTAGTAGGTACAAGGCAAAACTCCGTAGGAGCTACTAGTAGCTTCAAGGGGTTTTAACGAAGTAGATACTTCTTTTTTAGCTCTCCCTTTGGGTAAAAGAATAATGGCACGATTGACTTCGTTAGATTTCATCAGATTAGCTACGGCTAGTCTATCAAAAATCTGCCTTGCACTCGCACCATTCTTCTTTTACTTTTTTTGGTGTTTCTTTTGGATAGGTACTTAATTATAGCAAAGTTAACAGTATCCATGCAGATATGAGAACTCTTTTTCTGAAACATGACAAAAGTGTGTAAAAAACGAAAAACTGCTCTTACATCATATTTTCTTATTCTATGCCATGAAACTGTTTATAAATTCTTTGGACATAATTCGGCTTAAGACCTAATATTTTGATTTCTGCTATCTCTTCTTTGATATGCTCTTTTTTGATTGCTATGAGCATTTCCCATCTCTTGACAAGTATCTCTTTTATATCTGACTCAAAATCACCTTCATAATCAGGGTAGGCTTTGGCAAGTGCTGTGACAATTTCATGTAACGCAGTTGTTTTTATAATATCAAGCTGCTCCTGAGGATGTGTTTTTTCCACATTTACATAGTGTGCCCATGTAGCTTCCAAAAGAGTTCTTATCTCTTGTGCATAGTCTCTCTCCTGTGTTGAGAATTTTTCTTTTAACAAGTCGGGAATATCTTTAAATTCATTTGCATTGACTATTTCAAGTTCTTCTTGAAAGCCTTTTAAATCTTCTTCATACTCGGCTGCATCTTCATAGAGTTTTGCAATTTCAGCATTTTTGTCCCTATTGTTGTTTGCTTTTTTTGGAGCAGGTTTTTTTTCTTCTTCATTTGCGGCACAGGCTTCTTTAAGCTCCTGCATTTGCATTTCCATATACCGTTTTGTTTCTTGAGTAGCCATATAATCAGTACCTCACAATAATTTTTTTGTATTTTAGATAAAACTACAGTAATTTGAAGTTAAAGAAGAAAACATCTTCATTTCTTAGGCTTATATAAAGGTTGTGAAATTTATGTAATTGACAGGGTAGTTTCTTTTTAAATTTAGCATGATAAAATTATAGGAAAAAAAGGAAAAGAGATGTCAAATACTTTAATTCACAATCCAGATGAGTGCAGATACGAATACCATATAGAGGGACATGTGGCTTATATAACATATGATGATCAGGATGGCAAGATGCACTTGACACATACTATTGTACCGCAAGAGCTGGCGGGAAAAGGTCTTGCAAAAGCTTTGCTTGAAGATGTGCTCAAAGAGATAGAAAAAGAGAATAAAAAAGCTGTGGCGCAATGTTCGTATATTGTCAAATATCAGGAAAAAAATCCTGACAAGAGCCACCTGTTTATATAGAAACACAACAGCCTTTTTGCATAAGCCTGTCCAGCCACTGGGCATGCCCTTGGGTTAATGAAAGCCTGTTGTAAGTGAAGTCCAGCTCTTCCAGGTTTAGCAGATTTTCAATCTCGTCAGGCAGGGTGCTCAGCCGATTCTTCCAGAAAGTCAACTTGGTTAAATTTGTCAATTGTCCGATTTCAGCAGGAAGGGATGAAAGCTGATTTGCGCCCAGTTCCAATGTTTTTAAATTTTTGAGCGAAGCGATCTCTCTTGGTATGCCTGAGAGTCTGTTTTCCTGCAAAAGAAGAAGTTTCAGATTTTTTAAAGACCCTATCTCTTTTGGCAGTTCTTCCAATTGATTCCCTGCAAGATAAAGTTCTTCAAGCTGTGTCAGAAGACCTGTCTCCGGGGGCAGTTTCCTCAACCGGTTTCCCAGCATATAAAGTTTTTTTAAATTCTTAAGACAGGCTATTTCCGGCGGCAAGTCTGAAAGCTGACTGCCAAGAAGATTGAGCTCCTGCAGTCCGAGCAATGACTCTTTGTCTCTCGGAAGTCCTCTGAAATAGCCACCTTTGAGATAGGAATCATGCGCTATCCACTCTAAATCGGATATATTGTTTTTATCAGCCCAGTCCCAGATTTTTTGAATCATTGGATTTTTACTGATTATGAAATCCCAGGAGTTTTCCAAAAAGTTTATCTTCGGTAAGACCCATTTTGGCAGATGTCATAAGATTGTTCTCTTCATAGTACTTTACAAGTTCCTGGGCATCCTGGCCTGTCATCATTGCCTGATAGCCCAGTGCGGCATGCACTTCCTGTATATGAACATCTATTCCTTCTTTTTTTGCCAAAGCTTCAACGATAAGGGCAGTTTTTACAACTCTTTTCGCATCTTCACGTACAGATTCTCTTAGCTGAAGAAATTTCTCTTTGTCTTCAAGGAACTGTTTGTGCTCTTCTTCTGTGTAGCTTTTTGTTTTTTCGCGTACTTTTGCATCTATCTCCTGCTCGACGATATTCTCAGGCAGCGTGAAATCAAATTTTTCAATTAAAGCATTTATTATCTTTGGCTTAAGCTCCTGCATATACAGTTTTGAAAGTTCTTCGGATATAATCTGGTCTGCAAATTTTTCTTTGAGTGTGTCAAGCGTTGCAGAGGGATCGCTTAGAATTTTTTGGGCAAAAGCATCATCGGGTGTTTGGGCTTCCTGCTGTTGAATTTCATGAAGTTTGACAGCAAATTTAGTCTCTTTTCCTGCCAGATCTTCTGCCTGGTAGTCTGCCGGAAAGGTTACGGTAATGGTTCTCTCCTCGCCATACTCCATTCCGATTATCTGTTCTTCAAAACCAGGAATAAATGATTGGGAGCCGATTTTCAGGTTGAATTTTTCTGCACTGCCGCCTTCAAACGGTTTTCCATCAATAGAACCGGCAAAGTCGATGACAGCAACATCACCTGCTTTTACTGCCCGCGGTTTGTCTATTTTGGTAAAGGGAGCCTGCTGTTGTGCAAACTCCTGAAGTTTGGCCTCCACTGCTGCAGGATTGGCTTTTGGCTTTGTGAAGTCGGGGATGATATCGTTATAGTCTATATCTGTATTGATTTGAGGACTTGTTGAGAGCGCGACCTCGAAGTAGACATTGTTCTCCTGCTGTTCATATTTTTTCAGGAGCGGTTGTCCCAAAATAGTATCTATGTCTATATTTGCTTTTTTGATGCCGGTATTGATGAACTCTTTGAAAACTTCGCCTGCTGCTTCCTGCTCAATATTTTCACTTTTTGACGTCTCGTTATTTGTCTTTTGTGTTAATTTTTCTTTAAATTCTGCCACTTTGTTTTCTATTATATTGTTTTCGATCGTACCACTCAAGATAAAGTTAATATCATCGATTTTTTTTACTGAAACTTCCACTATGGTCCTTTTGATTTTTAATTATATTATTTTAACATTATTGTCTAAAAGTAACTTTTTATAAGGAATTGGATAAATAATAAAAGATTTTTTAAATTTTAAGAGGGTATAAGCCATCCCTAAAGGATGACCTATATATACAGAAATTATACTGCTTCGACGTTAGGCATTTCCATCGTAATACAATCACGATTGAGCATATCAGTACATACGTACACACATAATGCACACCCTTTACATCTGTCTACATCAACCCAAGATGTATTTCCGCTTTTATCAAACATGAGTGTATTGGCTTCCGGGCAATACAGAGTACAGGTATTACACTTGTACTCGGCACACATGTCAGAATTAACTTTTGCTACATAATACATTTATTATCCTTTTATATGTCGAACTTAATAATTAAATCAGCAGTATCCAAATCGATAGAATTTGCCATTTCAAAAGTCTTGCTGATTACATCCATATTTTTTTGGAGTAACTCTTCTTTTTTCTTAAACTTTTTCTCTATTGCAGAGTCAAGCATCGCTGTACCGCCTGAAGATACAAATGATGTTCCCAGGAATCTCTCTTTTACCGCTGTTTCAATGTTTTCAATACTGACAAGGTTTATAAGTCCAAGCATCATACCCATCATTGCCATATTTGTTGCCAGCTCTGTTCCTGCCGTATCAAGTGCAAGTTTTGTTGCATCAAACTGAACAACAGTAGCTCTTAAGTCTTTTAAAACTTTTACATCATCTTCATCAAGTACATTTACTTCAGAGTTGATAATAATCAAACTGTCAGGCTTAAGACCTGTATAAAACGGCATTGTATAAGACTTACCGTGTGTTACAACCTGTGAGTGGTAAATCATGATAATATCAGGATATACAACTTCACCAACTTCATAAATCGGCTCTGTTGAAGCTCTTACATAAGCCTCAACAGGTGCCATTCTTTTTTCAGAACCAAAAAACGGTACCAAAGATGCATATTGACCTGCATTATCCATTGTTGAACCAAGGATGTGTGCTGTAGTTACAACACCTTGTCCGCCTAGCCCTGAAATACGTATGTTATATCTTTTTTTTCTTGTTTTATCAGCCATATTAATTTACCGCCTCTGTTTTTTGAGCTTTTCTTGCCATTCTTGCTGCTTTTTCTTCAGCTTCTACACGTTCGATGACTTCTTTTGCTTCATCAGTCATGTATTCTTCAAATGTAAAACGATCTTTTTCCTGTGCTTTTGCATCAGCAAACACTTCATGTGTAGGAATAGAGTATTCAATATTACATGATGTATAAGCATGAATAAATGTCGGTCCGACTTCTCTTGCAACAAAGATTGCACGTCTGATAATCTTAGCCGCTTTTTTGATGTTTGTCGGAGACATTCTTACAGTATAGACACAACCGGCTGCTCTGGCAAGCTCTGTTGCAGGCATTTTGCCGAAGTCTTTCCCTTTTGGAGCCATTTTAAGAACAGCACCTTTTGGAGACATACCAGATGATTGTCCGCCTGTATTTCCATAAACTTCATTGTCAAGCATGATAGTCGTGAATTTTTCGCCACGAATCCATGAGTGCATAGTCATAGAAAAACCGATATCCATAGTACCGCCGTCACCGGCAATAGTAATAACATCTTTTGTTTTGTCAGGGAAACGTAATCTGAACGCACGTGTCAATCCGGATGCCATAGCATTTTGGTCACCGTAGTTACCATAGATAAACGGTACCGCAGCCTGAGAAATAGCCAAACGGCCACAACCGGCTGTACCCAGTGTTACTGTATCTTCCGGATTTGGAAGTGAAGCAAAAATCAGTCTGATATAGTATGCCATCCAACAACCAGAACACATCGGATGCTCTTCAACGAGCTCTTTAAACTGCCCCATATTACCTGGTCCGGCTTCTTCTTGTGTTTTTCCAAACGGACCGTAGTCAACTAGCTCTACATAATCTTTTGGTAGATATTTTTTAAATCTCTCTGCCGGAGTTATATATTTTAAACTCATTTTATCTCCTTTTTATAGTTTTAGGTCGTATTCTAAGCCAAGTGAGTTATGAATTTCTTTCATAATCAACTCAACCGGAAGTGTCATACCACCGTATACTCTTGGTCCCTCTGTAACAATTCCGCCATTTGGAATCGCCGCTTTTACTTCTTTACATAACCAGCCGATAATATTGTGTTCAGGGACGATGATAGATTTTGCATTTTTCACTGCATCTCTGATCTCATCAATCGGGAACGGTCTGATAGCTCTTACTTTGATTAAACCGACGCTTAAACCTGCTTCCTGTGCATATCTCCATGCTTCTCTTGCCTGTGCAGCTGCACAGCCAGAAGCGATAAGGAATACTTCAGACTCAGGATTTTTCACTTCAATCGGTCCGCCAAGATATTCATAGATATATTTCATTGCACGTTTGTTTGAATCCCAGATTTCCTGTTGCCATACAGCATGAATCAGGTAAGACATAAAGTTTGACTTTTGAACAGGAGCATCACGCTGGATTCTTGCAGGTGGAGTTTCATTGTCCATCGCAGGAACCGGTGCGGCTACCGGATCAAATTCAATCAGTGCCATATCTTCCGGAGTCATGTCAACATAACCTTTTGCGTGTGTTACGAAGAAACCTTCAGTAGCAACTGCAACAGGAATGTATACATCAACTTTTTCAGCAATAGCAAAGGCTGCCAAAGTGAAGTCAAATGTGTCCTGCTGGTTTTCAGCATGTAACATTACGGCACCACAATGCATCATATATGCCATTTCGATATTATCAGGCTGAATAGACAATGGTGCATTGATAACACGTGTCAATATTCCAAGGA
Organism: Sulfurimonas sp. ST-27; assembly: GCF_048081595.1. Classification (GTDB taxonomy): domain Bacteria; phylum Campylobacterota; class Campylobacteria; order Campylobacterales; family Sulfurimonadaceae; genus Sulfurimonas; species Sulfurimonas hydrogeniphila. The sequence continues at coordinate 394,384 of NZ_CP182226.1, forward strand.
CAGCCGGAACACGGTGACCTGGCCAAGAAACAATAGCTTCCAAACCGCGAAGCAGTCCCGGTCCTGAAGTAGCTGTAAAAAGACGTACACCCGCTCTTGCAGCACCTGCAATAGCAGACATGGTACCAAGCTCTTCTTCAGCTCTGTAGTACTCTTTAATGTGGCCTTGCGCATATATGTCACCTACAAGGTGCATTACCTCTGACTGTGGTGTAATAGGGTAGGCGATTGCCATATCAACACTTGCTCTTTTAACAGCTTCTGCCATTGCCTGCGCACCTGTGATAAAGTGCTTTTCTCTCGGAGCTTCTTTTAACAGATAGTTAATATCTACTAATGTTTTTTCTAATTTTTTTTCTGGATTTGGACTCATTGATTATCTCCTTTATTCAACTTCAGTAACATGTTCACCTTTTCTTGTCATGATGAGACTTCTGTACTCACCATAATCAGCAGGTGATAATGTAGTCAAATCTTCTTTAGGTAAAGATGGATTTTCAGGTGGTAAAGTAGTTTCCCACTCAATGCCTAGTTTGTTTCTTTCTTCAATCACAATTTCTTTAAATTTGTGAATATCGTCTGCATGAAGGTCTCTGATTGATGCCATAGCCTCTTCATGACCCATATAGGCACATAATGCTACAGTGTAGCAGTCAGTACCTGCACGTATCATTCTAAGAGTAAGATTTGCATAGTGACAGTGTACACCGACAAAAACACACGCTTTGATCTTGTTATCCAAAATCGTCAGGTTAGGGTGATTAGGATTAATCTCTGCCTTCACATCGATTTTTGGATACTTTGGTCTGTAATCCGGCATTGGAATAATTTTACAGTTTGGAATTTCAGACGCCAGCTCTAAAAGCGCTTCTGCTTTTGCAGCTACATCATCTTTCCAGTCCCATAATACTTGTGGACCAGGGAAAATTGTCGGGTTATCTCGAGTCAGCAATGCTCTTGCTGCATCTCTCATAGCCTCTTCTTCACTTACTTTATTTCCATAAAGCAAAGCCTGCCCTTCAGGTGCAAGTTCAACTCCCATATATGGTGCCGATTGAGGCATATACCCAGCCGGACCTTCTGTTACTTTTTTTAACATTGTTACCTCCTTATTTAGTACGAATACGAAAAAGTTTCGATAAATTACATCGAAATGCCCTAACACGCAGTTAAGCTTAGTAACTATGTTTTAATCTTAAGACTATTTTCTTTCATCTAGTTGAATTTGCGAATTATTATTATTAGCATTTTATATTATTATTTATAAGATAAGGATTCCAAATAAGCAGGGAAAACAGAGCTCCGCATATAGGAGGCTACAGGGGGTATAATTTCTCTTTGTCTTTACTCTTAAAGTAAACATAAAAAAATTATTTAATTTATCAAGATTAATTTTTTGGAAAAATTCTGTAACTTTTTCGCCTATTTCCCCTGTAGACGCTATTGGAATTTTAGTATCTGCAGGGAGTTAGGAGAGAAAGCACAAAGAGAGGTGTGTAGAATTTACACAGTATAAATTACTTATTTATACTGAATTGGGGAAGAACCAAAAAAGGAAATTTTTGACTGAGTAGTTTTATATCATCTTCTATGCTCTCACCGATAAAGATTAAGAGTGATTTTTCTTTATACTCCGGTAACTCTTCATAGCTGGCATCACCAAAGGAGTAATTGATAAATATAGGATTGGCTACATCAGTCACTTTTACAATACCTTTTGTCCTGTAGATGCTCTTAGGAAGGGCACTGAGGAGCTGGTCTATATCATTAAATGCCACATTGTCTTTGAGATAGGCTACTTTTTGGGTGATAGAGTCTTTGCCGGTATGATCAAGATGCTTGTAGTCTTTTGCCAGGCCGATGACTTCATCTATTTTATAAACGCCTTCAAATACCTCTTTGTTTACCAGACCCTGCTGGGCATAATGAATCATATAGTTGTTAAATACTGTCTCTCCTGTGAGATTGTTTTTAATGTTATACTCTTCTTTAATCTGTATAACCTCTTTTTTTACTTCTTCAAGCTGTGCAGGTGTTACCAAATCGACTTTATTGAGTATGATAATGTTTGAACCGCCCAACTGATACTTTGCGGTAGAGTTCTCTTTGTATGTATCAAAGTTTTTTGCATCGACAACACATATAATGCCCTCTATTGATATACCGAGGTTCTGCAAAGAGAGGAAAATCGGAAAAGGTTCTGATGCACCGGAGGTTTCTACAAAAATTATGTCAGGACTGTATTTGCTGATAATTTCACTCACACCGCTTTCAAATTCCTGTGCCAATTTACAGCAAATGCACCCTTCGGAAATTTCAAGTACCTCACTGTGTACATTTGTAAGAATTTTACTGTCAACTCCTACATCACCAAATTCATTGACAACTATTGCTATTTTCTTATCTTTAAAATATTTTTTGACAGTATTTGTAAGCATGGTAGTTTTACCAACACCTAAAAATCCTGTAATTATAAATGACTGTATGATGGGATCTTCCTTTAATGATATGGAATTATGTTTGTATAGAACAAATTGTTCTGGAGTATTATAGTATATTTTGGAAAAAGTAACTACTGTGTTGAATAACAGTAGTTACATTATGACTATTTTTTTGGAGATTCTAAAATCTGTTCAAATCCGACTTCTTTACACCAATCAACTGTCAAGTCAAATGCTGCTGAAGCAGTATCAAGATTTTTTTGAATAAGTTCTTTCTTTTTCTTGAACTTTTTCTCAATAACCGAGTCAAGTGTAGCCGTACCGCCGGAAGCTGTATATTTTTTCAGGAATCTGTCTTTGATTCCCTCTTCAATAGCCGGCTTGCTTACAGTGCCCAAAGCTCCAAAAAGCGCTCCAAGCATTGCCATGTTTGTTGCAAGTTCAGTTCCCGCCATATCAATAGCAAACTGAGTAAAGTCTTTTGTAAGCACTTTTACATTCAAATCACTCAATGTTTTTTTATCATCATCAGTCAAAAGATCTCTGTCACTGTTGATGATTACAAGGCCGTTTTCTTTGATACCGGCATAAAAAGGCATTGTGTATGATTTACCCATAGTAATAACCTGCGGGTGAAAAATCATAATGATATCAGGGTAAATAACTTCCCCTCTGTCATAAATAGGCACTGTCCCTATTCTTGCATAACTTTCAGATGGCGCCATTCTCTTTTCAGCACCAAAAAACGGATTTGATACAGCATAGTAACCTTCTGTATCTGCAGCTGTAGCAGCAATGTGTGCTGCTGTTACCGCGCCTTGGCCGCCAAGGCCAGGCATTCTGATTTTTATTGAATCTTTTGCCATTATATACGCCCTTCTTCTTTACATTTTTTCAAAAATTCTTCTGCTTCTGGTGAAACATGTTTGTAAGATGCAAATCTGTCTTTATCCTGATCTTTCATCTCACCAAGGCCTTCATTTGCACTTAAACCGATTTCAAGAATACACGGTGTGTAAATATTAAGGAAAGTCGGTCCGATTTCTCTTGCAACCAAGATCGCTTCTCTGACTGCTTTGGCAACTGCTTTTGGAGCAGAAGCTGTCATGTTTACAGAGTAGTGACATCCTGAAGTCGTTGCCAATTCCCACATAGGAACTTTGTCAAACTTTTTACCAAGAGGCGCCATTTTAAAGACCTGTCCTTTGGCTGTAGCACCAGACTCCTGTCCTCCGGTATTTGCATAGACTTCATTATCAAAACAGATTGTAGTGATATTTTCCTGTCTAAAGAAAGACTGAAGTGTATAGTCAAGACCGATATCAACAGTAGCACCGTCTCCGGCTAAAACAACAACATCTTTCTCAATATCCGGAAATCTCCAGTCAAGCACTCTTTTGATTCCTGATGCAACCGCATTTTGGTTACCAAAAAGTGAGTGCACAGTATGAAGCGCGATATGCGGGAACATTAAAGATGTACAACCCGTAGAGTTTACAATAATTGTATCTTCCGGTTTTGGCAGTGCAGATAATACATATCTCAGAGCAGCCGCTTCCGGACAACCGGCACAGAGTGAATGCTCTTCAAGCAACTCTTTTGTGTCAGGAAGTTCCTTGATACCACGTGGTTTGTCCATTTTGACTGACCATGTAGCTTTTTCCTCAAGATCTATAATCTCTTGAGGCATAATATCACGAAATTCTGGATTTATTTTATAGATATCTAATGCCATCTTATGCTCCTTTTCCCGGGTTGATTTTTTCCATTACTTCCGCAATAATTGCTTCAGCAGGCATACTCATACCGCCAGCGACTCTCGGTCCGCCGATAATGTCTGCTTCACACTTGTTGTAGAGTTCTTTTCTTACTTCTTTTTCCAGCCATCCGACAACATTGAATTCAGGTACAAATATGTGTTTGATACCTTCAACAGCTGCAAGAAGTTCTTTCGCAGGGAAAGGTCTGATTGTTCTTAGCTTGATAACTTTTGTTTTGATACCAAGTTTCATAAGCTCTCTGTGTGCTTCTTTTGCCTGGTTTGATGCCGTTCCGCATGTTACGAATGCAATTTCTGCATCATCTTCACCGGTAATGTGAATAAGACCTTTCAAGTAATGCTCTGCATAAGGGCGTGAACGCTCTACCGCTGATCGTACTTCCCACTGCCAAGAAGCGTGTGTTGCATACGAAATATAGTTAGACTTCATTACAAATGGATCTCTTAAGAAACGTCCCGGAGGTGTTTCAGAATCAATCGGAGGCAACGGAGCTCTGTACGGATCATACGGCTCTAATGCTATATCATCAGCCGGAAGCATAACTGCCTCTCTTGTGTGTGATACAAAGAAACCGTCAACAACTGTAATAATCGGAACATGTACATCAGGCTTTTCAGCTACTGTAAATGCTGCAATTGACATATCGAAAAGTTCTTGAACATTTTCAGCATACCAAATCATACATCCGGTTTCAAGCATAAAAGAAACTTCCAGGTTGTCAGGTTGAATAGTCAGTGGCGAGTTAATACCGCGAGCCATTAAAACCAGTTGACAGGGGATTCTTGTTCCAGACCACTGAGGAAAGTTTTCCATCGCTCTGAGTGTTCCCGGTCCGGAAGTTGTTGTCACTGTTCTGGCGCCTGCCATTGCACAGCCTGCAACTTCAGACATTACACCAAATTCGTTTTCCCCTCTAAAATAAGTACCGACATACCCTTCAGCCCATAATTCACCGATAAGGTGTGCTGCTTCTGACTGCGGTGTAATTGGGTAGGATACCGAGGCATCTACCGTACATCTTTTCATTGCTTCTTTTAAAACTTCAGAACCAGTCATGAAGTGTTTCTCTCTAGGAGCTTCGAAAAGCAAATAGTCTGTTGAAACTAATTTTTGTCCAGACCAGTTGTGTGTGTTTGTCATATCACTTCGTTTACTCATTGTTTTATACTCCCAACTCTGATTTAACTTCTTTAGCTATTTTGATGAACTTTTCAAGATCAGAAGCATGTTGGTCTCTAATAGTAGCCATTGCATCTTCATGTCCGGATAAAGCACACATTGCTATAGTGTAACAGTCTGTTTCTGCTCTAACAATCTTTAATGCAACATTTGCATAATGACAGTGAACACCGATAAAAATTGCTGCTTTGATTTTGTTTTCCCAAATCGTCAAGTTTGGATGATTTGGATTGATCTCAACTTCAGCATCAATTTTTGGATATTTTGGTCTGTAGTCATACATTGGAATCATGTTCGCATTCAGAACTTCTGCCATCTCTTTGATAAGAGTTGCTTTTCTTTTTGCTTCATCGCTCCATGCGTAAAGTACTTGTGGACCGGGGAAAATTGTTGCATTTTCTTTTGTCAACATCTGTTTTGCAATTTCTCTCATTGCCGTTTCTTCATCTACCACATCTTCTAATAAAAGTGCTTTTCCTTCTGGTGGTGTTATTACACCTTCATACGTAGCCGCAGGATATGGTGAATAATACGCAGGACCTTGGTTTGCCATAAGTTCTCCTATGATTTTTTTATTTTACTCTATTTTTTACTTAAATCTAAAACTTAGACTTAGACTGCTTCAACGTTAGGCATTTCCATCGTAATACAATCACGATTGAGCATATCAGTACATACGTATACACATAATGCACACCCTTTACATCTGTCTACATCAACCCAAGATGTATTTCCGCTTTTATCGAACATGAGTGTATTTGCTTCCGGGCAATACAGAGTACATGTATTACACTTGTACTCTGCACACATGTCAGCATTAACTTTTGCTACATAATACATTTTTTCTCCTATAAATGACTTAAACATAAAATACCAGTCTATTGAAAATTCAATCAATTCTAAGTATCTTTATCAATTTTGCGGCATCAAAAAATATAGAAATATACTTTTTATCAGCAACATTTTATGTTTTCAGTTGGGAGTTTACTTGGAAAGTCCTTTAAATTCTCTTTAATTTATGAGATAAATATTTTTTGTAAAACAATAAACCTGCACAAATAAGTTGTTTTGCCGGGTCTTATGCTACTTTTTGAAGCAATGAGGATATATTGGTGTTACAATATGTAGCACTTAGGATAGCCAGATTATCTCAAATGGCTGTATAGTGAGATTTAACCTAAATATTAGCTGTAGTAATCTGTGACTGATTCTATTTTTAGCCGAGCTTAAAAGTTATAATGTTTAAATTGCTGCCATATAAACAAAAAGGGGTTCCATATGGTTCAGGTTAATAGTATTATAGATCCGTCAGCACTTAATGATGTGTTGCATGGCTTAGAAGATGAGGGAATACAGGGTGTTACTGTAACAAGAGTATTAGGAAAAGGTTGCTGGGACGGTACAGAAACCGAATTGACAGAAAAGGTAATGGTTATTGTTATAGTTCCCAACAAGATATATAAAGACAAAGCAATGGAGGCTATTCGTGCAAATGCACAGGATATAGATCACGGTGCAGGAAAAATCTGGGTCGTGCCTGTGTTGGAGGTTGAACGTATCCGTACAGGTGAAAGAGATTTGGATGCTCTGCAAAAGACTATAGTGAAAAACAAAAAAAGATCGAATGATATTGATTTAGATGCTTTTAGTGCTATTGATACACCGGCGAGCTAAATATCTGCATTAGAAAACAGGAGTTTTAATGGAAAAAATTATACTGCTCATTCCGGGTATTCCTATTGTAATAGCATTTTTGCTGATTTTTGTGAAGAAAAAAGAGTTTATTCCGAAAATCAGTCTTATTTTGTCGAGTATGATAGCCTTGCTCGGACTGTACGGAGCGTATTATGTCATAAGTAATGATACACAAATCAAGGGATTTGGCGGATTGCTTATATATAATCAGCTTTCAGCTGTTTTGGTACCCTATGTTGCAATTCTTGGTCTCGTCATTCGTAAATATGCTACGAAATACATGTGGGACGAAGCAGGGTATAAAAGATTTTTCATTCTTTTGAACTTTATTTTTGCGTCAATATATTTACTGGTTATGAGTAACAATCTGATTGTTTTGGCTCTGGCATGGCAACTGATGAGTATCGGTCTGTATTTGCTTGTTTCATTTAATGTCGGTTCAAAAACAGCTGTAAAAAATGCAAGATGGACTATGTACATACATAAAGGTGCCGATCTGGTTTTTTTACTGGCCGTGATACTGACCTATAAAACATTTCAGAGTCTGGACCTTGCAACATTGAGCGAAAAGTGGCTTCTTATGTCCAAGGGTCCGGTTGAAGATCCTGTGATCTTTGTTATAGGACTGCTTTTCTTGATTGCCGCGATGATGAAATCGGCAATAGTGCCGTTTCATATCTGGCTGCCTTACACTTCAGAAGCACCAACTCCTGTATCGGGATTGATGCATGCCGGTGTTGTCAATGTTGGCGGTATACTGCTCAATAAGCTTGCTTACCTGTTGATGCTGACTCCGGGTGTGCTTAATATTGCTTTTGGCGTAGGCCTTTTTACGGCAATATTTGCATCGGCTTTAATGCTGGTAGTCTCAGATATCAAGCGTTCTCTTGGATACTCTACCGTAGGACAGATGGGGTATATGATCATGGAAATCGGTTTGGGTGCATTTTCACTTGCCATCTATCATCTTATTGTGCATGGTATATTCAAGGCAACACTTTTCCTGGAATCAGGCGCTTTGATCAAATATGCCCGGCATGATCCTAATATACCCGAACGCCTCTCCTATAAAGTATTTTGGGAGGATAAAACAGGCAACAGGAGCAACAGACTCTTTTATCTTATTGCAATTTTTACCATTTTGCCTGTTCTGGCTTTTATAGGTGTGAAAATGGTATTGAGCGAAGAGTTCTTTGAATTTAATGCGGCTATTGTTATACTGGCCTTTGCCTGGTTGACAGGAACACAGCTTTTCCTGTCATTCTTTAAAGTGTCAAAATCTGACTCGATACAAGTCATTCTGGCACTTGTCAGTACATTTGTTCTGATTTTGTTTACCTATGAGTTTATCGGTCTGACACTTGAGCATTTTTTATATGGTGAGGATGCCTTACTCTTTTACAAAGCGGCAACACTGAATGTGACGATGGCAAGTTCAATGGTTATGCTGGCTGTCATTATGACCATTGGCTGGCTCTTTATGTATAAACAGCATTTTGTGGAAATTCCGAATGCCGACATAAAACCAAACAAAATGAAGTGGCTTTTTTACAAACTGCTGGCAAAAGAAGGGTTCTATTTTGAAATATTTAAGCGTTCTAAAAAAGGGAGACTATGATATCTAGTATTTTATTATTTGTATTGGCTGCAGGATTTCCTTATTATATTTTCCTGGAAAAAAGCAAGAAGATTGGCAGTAAAGGTATCTTTTTATTGAGCGGATTTTTGCTTTTATGTGCAATTGTTCTCTCTTTTTTTATAGTAAATGAACATCCGACTTCACTTGTCATGATATCTTTTTTCAGTGCATTGTATACTATATACAGGGCTACAAAAACAACAAATTTTTATAAACTCGGATACTATTTTGTTTTTATAAATGCTCCGTTTTTTATGCTTTTTGAAGACAAGGGAGCCTTTTACAGTCTCTCTTTGCTGGTTTCTCTTCTTGGGATCTATTTTATAGGAAGGTTTTATGAAAAAAATTACGGCAGTGCAAATTATCTTGCCGTAAGAGGCATAACACTTGCCACACCTTATCTGAGCATCTATATCACTGTGTATCTGCTTTGTATAGCTCTCTATCCTCCCTTTCCCAATTCGCTCTTTTTTTTGAATTATCTCTTTACGGGGGAACCGTTTGGGCTTTGGTCTATAGTTGTTATAACGCTTTTTATAGGAAACTTTTTCTTGGCTATGAGAGTTATGGAAAAGTCACTTTTTGGAAAGCCGAATTTAAATATTCACTATGTGGATTTAACTTTTAGAGAAAAACTGTTGCATTTATCTGTTGTTACAGTCTTACTCGGACTGAGTATATATGGACTGAAGGAGCTGCTTTTATGAGTACAATCATGCAAAAACTTGATGCTGTCAAATCAACGGTACCCCATTACTGGCCAATCGGTGCATTTATTCATCACAACCCTTTAAAAGGTTTTGAACATCTCCATTTTAAAGAGGGAGTGGCCAAGGCGCAGAGTATCTTTGGCGGGAATGTTTACATGCAGCCGTCGTATTATCTGAATCTTTACAAAGAAGGCAAAATCAATTCTGATTTGCTCGAAGCAAACTTAAAAGAGATACTCAAAAGTGACGGATTGCAAGAACATTATGATCTGGCAAAAAAATGTCTGATAGAAGTCAATCCGAAATGGAACAGTCTTAGAAGCACTGCAGATTTAAACGAACATGAAATTGATGAAGATCTGTTGGCATATCTTGATGAAAAGTTTTTCTATCACAATAAAGAAAAGTGGATAGAAAAACTGACAAAGCATATGACACTCTATGAGATCAATGATATTCTTTTTGATCGTGATGACAAAGAGATGATAGAAAAAGATATTATTGAGTATATCACCAGGTTTTTGGATGAGGAACAGACAACCATCACTATGCCAAACAGAGAACTGGGAATGTTTGAAACATTCAAACTGTATGAAAACTTTGACTATGCCAAGGATTCCGAATCTTTTGTGAATGAAGCGCTACAAAAACTGAAAGTGAAAAATGTCGAGCAGTATCTGCTCGCGCATATTTTAAAACTGCACGGATGGGCCGGATTTATAAAGTACCGTTCCGAGGATCCTGACTATTTTTCACAGCAGGAGTATCCGTCATCACTGATGGACTATATGGCTATCAGACTCTATTTTGAACTTGCCTACCTTCAGCACAGACAAATCAAGAACTTTGAATTGCTGGACTCTTTTGTGCAAAAAAACAGTGCCTGTGTCATTTTGAAAATACTGCAGGCAAAAGGGGATCTGCCCGGCAAATATATAGATGCTATACAGGAACATCAAAATTATGAGCAGATTTTGGAAAACTATGTGCAGGATGAACTCAAACTTGATGCCAAACAGGTACACCTCTCAAGTGCCCAGCTGAACAATAAAGAGATTGCCTTGACAGAGTTGGCAAAAATCATGGAAACATTACGCTCCCATGAAGGATATATCTGGCTGAAGTCCCTTGAAGACAGCTATATTCATGCTTTTATTGATGAGATGAAACTGACTCAAACAGCTAATGGGCAGAGGCCTCTGGCTTCTGCCACATTTTGTCTGGACGTGCGTTCGGAACTGATGAGAAGATCTCTTGAGAGCAGAGGCAGTTATGTAACATACGGGGCAGGAGGTTTTTTAGGTTTTCCTATTGCCTTTGTGGAGTTTGACAAGGCGCATGAACAGTTTTTATGTCCGGCGGTGGTAAAACCCGGCAATATTATATTTGAACTGCCAAAAGAAGCGCATGAAGAGTACAGTTCGAAAAAAATTATGAACAAAACTACGAAAAAAGTTTTAAGTGATCTGAAAAACAATCCTTATACTCCTTATATAATGGTAGAGGCAATCGGCTGGATCTTCGGAATAAACCTTTTTGGAAAAACATTTTCTCCAAGAAAAACAAACAGGTTTTTGTCCGGCTTTAAGGCACAAAAACCTAAAACCACATATACTCTGGACAAACTCTCAGATCAAGAGATAGAAATGTATGTCAATAAAATGCACAGATATGTGATTGTAGAAGCTTTGAAAAACAGTGCATCGCAGGAGTACACGGCAGAAGAGATTCAGGCCATTCGCGATCATTTGGTTTTTGAAGAAGAGTTGTCACTGGATATTCCAAAAGAGTTGCTGGAAAAACTGCGCACAAAGTATAAAATAACACGAAAAGATTATGAGTATCAGAAGAACAAACTCAAAATGGTCGGATTTACTCTTGAAGAGAAAGTGCAATACCTCTACAGCTTTTTGATGATGATAGGCCAGGTGGATAATTTTGCCGAGTTCGTCATTCTCTGTGGACACCAAAGTGTTTCGGACAACAATCCGTTTGAGTCGGCACTTGACTGTGGCGCATGTGGCGGGAGCAGCAGTTTGCCAAACAACAGAGCTCTTTGTATGATAGCCAACTCGCAAGATGTAAGAGAGGCCATAGCCAAAAAAGGGATTGTCATTCCTGATGATGTTAAATTTATGCCGGCTTTACATGTAACGAGTACAGATGAGATAAAGTTTTATGATACAGACATCCTAACGCAAGAAGAGATGACAAAATTTACAAAAGTTATGAAGGATTTTGAAGAAGCTTCAAAAATTTCGCGTCAGGAGAGAATCACCCAGTTGCCGTATACAAATAGCCAGGAAGATATCATTGTAAAATCAATGGACTGGTCAGAACCAAGGCCGGAGTGGGGATTGGCAGGAAATATGGGTGTTTTTGCCGGTCCAAGAAGTTCTATAAAACATATGGCATTTAAAAACAGACTCTTTATGCACTCGTATGAGGCTTCTTTGGATAATGAAAATGCGGATATTCTGACAAAAATTTTCAACGGACCTCTTATTGTAGGCGAGTGGATCAACATGGAACACTATTTTTCTACAGTAGACAATGCCGTTTATGGGGCAGGTTCCAAAGTCTACCACAATATTGTTGCCAAAGTCGGGGTTTTTAACGGTAATTACGGTGACCTTAAAATAGGACTTCCTACGCAATCTGTTATGCTGGAGGGTAAAGCCTATCATGAACCTGTCAGATTGCTTACGTATATGGAAGCTCCTTTGGAAGCAGTGGGCAAGGCGGTTGAAAATTCGGTGGCCAAAGAGTTTATTTTAAATGAGTGGATACGACCTGTTATCATTGACAAAAAAGCGAAGAAGGTATATTCGTATGAATCAGGTGATTTTAAAGTTATAAAAGAGTTTTAATAGTATGTTTTCTTAACCATACTTTTAAGCGCAAAGTGATATAAACAGAGATTACTCTATACAAAGGAAATATTAATGTATACAATAGAAATTGACAAAGAATGCAGTTGCTTTAAAAAAAGCGGATTTGAAAACAATATGACATTTGATTCAAGAGAAGACATGATCAACAAGGCAAGAGTGTTAGAGTGTCGTATGAATCAAGAGTTTTGCATGAAACACTTTTTTCAGGCTGTAGATTACGGTGACAAAATCATCATTCACAGTACTGTAAGACCTGTGGAAGACGAAGATGAAGATATCGAGGATGCAAGAGACCTGGTGCAAAGAAGCGGTGTAACCATCGGATTTGACGCAAGTGAAAGCACACCAAACGGAAAAGAAAACTGCAGAACTCCAAGTTCTGATTTTTAAAGCCAGGCATCTTTTTTGGAACCGGTACTTCAGTGCCGGCTGTTGCAATAGTCCTGCCACTCTCAGCCGGCACTGAAGTACCGGTTCCGAGAACTGCCGGCTGAGAGTGCCAGGAAAAGCAGTAACAGTCGGCACTCCAGAAAAAAATTTAGTTTTTCTCACAAGTCATGCTTTAGCATAGAAAGTACCAATTCCGAAATATTGCTTATTTTTCTTTTGCTATACTTACAAAAAAAGTGAGTGAAATTTGATGCAGGATTATCTTATTGTCTTTATTGTGCTGTATATGCTTTTGGAGTTTTATGAAGTGCAGTGGCAAAAGGCTGGGACACTTATGGACATGTTGGCACGGATGTACCGCTATTATCATAAAAATGTTCTTCTTTTTCTGATTATGCACCCGACCTTTTATTTTGCCGTCTGGTTTTTGTTTTATACCCACTATAATCCCTATGCTTTGGCATTACTCTCTTTTAAAACTGCTGATATTGTAAGTAAAATTATTATGATTGATCAGGTTTTTATAAAAAAAGAGATATCAAAAGAGTTTGCCCAGGTATTGCTGACTCCCATAGGACCGTATTTGCCGTATGCAGGGCTTTTGCTTTATCCGTTTTTTATCTATATGGCTTTTGCATGAATCTGCAACAAAGATACTGCTCAAAATATTAAGTTTTACATATTACTGCAAAGTTAATTGTAGAAGTTGGACCGCATCTTTTTTCTTCAAAGGTTTGGAAAAAATATACCCTTGTATATAGGTAGCGCCAAACTCCTGCACAAGCTGCTGCTGTTCTTTGTCCTCGACCCCCTCTACAATAGTGCACATTCCCAAATTTTCAGCCAACGCTATTGTGGATTTCACAATAATATAGTCTTTTCTGTTTGTGCATATTTCGTCTATGAATGATTTGTCTATTTTTACTTTGTTTATTGGCAGATTTTTCAGGTAGGCCAAAGACGAGTATCCTGTCCCGTAGTCATCCAAAGAGATATCGATGCCCAAAGACTGAATCTGTGTCAGCTGTTGCACGGCCTCTTGTATATTGTTCATAATAGCACTTTCTGTAATTTCAAGCTCTATATGTCCACCGTCTATCCATTGTTTGTCAATATAAGTCTGTATATGCTCAAGTAGATTATGTTCTTTGAAATGCTGCGCAGATATATTTACCGCAATCGTAAATTTGTTGCAGATTTGGTTTAATTCTTTGCATACCGTGTTGATTTCCCGGAATATCCATTGTGTTATATCTATTATAATTTCGCTCTCTTCAGCAACAGGGATAAAATGGTCAGGCCGGATAAAACCTTTTTTTGGATGGTTCCACCGGATGAGTGCTTCAAATCCGGCAATGCTCCTACCGTCTACAGTGAATTTTGGCTGGTAATAAAGTTCAAACTCATTGTTTTTAAGTGCTGTTTTGAGTTCATGCCTTATAAGCATTTTTTTCACAGCCTCTTCCTGCATTCGTGCTTGAAATATTGTACACCTGTTTTTTCCCTCTTTCTTTGAACGAAAAAGTGCAATATCGACAGCTGCCAAAAGTTCTTTTGTGTTGCTCCCGTCACCCGGATAGAGTGCAATACCGTTGCTGACACTTACATTAATGATGTGCTTGTCAATAAAGAGCTCTTGTTTTGAAAAATCATTGATTTTGCAGCCTATCTCAAGCGCATCTTCCGGTTTTGTAATATCATAGGCCAGGATTGCAAACTCATCGCCGCCGAGCCTTGCGATAATGTCTTCTTCGCGGAGGGTATCTTGCAAATACTGAGCAAATTTTTGAATGACGATGTCTCCGGCATGGTAGCCTATGGTTTCATTGATCTCTTTAAAATTGTCTATATCCGCAAAGAACAGTGCAAAATGCTCTTTTTTTCTTTTTTTGATCAGTTTGTTTAAAATGCGTATAAAGTAGTTTCTGTTTGCCAATCCGGTCAAAGCGTCATAATAAGCGAGCTGTTCAACCTCTTTTTGTTTCGCGATTAAGTCGGTGATATCCTGGCTCATTGCCACATAGTTGGTAATACTTCCTGTTTTTGGCTCCTTTAAGGCCCAGATTTTTTGCCAGACAACATAGTCTGTGCCGTCTTTTCTCCTATCGATGATTTTTCCCTGGAAATTTCCAAATGTATGAATTTTATACCACATGTCGGCATAATATTCATCACTCATGAGATTTGATTTGATGATCTCTTCGGGTTTTTTTCCGATGACTTCATCGCGTGTGAACTGACTGATTCTTTCAAATGCAGGATTGACAAAAATAATATTTTTCTTTGCATCGGTAATAAGTATGGCATCATTGCTGTACTCGATAACGCGGGCTATGATTTCAGACTCCTTGGCTATATTTGTAATTTGCTCAAGCAGGTCATCAATATAAAGGGATTTTACCCTGCTTTGCTTCCTGTTGAAAGTCGATGTTATATCATAAATTTTGTGCAGTTTTATTAAAAAATGCTTATAGTAAAGATAAAATAAAAGTATAATGATAAACAACAAAAAGAAAAAGACAGCAAGCAACTCTTGAAAAATCTCTTTTTCTTTTTGTAGGATCAGAGTATGCAGATCATACAGCATTAGCAGATAGCCATAGTCATCAATTCTGATTGTCACATCTATACTTTGGCCTAAAAGATGGATAGAAAAATCATAGAAATTTTTTATTTCTTTTTCGTAATGCTGCAGCCTTTTTGCAGAAAAAACTTCTTGGAGTTTTTTGCCAATATCCTGCTTGCGACTGGCATAGAGTATTCTTTCATCTGCCGAGACGAGCATAATATATTTGATATTGGACTGGAGAGACAACTGAAAAATACCCTTTTGGAGTGCATCTTCCTTTTTGTTTGCAGGGAATTCATCTATAAGTGTTTTGAACATATACGACTCTTCTTTTGCCTTGTTGAGATAACTTGTCAGAATTGCCTCTTTACTTTTTGAAACTGTGTACTCAAAAAAACCGAACATGCATAGAGATAGCAGAACTATAGCGGTAATCGGATAGAGAAGAGTTGCTGAGAGTTTATACATATGAGGCCTTTTCCTGTAACTGCTGAATAATTTTCAACTGTCTTTTTGATATAAAAGGGGTGAGTGTACTCTTAATGCTTGGCGTATTTTTTAAATGTATGATGAGTTTAAACTTGTTGTCTACGGGCATGATTTTATCAACCGTTCCTAAGAAGTTCTCTTCTGATTCAAAGAAGCGAACACGCATTGTTAATTCCGAATCAATATGGATATCATAAAGAGTCTGAACATATACAACAAAAGTCGTAAGGGACACAGTATGCAGTTCTTCCGGAATTTGTGCTTTTTGTGACTGCAGCACTATTTCTATGGGGTTTTCTATACGTACATGTATATTTCTCCGATCCAGTGCAGAGTACTGTGCAGATTGAAAGTTTTCCAGAACTACTTGGCTGTTTTTTACATCCACATATTTTACATATGCCTTGAAATTTGGTTTTTTTGGCATGGTAATGTACATTTTGTCGTTTATCTGCAGTGCTGCAGCAGCTATTTTTCGAATGCTGAGCGTCATTTCATTGTGTGTCAGATGTATGATTTTTGCAGTGGACTGCAAGGGTATTTCCATATAGTAGTTTGTGACAGACAGGCTCTTTCCTTTGTCATAATAAGTTTTCATCAATGCTAAGAATACATGCTGTTCTTCTAAGTGTTTTTGCTTTTCTGCCTGGAAAGCGGCGTCATCTGTAATTGATTTTTGCGGAGAATTCTGAATACTGTTGAGCAGAATTTCTCCTCGTTCTATAATACTTTTTGAAGTATCTTTATCATGCAGGAGTATAAGGGCTGCATTTGTTTGTATCTCTTTTGCATCAACATTTGCGTGAAGGGCAGTATCAATACTCTCTAAAAGCTGATTGGCATTTTGAAGTGTGAGTGTATCTGACAAAAGAGCAAAATGGCTGCTGCCGATACGTGCTGAGTCTATAGGATACTCTGTCTGTATCACATTGGCGACTTCTTGAATAATGTGCTCACTCTCTTGCTGTGTATGGTATTTACTGTATTGGCTGAAGCCTTTGAGCGAGAGCATGAGAATTTTTAAATTACTGTTTGGCAGCTTTGCAAGTTTTTGAGCAATCATCTCCTCAAATCCCCGTAAATTATCCAACCCTGTCAGATCATCTTTGTAGACAAGTTTTTTCAGGACATTGATTTGTTTTTGTTGTGCTGTAATATTCTCAAGAGTAAAAACAAAATTGTTTTCTTCTTCTACCCGGGTTACATGCAGTTGCATAACTACCATCTGCTGTGTCAGGTGGTCAAAAAGGCGTACTTCGCATTTACCTTTGTACTCTTGTATAATTTTTTCTATCCAAGCCTCATAATCCTTTACTCTGAAAAAAGAGTTGTGGCAGTTGCTGTCGCTAATGAAATCCAAGGCAGAGGGAAATTTTGTTTTGTACTCTTTGAGGTCTCTGACACCTGCTGTTTTGTAGAGTGCTTTGTTGGCAATATAAATTTCATTATTGTGCAGTTTAAAAATGATATTGTTTTGTGCATCAAGAATAACCTGCAAACGTTTCAGATATCTTTTGAGCTGCAACTCTTTTTGTTGTGTGACATAATGTGCATACTTGCCGCGACTGAAGTTTTTCATAACCCCTGCAAGATTTGTATCAAATATTTTCAAAAGAGACATCATCAGAGCAACATTGTTTGGAGTCTCAGCAGACTGCTGGAACAGATGCTTAAAAACAGTACTGCGAAGGGTAACACAGAGGATAAAATCTCATCTGCAGTAATATTGTTCTTGAGCATCAAATCGACAAATTTATTCATACTCGGACAGTTTTGCATCTCTTTTTTTGCCTGCATAACATCAACCGCATGGGAAAGAATAGCTGTTGCAAAATTTTTGGAAAATTTTTGGCGATTTATTTTGTGCTGTGTAAATATAGAGAGAATCTTTGGATCATTCAGCCATTGTTCAATCACAGATGCACTGTGTTGTGTGAGCCAGGCTCCAATTTCGTATAGATTGTGCATGCGATTGTTGGTAACTCCATCTGTTGAACTTCAATTATCAGACATTGTACAATTTGATGAATTAATTAAATATTAATTAGCCAGTTCAGGAACATATAGAGAAGAAATAATAATTTTTTGTTATACTTTTAGTAAAAAAACCACAAAGGCATATTCCATGTTCGGACAAACAGCATCAGTAGTATGAAGATAAAAAATATTTTTATTGAGGTTTTGCATATTCCGTTGAAGACCCCTTTTGTTACCGCGCTGCGACGGGTGGAAAATGTTGAATTTATACGGCTAAAGATTACATGGGACAATGGTCTGTTCGCTTATGGTGAAGCGCCTGCCACCAAAGCAGTGACAGGAGAAGACCTGCAAAGCATTGCAAATGCGATTGGCGGGTTGCAAGATGCCTTGCTTGGTCTGACGCCGGGTGAGGCTTTACATGTAATCCATGGCAGCACAATGGGTTCGAGTGCAAAAGCCGCTCTTGATATGGCAGTTGTCTCTTTGCTGGCACAACAGAATAATCAGACACTGTTACAGTATCTCGGTACAAAAGATTTTTCTCCGATTTTTACCGATATTACTGTCAGTCTCAATGATGCAGACATAATGCTCTCAGATGCGAAAAAAGCTTTTGACAATGGATTTCATATTTTAAAAGTAAAGCTTGGCAGTGATCTGGAGCATGCTGTTGCAGTTACAAAAATGATTAGTGAAACGCTTGTAGATGCAGAGGTGCTCATAGATGCCAACCAGGCGTGGAATCTTGAACAGTCACTGTACTATGTTGAGGCGGTAGCGGGATTACATGTAAGCCTGATTGAACAGCCTGTAGTTGCAGATGATTTACAGAGCCTCAAAACAATAACCCAAAAAAGCACTGTTCCCATTCTTGCGGATGAAGCGGTATTTACTCTTGAAGATGTAAAAAAAGTGTATGAAGAGGGCTGTGCAAATATGATAAATGTCAAACTGATGAAGTGCGGCGGTGTGAGCAGGGCACAGGAGATTTTGGAGTATGCCAGATCCAACAACATAGAGTGTATGCTGGGGTCTATGCTGGAGGGACCTGTCTCCATACATGCGGCTCTTTGTCTTGCCTTTGCATACAGAGATGTTGTAAAGTATGTAGACTTGGACTCTCCTTTATTGTATAAAGATACGCCTGAGATTTTGGGAGAATTTGGTATAATACGCAACACAATACAGAGTCTTGCAGGTTCGAACATTTATAAAGGTTGAGAAATGAAATATGATTTTTCCGGGGTTCTAGAGGGTGATTCGGAGCTGATTTATACCGAACTCAGAGACAGATATTTAACCTGTATAGAATCATATGCCTGTGAGCAGGTGATAAAAAAGTTTTATCTGCGAATTATTAATTTATTTCATCAGTCATTCACTTCGAATGATATAAATACTCTCTACAAAGAGCTGGCAATGTATAAAATTTCGATGAATGTTCCTTACATTATTATGACCAACGAAATATACGGGCTGAAAAACCTTTTGTTATCCAGAATTGCGCAAAATATTGAGAGTAATAAAATTTTGAATCTCATATCCCTGTTTAAAGAGATAAACAATGGTGTTGCCTATATTTATCTCTCGAGATATACACAGGAGATTTATACGGTCAATAATAATCGGCTCAGTTCTTTATCTGATCTTTTGGACAAAGACATTATCATAAAACATTATGAAGCGCATTTAAACTGGCTGAATGATTTGGCAAAACATATTAACAGTTTTGACAAAAATGATTTTCCCGAACTTGACGGGATGCAGTGTGAATTTGGACACTGGCTGCACAACAGTGCAAAAAAAATCATCCAAAACAATTCAAAGCTCAAGGCTCTGATACGGTTGCATAATGATTTGCATATGTTTGCAAAGAAAATATTTGTAAATTTAAAAACATCGGAGTATCATGTACTTATCTCCTATTTGGAAAAATGTGAGCTTATCTCTTTGAGCATCGGTACAGAGTTGGCACTTATTGACAATATCGAGATGAATAAAAAAATGACCAAGGACAATCTGACAGGTGCGCTCAATCGAAATTCCCTGGAACTGATATTTAAAACCCAATACGAACTCTCTTATGCCACAGGGAACTCTTTTGTTCTTGCAATGTGTGATTTGGATTATTTTAAAAATATAAATGATACCTACGGGCATGTCGCCGGAGATAAAATGTTGCATTTTTTTGTTGCAATTGTGAAAAAACATATCAGAACTTCTGATATTGTCATCCGATACGGAGGCGAAGAGTTTATGATAATTCTCTCAGCCATACAAAAAGAGGCAGGTTTCAAAGTATTGGAAAAGATACGCCAGGCTTTTGAAGCCGCGGTACTTGAAGCGGATGGACAAAAGTTACAGGCCACTGTAAGCATGGGGGCTATGTGGATTAAGCCTGATAAAATATACAGGCATACCCTGCTTGACGAATATGTAATGATTGTGGATAAGATGCTTTACTGTGCCAAAGAGAACGGAAGAAACACGATTGAGGCTATTTAGAGACAACAAATCTCAGCCAGACAAAGCCCAAAAAACCTGCAAGCAATGAGGCCAGCAGTATTCCTGTTTTTGCCTGAAAAATCAGTGTGCTGTTGCCTGCAAAGGCCAAATCAGCGACAAAAATACTCATCGTAAAACCAATACCGCCCAAAATGGCAACACCAAACAGCTGACTCATGCTGCTGTTATGCGGCAGTCTGGCAATGCCGAGCTTCACACTCAGGTAAGAAACCCCGAATATACCAATGACCTTGCCCAGCAGAAGCCCAGATACTATACCCAGGGAGACAGGATTGGCTAGACTTTGACTAAATGATGTAAAATCCAAACTGACACCGGCATTTGCAAGTGCAAAAAGAGGAATGACAAAGAGTCCTATGGGAAGGTGAAGCGCATGCTCAAGCCTCAAAGCAGGAGAACTTACCAAGTCAATTCTGTCTTTGAGGTTTTGCAAAAGGGCTCTTTGTTTTTCATGCATTGTGTGATCGGTGGCAATGGGATAATTATCATATTCGTCAAGCAGATTTTTGGTATGTGTTGTAAAATCCAAAGGAGTATAGCTGGGCTTGGAGGGAATTGCAAAAGCGGCAATAACACCGGCAATTGTCGCATGGATACCTGATTCGAGCATAAACAGCCACATAAAAATGCCTACAATGAGATAGGGCAAAAGCATGTGAATGCCAAAACGGTTAAAGGCCACCATAATGAAAAATGACAAACCTGCCAGAAAAAGAGGGAGAATATGAATTTGTTCGGTGTAAAAAAGTGCAATAACTACAACGGCCCCAAGATCATCTACAATAGCAAGCGCAATCAGGAATGTAACAAGTGCCGGAGAAATTCTGCGTCCTAAAATCACCAAGGCACTGATGGCAAATGCTATGTCTGTGGCCATTGGTATGCCCCAGCCGTTTGCACCGGGACCGTCTGTGTTGATGCTCATATATATGAGTGCAGGAAAAACCATACCGCCGACAGCTGCAAAAATAGGCAAAATGGCAACTTTGATATTTGAGAGTTCTCCGATGAGAATTTCCCGTTTGATTTCAAGTCCTATCAAAAAGAAAAAGAAGGTCATCAGTCCGTCATTTATCCAATGGCTGAGTGACTGTGAAAGTTTCCATGAACCTATAGAAACAGATATGGGCGTATGAAATATATCATAATAGAGTCCGGAAAAAGGTGAGTTGGCAAGGATAAGAGCAAGAATAGTTGTAAAAAATAAAATAAGTCCCGTTGTTGTTTGTGCATGAATGAAATTTTCCAAAGGAGTGGAAATTTTTTCAAAAGCTTTTTCCCACGGTGCGTATAACTTCATTTGCCATTCCTTAAATATCAGAGATCAATTATAACACTAAATAAGAATAAGTTGAAATATGTGTATAATTTGTGTATGAATTTACAGAATTTGAAAAATAAGACCATATTGCTGCTTGGAAAGAGCAGGGCTTTTAGTGAAGATGAGTTTGTGTCACAGCTGAAGTTTCATAATATTACCCTGTGTAAAGAAGTTACCGATGCGGTTACTCTTGTTGTTGAGGGGCGCATGATGAGTCCGTATGAGCAAAACCTGAGTGATACCCTTTATGAAGAAGAAAAATATGAGTTTATGAATATAGATTTGTTTGAAAAACTTTTGGCAGAAGAGATTGACAGCGATACGCTGCTTATGAGTCTCAAACTCTCCAATGACAAAAAAAGATTAAAAAGTTTTTTGCAAAACAGCTGTATAGAAGATGCGCTTTTTTTGAAACTCTTAAAAATGTACTCTTTTGGCGGTGAAGATTTTTTCGAAAATGATGACAATCGTGATGTCTCTGCTGCTTTAATAGCAAGGTTTTATGAAAATATAGAGAGAAACCATAATGTACAGTATGCGACAACGGGAATTTATCATCTGATAGTACAAACAAAAAACGAACAGCTTTTAGAAGCCATTGCTTTTTTGGAGCCGAGCAAAAAACATCCCAAAATTATAAAAGCACTTGCCCTGCATGAAAAAACGCCCACAAATGTGTTGAAAATGTTTTTAAAAAAAGGGGATGAAGCAACAAAAGAAGCGATGGCGTACAATGTCAATCTGGATAAAAATATAGCCCGTGAGTTGATAAAAAATAAAAAACTTGCCGAGATTGCAGCACAGAATATCAGGCTCGATGAGGAGATGTTCTCACTTTTGTCTGAGTGCAAAAATGCTTTGGCGGCAAATGAGACCTTAAATGAAGCTATGCAGCAGGAGCTTGTTACATGTAACGATGAGACAATTCATCTTGCTTTGGCTGCAAACAAGTGTTTACATGTAATTACATGTAAACAGCTGCTTTGTCTAAATAATGAGAGAATCAGACAAGTAATTTATGCCAACAGTGCAACGCCGAGAGATATTCTTGAATCTGCCTATAAAGAGGGAAACTGCAGTGAAGCGCTGAGTCGCAACAATGCGACACCGCAAAATATTTTGGAAGAACTTTTTAAATGTGGAGATGCGCAGATACTTCTGAATTTGGCAAACAATGAAAATACTCCGGTAGATATTTTATATCAACTGCAGCTTGAGAGCCGTTTTGAGCGGGCAGTCAAAACAAACAAAACCTTTTCAAAACATATACAAAGTGAAAAGATAGGATGGTTAGTATGAGAGCAGGAGAATTGACACAGGCTCTGCAGGCACTGGTTCTGCAAAAAGTGCCCACATTTCTGTGGGGAGCACCTGGAATTGGAAAGTCTTCGATTGTCAAACAGATTGCAGAGAAAAACAACCTTGGTTTTATTGATTTGCGTTTGGCTTTGATGGACCCGACAGATTTAAAAGGCATCCCTTTTTATGACAAAGAGTCACACACCGCACTTTGGGCTCCGCCTGCTTTTTTACCGAGTGAAGGCCAGGGGATTTTGTTTTTGGATGAGCTTAACTCTGCAGCGCCTGCCGTGCAGTCTTCGGCGTATCAGTTGATACTTGACAGACGTGTCGGTGAATATGAGTTGCCTGAGGGATGGGCTATAGTTGCTGCGGGAAACCGTGAGGGTGACAGAGGCGTGACCTACCGGATGCCGGCTCCTCTGGCAAACCGTTTTGTGCATTTTGAACTGGAAGTGAGTGTGGATGACTGGCGCAACTGGGCATACAAATCCGGACTTGACAGTCGCATAATTGCCTACATAAGTTACAAAAACGAGCATCTCTTTACCTTTGATGCAAAAAAAGAGCATAAAAGTTTTGCAACACCCAGAAGCTGGGAATATGTCGGGAGTATTTTACAAAGTGCTCTGCCTGCATCTGTGCTTTTGGAAACAGTGAGCGGTGCGGTAGGACGGGATGTTGCCGTTTCATTTTTGAGTTTTTTAAAAGTGATGGACAGGCTGCCCGATATTGGGAAGATACTCAGTGCAGATGATTTTGTTTACAGTGATGAGGTCGATGTTTTGTATGCTTTGAGCTCTGGACTGGTGAGTCACTATCTGCAAAATCCAAGCGATGAGCGATTGGAAAATTTACTCCGATATACGCTCAAGCTCAAAGGGGAGTTTGCCGTGATGATAGCACAGGATTTACAACGAGCGGGCATCACTATGGAAGGCTCAACCGTCTTTAAAGAGTGGGTAAAAAAGTTTTCCTATCTGTTGCAATAGCCGACACGAACACACTGGTCTCAAAGGGTGTTTTCCCCGGAATCCGTACTTTAGTCCGGGCTGAGAATGACAAGAAAGTTCAAACAGTCGGCACTGAAGTACCGATTCCGGGAGGATGTGTAGTTTTTTCGGAACGCGGACTTCAGTTTGGCTACCAAAATACAGCATCTCTTCGGAACCGGTACTTCAGTGCCGGCTGTTGCAATAGTCTTGCCACTTTCGTCCGGACTGAAGTTCGCGTTCCGAAAAACAGGAGTAAAGGAAAAATATGCAAAAAACAGAAGAAAAAATCTCGCAGGCAAAAGCAAAACTTTTGCTTGAATATCCTTATTTTGGAACCCTTGCCTCCAAAATCGATGTTGTGATTAATGATGATATTGAAGCCTTTAAAAGTGACGGTAAAAAGCTTGAAATCAACAGCGATTATCTGAAAAATCTGGAACTCAGTGAAATGGAATTTGTCTTTGCCAACGGGGCGATGCATGCCAGCCTGGCTCATGAGATGCGTAAAAACAAACGCAGTGGCTGGCTGTGGCAGATGGCTACGGATATGGCAGTCAATGATATGCTTGTACAAAACGGCTTGGATATGCCCTATGGTGCACAATACCGGGAACGTTTCAGCGGGATGTATGCGGAAGAGATTTATGCCGAGTTAAAAGATGATATCCTGCGTGATGACGAAGACTTGGAGTATGAAGCCGATGATGCAGGTGATGTAGAGCAAAAAGAGAACAATAGGCAGGAGCAACAGAGTTCAGAACAACAGTTGCAAGAAGAAATTTTGCAAGAACAGCTTTTTGCAGAGGAAGCCATTGCTCTTTTGGAATCCAAAATGCACAAAGGCGAAGCACCGGTGACGATTGAGCGTTTTTTCCAACTGGGTGATTTTGGAAAAATTGACTGGCGAAATGAACTGAGGATTGCACTTGACCCGTATTTTCGAGATGATTATGTCATGATGCCGCCTTCTAAAAAACTGCTCTACAGGGGTATATACCTGCCTTCGAATATTTCTCAGACTTTCCGTCTTGTGATTGCAGTGGACAGTTCCGGCTCCATTGATACAGTGCTTTTAAATGAATTCTTGAGTGAAGTAAACTTTTTGATGACTTTGGTGCAAAATTATCAGATTGAACTGCTTGTATGCGATGAAAAAATCCAATCACACAGTACTTTTTACAGTGGAGAAAGATTGGAAATTGATGTAAAAGGCGGCGGGGCAACTGATTTTCGTCCTGTGTTTCACTTTATAGAAGAAAACTTTGATGATGTGAAACTGCTTTTGTATTTTACAGATCTCGAAGGAGTTTTTCCGAAAAATGCACCGAATTATGAGGTGAAATGGATAAGTTCCAAGGAAAAGGAACTTCCGTTTGGAACACTGATAAAACTGGATCAGGCTTGAAAAATAACCTGGTTTCTTCCGTTCTTTTTTGCATTGTATAAAAGCATATCGGCTGCATTAATATTCTCCTCAAGAGATTCCTCTTCGTTAAAGAGTGTTGTACCTATTGAGACAGTGAAATTTATATACTTGTCATCTTTTAGATGATATGAGAATTTTTCCACTTCTTCTCTGAGTCTGTTGAAAATTTCTTCTGCACTGTACTGATTGATATTTTTCAGTACAACACAAAACTCTTCTCCTCCAAACCTTGCTACAATATCATGCGGATTTGTAGAACTTCTCAGGATATCTGCGAGGGCGATGATGATTTTGTCTCCTATATCATGACCATAAGTGTCATTGATATTTTTAAAGTGATCTATGTCTATCATCGCGATGGCAAATCTTTCACCGCTGTTTTTAACTTCGTCGATATATTCATTTATTGTGTCAAAAAAGTATCTGCGATTATACAGCCCTGTGAGGTAGTCACGGTTCGCGTAGTTTGTGATCATCTGTATATTTTCCAAAGCTTCTATGGAATTGTTAATGCGGCAGGAAAATTCCTCTTTGGAAAAAGGCTTTTTAACATAGTCATTTGCTCCGTGTTTTAAAAAGAGTGCCGTTATCTCTTCATCTTCATTTGAAGACAGAACAAGAATGCAGAGTTCGTTTTTGGTATATGTTTTTCTGATTTCAATAACAAGTTCCAGACCATCCATAACAGGCATATTGTAATCAGTCAGAACAAGAGAGATATCAGGTTGTGACTTTAGCATGCCGATTGCTTCTTCTCCATGAGCTACACTGATGACTTGAAAAAAAAGATTTTCCAGCATTGTTTGCATTTGTTTTCTAAAAACTCTTGAATCATCCACGACAAGCACTTTGTGCTTTGCATTGTTTTGCAGACGCTGTATAGCATGAATAATATAATTTATATCATCTACACCGCTTTTATTGACATAATCAATTATATTTTTTTTAAGAATCTTTTTTCTGAATTCCTTGTCAATATTTCCGCTTAAAATTATTGTACGAATATTCTTTTCTGTCACAAAATCAACAATCTCTCCATTTGGAGCATCGGGAAGATTTATATCTAAAAGTGCTATGAAGTATGTATATCGTGCGATGAACAGTTTTGCTTCTGCCATCGAATATGCTACATCAACTGTCAGCCCAAGTGCTGATTGTAGCTTTTTTGCAATAAGTTTTGCCAGTGTTTTATTATCTTCTACAATTAAAATTTTTTTATTCATATTTGAACGAATCCTATTATGTTATAGAGAAAGTATACAGTTATTAATCTGAGATTATACTAAGAATGGCTATTATCCGTGTATGAATTATAAAGCCTTGATACTTGATAAATTAGACAGGAAACAGAATATTTTTTTAACAGGCGGTGCCGGTGTTGGAAAAACGACTGTTACAAGAGAAATTATTGCAGCATTTGAGAGGGAGGCAAAAAAAGTTGCAAAACTGGCTTCAACCGGAATGGCTGCTACACTTATAGGTGGGCAGACACTGCACAGCTTTTTTGATTTGGGGATTGCTTCGGATGTGGATGAGTTGCAAAAAAATGCAAAATTTGAAATTAAAAAGAAGATTAAAAAACTGATATTGAGCATGGATTTAATCGTTATTGATGAGATTTCCATGGTCAGTGATACACTTTTTGCAATGATAGAACTGCGTCTTAAGCAGGCAGATTTTAATGGCTCTTTGCTGGTCGTAGGTGATTTTTTGCAACTCCCCCCGGTTGTACGCGGTTATGGCGAAGTAAAATTTGCTTTTGAATCACCTGCCTGGCAAAATTTCTCTTTTGAAACAGTGGAACTGACACATATCTACAGAACAGATGATCTTCGTTTCATAGAGCTTTTACATGCAGTGCGATTTGGCAGGATAGATGAACAGACGCATAATCATCTGAACGAATTTATAAAGCCATTGCCCGCTGATTTGAGTCAGTTTACATTTTTGTTTGGCAAAAATGCTTCGGCTGCAAAACACAATAAAGCCCAGCTTGATTTTATAGATGAGGCTTTACATGTAAAGGAAGCACAGATTGTAAAACATCTCAAATCAACGCAGGACAAAGAAGTGGAGCGTTTTATGGATGATGCCAGAATAGATAAAGAACTTGCATTGAAAGTGGGTGCTCCTGTTTTGTTTACACGAAACGCCTGGAACTACTTTAACGGAGAAAGAGGCACTGTTGTGAATGTGGATGAGCGCTATGTGTATGTGCAAAAGAATGACGGCAAAGTAGTAAAACTTGAGCCGAGTGCACAAAGTAAGGCCGTATGGAAAGAAAAGAGTGTAGAGGGAAAAAAAGAGATGCTGGAAGAGAATGTTTTTACGGTCTATCAGTTTCCAATAAAACTTGCGTTTGCGATAACCATCCATAAGTCACAGGGGATGTCCATCGAAGATTTGATTATAGAGACCAATGAGATTTTTGCACCTTCTCAGTTTTATGTGGCACTTTCACGTTCCTGTAATCCTGCAAGACTCACACTTATTGCCACAAAAAGGCAATGGTATGAGCTTGCATATGTAAATCCAAAAGCTTTGAATTTTGTACAAAAGGAAGAGGCTTGTTGAAAAATGTAGAGAGCGGCATACTTTTTATGCTTGGTGCGGCTTTGATTTCTGCACTCAACGGAGCGTTGACTAAAATACTCTCCGAAGATATTTCTGCTTTGGAAATTGTCTTTTTTCGCAATCTTATCGGAATTTTTATTATACTGTATACGCTGCAACATACGGCACCAAAACTTACAGGCGGAAAGATTTATATGCTTTTTACCCGCGGGCTTTTTGGATTTATGGCAATGATCCTCTTTTTTTATACCATTAGCGTTATTCCTTTGGGCGAGGCGATAACTCTGAACAAAACCTCTCCTTTTTTTGTAACACTGTTTGCCTATTTTCTTCTGCATGAACGTTTAAACAAAAAAACACTGCTGGCACTGTTTATAGGCTTTTTCGGCGTTGTTCTCATAACCAAACCTTTTGGAATGAGCTTTTCATATACCCATTTCCTGGGTATTTTGGGCGGTTTTTTTGCAGCAGCAGCATATACAACGATAAAAAAAATAAAAGATATATATGACTCACGTGTGATTGTCCTCTCCTTTGTGGGTGTAGGAACATTTTTGCCGGCATTGTTGTTCCTGACTGCACCCTTTGTCAATGCTCCTGCTTCGTTAAGCTTTTTGTTCCCTGAGTTTATTTTACCGACTACATTGCATGTATGGCTTTTGGTGGTTTTTATGGCATTTATATCGACACTCTCCCAATGGCTCCTGACAAAAGCCTACAGTGCGCAAAACTTAAGTATTATAGGTGTTGTCAGTTATACAAATATTCCCTTTGCCATAGGTTTTGGGTATCTGCTTGGTGACAGTTTTCCGGATATATTGACATTTACAGGCATAGCCTGTATTGTATTTGGAGGTATTTTGGTAAGCAGGCGTTAAAGAATGAAATTATTTCATTCCACTTGCTGCAAGGGTTTAAGAGTATACAAACCACCATATATATTTATTAAAATTCCATCAGGGAGTTTTTTTCGAAGCTTCTTTATAAGTGTTCTTATAGAAGCAGCACTGTATTCTTTATCATTGTTCTCCCAAATGTTAACAAAAATATCAAATGAATTGAGCGATTTGTTTACATTGAGACATAATAGATGCAAAAGTTTCGTTTCATAATTACTTAACAAAATCAATGTATTATTGACAAAATATTCTTTTGTATCCAAATTATATGTTGAGATTGTATTCAAGTGTATAATATTCTTGGTAAAAGATTCAGTTTTTAATAATTCCAATGCTATATCTATACTCTGTGTTAATTCTTTTCTTTTGATAGGTTTTACTAAATAGTTAAGCATTTGCATACTTAAAGCCTCAAGCAGTTTTTCTTTTTCAGAGTGTGCAGTAAGTATAATGATTTGTGTATGTTTGGAGATTTTTCTTATCTCTTTTGAAAGTTCCAAGCCTGATAAAAAGGGCATTGTAATATCTGTAAGAACAATGTGAGGGGAATGTGTCTTGTATAAACTAAGCGCTTCTTCTCCGTTGTCAGCCTCATAAACAGTACAATTGTATCGACTTTTTATATAGGCAATATGATTTTTCCTTGTGGTGTACTCATCTTCTGCATACAGTAGTGTAAAATTTTTCATAATATTATGCTAAACAGCGCTCCTTTTTGAGTGTTTTTGACATACAATTCTCCTTTTAGACTATTTTCTACCAGCATCTTTGCCATATATAGACCAATACCGATTCCGTTTGATTTAAATTTGGTTGTGAAGTAGGGTTCAAAAATTTTCTCTAAAATTGTTGTATCTATACCGCCTGCATTGTCTTCAACTTCAATAATGGCTTTTCCATCTGCATTCTTTAATGTAATATGAATTTTCCTATATTCCATATTTTTATTTTTAAATGCATCGACAGCATTAATTAAAAGTACATGAAGGACTTGAATGAAATCATTGCTGTTTATCTTTGCCGAAATGCTTTGGGAAATATCTACTTTTACTGTTATTGTTTGTAGTTTTGTATCGATTAATCGTAGTGCCTGAGAGATAAGGTCTTCTAATTTTGCTACGGTTATATTTTTAGAGCTCTCTTTAAAATAGTTGCTGAAATTTTCAATAGTCTGGGACATGTGTTGTGTAATTGTTTCTATTCGTTCTATATCTGTATCTAGTGTTTTTGGTGTAATTTTTTTTGTATAAAAATCAGCATCAATTTTCATTGCTACTGCATTAAGTTCAGATAATGGCTGTCGCCATTGATGCGCAATATTTTGTAACATTTCTCCCATTGCAGCTAATTTGTTTTGGCGCTGGAGATGATTATTTTTATGTTGATTTTCTCTTTGCAGCGTGTGTATTTGTTTTGATAATATTATGGAAAAGGAGAAAATTTCAAAAATGACAGTTATCTCAAAGAGGTATGCAATAGGTTTGCTTAAAAACCCTACATTGTAAAGCATGGTAAAAATCATTCCACCTAGAGAAACTCCCCAAATAAAAGCAAAATATTTTGCATATTTTTCTTTTTTTGTTACTGCAAGATAGATACTGACAGCCTCTAAATATAAAGCAAAAATAATGGCCAAAGGTGTCATATATTTTAGAAGATAATTCTGGTGTGAATTAAACAGAACAATCAAGACAATTAAAAACATAATTAACACAAAGGAATAATAAATTTTATTATAATTATGTAAATTTAAAAATTTATTGACAAAAAGAAAAATGGAAAAGACTACTATAGCCAAATAATAAACAGGCATATATGCCTGTTGGTAAATCAGTGTTTGGTTGTCTTGCAGAAAATATGCGATCATACCGCTTAAAGAAAGGTGATGTATAAAAATCATTGCTATAAAAAGAGCATAATAAAAATAACTTGAATTGTCACTGTGAATACTTATACTTATTGCATAGATAAATGCAACAAGCAAAATACTAAAAAAAACAGTTAAGAGAAGCTGATGACGAAGTTCTTCATTTTTATACACTTTGTAATCTTGTAGTTTTAGATGAAAATGGAGCGAGTGGGTCATAGGACGAAGTGCAAAAAGAAAAGTTTTTTCTTCATGGGGACGAAGTGAGACTTCAAATGTGAAAAAAAGTTCGTTTCTGAATTTTTTTCTTTGCAGAACACCGTTTTTCTCTTTTCTTTTGAGTGTATTATTCGCATCGATTTCATAAAAATCGCAAACAGCAAGGTTTGGTGCATCAAGGGTAAAATAGCGTATTATTTGTTTGTTTGAAGTGTTTTTAAGAATAGATTTTATCCAAAGTGTGTCTTTGAAAATATATCCAAAATTAAAAAAATCTTTTGTGCTGTTTTGAAATAATATTGATTTTTGCAGTATGTCACTCACTGATTTTTGACTGTTTTTATCTAAAAACCAGGAGCTTTCTTTCAAGAGATTAAGATTACTTGTATTTTCATTTATGGACGTAATGCTTTGTGCATTAACAGACAATTGCATCAGCAAAAGAAGAGAAAAAAAATACTTATATGTTGAAAATTTCAATAATGGGCCTTATGCAGTTGCAATATTATTTCGAAAGTGTATCATTTTTACATAAAGAGAATCTTTTTATCCGTTTTTTTATAATAATTAATATTTTTCACATTTGGCACACACTTTTTTTATAGAATTTCGTGAAATTAAAACATAAAGGAAATAAATGAAGAAAGTAATACTTGCAGGAATACTAACAATGAGCGCCAGCCTTTTTGCAGAGGTCGATTTAAATGAACATAAAACTATTGACAAGATAGCATTAGCAGGATTAAATGCAAACATAGCAAAAGTTGATAAAGCTGCAGCCGGTCGTTGGTATTTATATCAGGGAGAAACAGCTGTTTGGAAAAAAGTAAGAAATGATGAATTTGAACTTGACGGTGCAATTGAAGAGGCATATACGCATTTTCTAAATAAAATAAAAGAAAATAAAGACATAATTGGACAAACAAGTGTATTAAGACTGGGGGCACAGTTTGGAAAATATAACTTTAAAAAACAAGAGTTTCCTCTGTCACTTATGAGTAAAAATTCGTATATATCATATTATGGATCCGTTTTGGCATATAACGGGAAGACTAAATTGTCATTTGATAATATTAATCCTAATAATACAATACTTCCAATGATAAAAGCAGATGCTAAGCAATTTATGAAAGCAAGAAAGAACAGCAGAGGCAGTGTAGATAGAGATTTGACTGCAAAATATTCTTATGTAATTAAAAAAATAATCTCTTCATCTGAAAATATTGAACAATGTCAGGAAAATTTTCGCGGATGTAGTGATGATATTAATGTGAAAGTGATCGGACATATAACGAAGCTGGAAATTTTAGGCAAAGATGGCAAAGTTTTAAAAACATATGACAACTATAAGTAAAAGTACAGATAACTGAAAAACGGAGGAATTAAAATGAGTGCAAAAAAACAAAGAGTAGAGGTCAATAGATAATGAAAAAAGTTTTATTAACAGTAAGTATTTTAGGTATAGTTATGTTTTCTGGATGCAGTTCTGATTCAAAAGAGTCTTTAAGACAAGAAATGAAAACACTTTTTCAAGATTGTTATAATTTGAAATATTCAAAAGAGGAATGCAGAGAAAAAGGTGTAGAACTTGGAGAAAGAATCAAAGACTTCAACAGAGGAGCCTCTTCAGAAGATAAAATCCGATTATAGTCCATAAAATTCTATCAAGAATGCAAGGTAGTGCAATGAATAAAGTGATAATTACTATGATAATCTTACTGAACGGATTAGTCTATGCTGATTCTTATAGCAAAAAAAATATTTTAGGAGTATGGGAGGTTTCGTCAGTAAAACCAAATGGTTTTGTCTCCTTTGGAAAAGAATTTTCAAAAACCAGAGGTGAAATTTATACTCTTTCCTTTAACAAAAGGGGAGAAGTGAAAAATAAGACGACAAATACTGTGTATAACTATGAAGTTGTCAATGGAAATTTGAAAATCTATCCAACGAAAACATATAAAAAAAACTATAAAATCAAAGATAAAAGACATTATGACCTGTGGAAAATCTCAAAGAACTACGAGAATTGTTACCAAGCTAATATAGTGCAGAAAAAAATTCCGGGTTATTATCGTAAAAACGGGTATAAATGGTGTAAAGTACAAGAGTATCCGAAAATTATATTTAGTGTATTTCCGTCTTCTTCTCTGCCACAACAAACAATGAAAAATCCCAATTAAGCTTTTTGGCAGAAAACAAAGGTTATCATTTAAATATATTAAAAAAGGGAAAGAGTAGATGCAAGCTGCGGACAGAAGTGTTACTATTGCAATAGATGAACTTCCTGATAATGTTGTTATTTATAAATTTGAAGAGAATGATTTTATTTTTGTGGATTTAAATAAAAATGTTGAGAAAACTGAAAATATTTCCAAGGAGAAGCTGATAGGCAAAAAATTGACAGAAACGTTTCCCGGGGTCAAAGAGTTCGGGCTTTTTGATGTTTTGTTGCAGGTCCATGAAGACGGCAAAGCAAGAGATCTTGACACAAGGCTTTACAAAGATGAGAAGCTCAGCGGCTGGCGATATAACAGTGTAAGAAAACTGCCAAACGGTGAACTGATAGTCTTTTACAAAGATATGACGAGGTGTAAGCAGATGGAAGAAGAGTTGTATTATCTGGATAAAGAAACAGTGCTTGAGAGAAAAAAAGTGCAACTTCTTGCACAGGCTCTGGAACAGACTGATGACATGGTGTTGATTACCGATGCAAAGGGTATCATAGAGTATGTCAATGATTCTGTGATTGAAAAAACAAAATATGAGAGAGAAGAACTGATAGGCAACAAAACAAATATTTTTAAATCAGGAAAACATACACAGGAGTTTTATAAGAATCTTTGGGAGACAATACTCGCTGGAAAGAATTATCATAATATTCTGATTGATAAGACAAAAGATGACAGGCTCTATTATGCAGACTTGAAAATAACACCGCTCTTTGATGAAAACAGAAATATTCAAAACTTTGTTTCCACAAGTACAGATATAACAAGCCGCATTGAGATGGAAAAAGAGCTGAAGAAACTGGCAACCATAGACAGCTTGACGGAAATATACAACCGTTACAAAATAGATGATGCGATAAATATAGAAATACAAAGATATAAACGCTATAAAGAACCGTTTTGCATACTAATGTTTGACATAGATCATTTTAAAGTTGTCAATGATACATACGGCCATGATATAGGAGACAGAGTGTTAAAAGCTTTGAGTCGTCTGGTTTTGAAGCATATTCGCAAAACTGATATATTTGGTCGCTGGGGAGGTGAAGAGTTTGTTGTCATACTGGAAAATACAACAAAAGAGAAGGCTGTTGTCATTGCCGAAAAAATAAGAAAGAGAGTTGAGGCATATACTATAGATAAAAAATATAAAATCACGATCAGTATAGGCGTTGCCGAGTATCAGGAGCCGCAGACGAGAGAAGAACTGGTGAAAAAAGCAGATGACGCTTTGTACAGAGCGAAACAAAACGGGAGGAATCAGGTTGTTGCTGCATAAAAATTTATTGTTGGTTTTATTGTTGGCGGTTGTCAGTTTCAGCGGATGTGTATCGCATCAGGATAAAGGGTATTATGAAAGAGCAAACAAGGCAAGCGAGAAAGCACTGCAGAAGCTAGACAGAGAGTAAAAACTCTCTTATCTAAAGATTTTTATAACTCTTTTTCGTGTTTTGCCAAGTACTCGGCAACACCTTCGGCGTCAGGTTTCATACCCTCGTCACCTTTTTCCCAGCCGGCAGGACAAACTTCACCGTACTCATCAGTAAACTGCTGTGCATCGATCATTCTGAGCATTTCATCAACATTACGTCCAAGTGGAAGGTCGTTGATAACCGCATGACGAACAATGCCTTTGTCATCTATTAAAAATGAACCGCGAAGTGCTACTGCATTGTTTAAAAGTACATCATAAGCACGGGAAATATCTTTTGTCAAGTCTGCAACAAGAGGGAAATTGATACGGCCGATTCCGCCTTTTTCAACCGGAGTTTCTCTCCATGCAAAGTGAGAAAACTGTGAATCAACTGAAACACCTACAACGTTCACACCTCGTTTTTGAAATTCATCGTATCTGTGAGAAAATGCAATGATTTCAGATGGGCAGACAAAAGTAAAGTCTAACGGGTAAAAGAATACTACAGTACCTTTTTCACCGAAATTTTCGCTTAATTTGAAGTCTTCTACGATTGAGCCATCAGCTAAAACTGCTGTAGCTGTAAAATCTGGAGCTGGATTTGTTACTAACATATATATGTCCTTGTGTTTAATTTTATAAACCGATTCTATCTAATTTTTACTAATAAAAATCTATATTTTTTGAGTTAATTTATAACTTTTGATTTTGCCAGTGCGGCTTCTATCTCTTGGGTGCTTACATCACCGTCAAGCTTTAACGAAACATCGCCGTCTTTTCCGCTGACAGACATATTTTTGATTTTGCTTTTTGTGGCATCACTCATACATTCGCATTTTCCTGTGGCACAGTTTTCTACCATGGAAACGATATTTTGCTTTTTGACTGCACCACTGAAGGAAATTTTTACACCGCTGTCTGTTTTATTTACTTTTCTGTTCATCGCATAACTCCTCTTTTATGATTGGCAATAACTTTTTTTCTATTAAATTGAGAGTTTTTTCATACTCCGCTTCTGCTTTGCCGCTTGGATCTTCAAAGCTTACATGTAAGGTCTTTACCGCTTTGGCAAAGACGGGACAGCTCTCTTTTGCAGCGTCACAGACCGTAATGACCAGATCAAAAGGAGTATCCAGCACCGTTTCAATCACCTTTGAATGATACTCATCTTTCCAATACCCTTTTTGTTTGAGCAGTGCCTGTGCGTGAGGGTTTACCTTGCCGCTTGCTTTGACACCTGAACTTTGGGCATGCACACACTCACCAAGTTTCGCATTGACAAGGGCTTCGGCCATGATGGAGCGGCAGCTGTTGCCGGTGCAGAGAATTAAAACTTCTTTTTTTTGACTCATATTTTACATGCTCCGTTTTGGGATGATTTTTTCAAAGGCGGCAAGGCTGTTTCCAAATGCCGAATTTCTCTTAAAGCCTCTGTGCGAAACCTGTCAAGCGGTGAGCGAATAGCATAAAATCCCCAGGTGCCTTTTCTCTCAACTCTTAAAAATCCGGCTTCTTTGAGTATTTTCAGGTGCCGTGAGAGGCGTGACTGAATCATATCAAGCGATTCCTGCAAATCACAGACACAACACTCCCCGTGTTCATCCAAAAATCGCAGTAAAAGGACTCTTGTTTCATCATTTAATGCCGAAACAGTTTTTAAAAATATTTCCATTGCATCCTCCGTTTGCAAAATTATAGCAGATTAAAATACAAATATCAAGATATATTGATTTATAGATTTTATTTCGTTATACTTTCACCAAAGCGTACAAATTATGCAGGACAATTACAACAGTCACGAAAGTTGTAACAGCCGGCACTGAAGTACCGGTTCCGAGGTGTTTTTGGAATAGAGACTGCGTCATGAAGTGAAGTAACTTTTTGGGAACCTGTACTTCAGTGCGGGCTTTGTGTCTTTTAAGCTTGATGCCATTAAGTTAAACAGCTTTTTCGGAACCGGTACTTCAGTGCCGGCTGGGAGCAGTAGGGCTGCAACAACAGTATTGATTTTAAAAATAGTATAAAAGGTGAAGTATGGTACTTGCATTTGGTTTGTTTTTAGTGACATTGGTTTTTATCATCTGGCAGCCCAGAGGTTTGCAGATTGGGACAACGGCGGTTATTGGCGCTGTCGTCGCTCTAGTGCTGGGTATAGTGAGTTTTGATGATGTGCTCACAGTGATAGATATAGTCTGGGATGCGACACTCTCTTTTATAGGCATTATCATCCTTTCCATGGTACTGGATGAAATAGGCTTTTTTGAGTGGGCAGCCATTAAAATGGCGCGTCTCAGCGGTGGAAACGGAAACAAAATGTTTGTCTATATTTTACTCTTAGGGGCAGTTGTGGCAGCTTTCTTTGCCAATGACGGGGCAGCTTTGATTTTGACACCGATTTTATTGGCAAAGATGAAATACCTGAAAATGAAACCCTTGCCTATTTTTGCTTTTTTAATGGCAGGCGGTTTCATAGGCGATGCCGCATCAAATCCTCTGGTCATTTCAAACCTGACAAATATCGTAACAGTAGGCTACTTTGACATAGGTTTTGTGGAGTATGCCAAAAATATGTTCCTGCCAAATCTTTTGAGTATTTTTGCTTCCATTGCTGTTTTATGGATTTACTTTCGAAAGGATATTCCTTTACATGTAAACGTAGAAGCCTTGCCTGAAGCCTCTACAGTCATAAAAAGCTCTGTAATGTTTAAAATTTCATGGGCTTTTTTGGTACTTTTGATGTTGGGCTATTTTATAGGCGATAGATTTCACCTGCCCGTGTCTCTCTTTGCACTCGGCGGGGCATTAGTGTTTTTGGCAATTGCCAACCATTACAAGGCTGTCAAACCAATAATGACCATAAAAGCGGCACCCTGGCAGATTGTATGGTTCAGTATCGGGCTGTATGTTGTGGTGTACGGCTTGAAAAATGCAGGATTAACGGACATCATTGCTTCATGGATAGCAATGCTCAACACACAGGGCACAACGGTAGCTGTCATAGGTACGGGCTTTTTGTCGGCCGTTATCAGTTCTGTGATGAACAATATGCCGACAATTATGATTATGGACATTGCTATTGACAAAGTCGGATATATAGGCAATGAAACTTTGGTATATGCCAATATACTCGGAGCAAACCTTGGACCGAAAATGACACCCATAGGTTCTCTTGCAACACTGCTGTGGTTACATGTACTCGCACAAAAAGGAGTAAAAATAGGCTGGGGCGAATACATGAAAGTAGGAATTGTAGTAACACCTCCTGTTTTATTTATCGCACTTTTGGGATTAATTTAAGTTTTTTAAGTTTTAAGCCGATATAATGAGTATGATATATTAATATAAGGAAGTAGTATGAAAAGAAGCGGTTTTACTCTTATCGAGCTCATCTTCGTAATTGTGATCATTGGTGTTTTGGCAGCGGTAGCTGTTCCGAAATTTAAAAACTTGAAACAGAGTGCAGAGTCAAATTCTGTTATAAAGAATGTAATTGATGGGGCGCAAAGTGCTGTAAGTACTGCTGTAAATATGCGAGATTTAGAAGGCAATACAACTTATGTATTAAGTGATATAGTTTCTCTTAAAGGAAAAGGTTGGAGATATACAACAACTCCTGCAGACGGAAATT
This sequence comes from Sulfurimonas sp. ST-27, assembly GCF_048081595.1. Classification (GTDB taxonomy): domain Bacteria; phylum Campylobacterota; class Campylobacteria; order Campylobacterales; family Sulfurimonadaceae; genus Sulfurimonas; species Sulfurimonas hydrogeniphila. Next base: position 432,547 of record NZ_CP182226.1, read on the forward strand.
ATACATATACAGACCCTGTAGGTGGGAATGTGGTAGGTTCAATAGCTTTGGATAAAACAAATAACAAAGTTATATATGCAATAGATTGTACTCAATTTAATGATGCTAAAACACAAACTAAGTGTCAAAACGACATCAATGCTACATCAATAACTGAGAGTTTAGATTTTTAATTAAAACAAAAAGAAGGGCAATAGCTCTTCTTTTTTTTCTTTTATAAAGGGCTTGTTTGAAAAAAGCATTTACACTCATAGAGCTAATTCTTGTTATTGTAATCATCGGTGTTTTAGCCGCAGTTGCTATACCAAAATTTAGTCACCTCTCTTCAAATGCCAAAATCTCTTCTGAAATGGCAACGGCTGCGACGGTGCAGTCTGCACTCGATGATATTCATGCCGACTGGATAACCGCTGAGGGTACATTCAGCTGGGGAAACGGCAACAGTATTGACTGCAACAACGGGAGTGATGCTCTTTTTGACTGTGACAACGGTTACCCTAAAAAACTGGGTGAGTGTGCAGCAACAAATTCCCAGGCTTTTAAGTATCTGCTGAAAAATCCGGCAAGTGTGGATGCAAAATGGAGCTGCACTGCAAACAACGACTACCACGGACCGGCATCAAGCACAAACAGCGGTATTGGCGAAAACAGCAGTGACAAACCTGACAGTACAGACCATTGGGAATACAATGATGTCAACGGAACTTTTATACTTATAGAGGGATAGAACTTTCTTATAAATTTGACATTTTGTGTATAATCCATAAAGCAAATCCCAGTATAAATGCACTTACAATTGCTATACCGATACTCCCTGTCTCTATATCCATTCTGACTCCTTTAGTTTGCCATATCGACCATATTCCACATTGGCAGGAAAATTCCAAGTGCAAGCATTAAAACAAATCCTGCAATTGCCCCGAGCAGTATAGGCTCTATCAGTGTAGCAATATTGTCGACAATATAGCTGAATCTGTCTTTGTAAATCTTGACAACTTTTTGCAGCATTTTATCCAAACCGCCACCGGTTTCACCCGCTTTTATCATCTCAACAACCATATTTTCAAAAAGTTCTGTCTCTTCAAAACCCTGGTTCAGACTTTTCCCCTCTTCGATAGCACTCGCAATTCTGTCTACTTTTTGTTTGATGTAGACATTGTCTATAATTCCGGAGGCTATGCGCAGAGCTTCAAGCATGGGAATTCCTGCTTTGACAAGTACGCTGAACACATAGACAAAACGACTGATCATTGCAAAAAAAGTTGCTTTGCCGATAATGTAAATTTTAAGTATCAGTTTATCCAAAAACATATGAACTTTGTCGCTCTTTTTATACATGTAAGAAATAGTAAGCGCCAAAAATACAGCACCAGCAAGAATATAGGGACCATAGACACGTAAAGCATACTCCAGCCAGAGTAAAAACTTTGTCGGCAGAGGCAGTTCCATTTGTGAACTTTCAAAGATAGACTTAAATTGGGGAATAACAAAAATTGTCACAACACTAAATGCGATACCCATGGCTGTCACGATGACCAGCGGATAGCGTGTGGCTTTTTTGAATTTTTTTCGGTTGTCCAGAATGTCTTGGAGTATATCGGTGAGATGTGTGAGTGATTCGGCTATTTGGCCTGTCTCTTCACCAAGCTGAATCATGGCAACAGTGAGACTTCCAAGCTGCTCTTGAAACGGAAGCACGGAAGCATAAAAACCTTTTCCGCTCTCTATGTCGTTTAAAACCTTTTCAAATATGGCTTTGAGCGCTTTGTCCTCCTGGTGTTTTGTTACTTCGCTGAGTGTATAGTTGAGAGGAAGCCCTGCATCAAGCATAATTGCCATTTGATCGAGCAGTGCTATGAGCCTCTCCTGATCAACTTTTCCCTTGCCGACAGGATCGTTGTATTTTGCCAAAAGGTCTTGAAATGACTGTTCAAGCGGTTTTGAAGTCTCTTGAATTTTTACAAGAACGCCAAGTTCCATTTCAAAAAACTTCTCCATGGCTTCTATCTTGTTTTGTGCTTCGAGAACAACAGAGGAACGTTTTTTCCCAAATTTGTAATCAATTTTAAAATACTTCACCCTAATGTTCCTTGGTTACACGCAGTACTTCCGCAACAGTTGTTATTCCTTTGAGTACCTTGTTCATTCCGTCGTAAATCATCGGCTTGTATTTTCCCGCTTTTTCTGCATACTCTGCCAAAACTATTTTATTTGCATTTTCAGAGATAAGCTTTGCGGTATCTTCATCAAGAACAAAAACTTCTGAAATCATTGTTCTGTTGAAATACCCTGTAAAATCACATTTTGAGCACCCTTTCCCTTCATAAACAACAGCGTCAGGCTTGATATATTTTTCTACTTTTGGCAGTTGGGATTTTTGTATTTTTACCTCATGCTTGCAGTAGGGACAAATCTTTCTTACAAGACGCTGTCCTACAACACCGATAAGAGAATCTGAAATCAAGTAGGGTTTTAGCCCCATCTGTACCATTCTCGGGATTGCTCCCGGGGCATCGTTTGTGTGGAGTGTTGAGAGTACGAGATGTCCGGTAAGGGCAGCCTGGGATGCGGCATCAAGGGTTTCGCTGTCACGAATTTCACCGATGAGGATAATATCAGGATCCTGGCGTAAAAAAGATTTTATTGCTCTTGCAAAAGTGAGTCCTGTTTTTTCGTTTACCTGGATTTGCTGTACAAGAGGCAGTCTGTACTCAACAGGATCTTCTGCCGTCATAACCTTGTTGGAGATGCTTTTTATCTCATTGAGTGCCGCATACAGAGTGGTTGTTTTACCAGAACCCGTAGGTCCGGTAATGAGTAAAATGCCGTGAGGCGAGGTAATCAGGTCATTAAACGCTTCCAGGTTTTCATCTGCAAAGCCCAAATCTTCGAGTTTTAAAAGAACTTTTTCTCTGTCGAGGATTCTCATAACGATAGATTCGCCAAAGATAGTCGGCGTGGTAGAGAGTCTGAAGTCATAGGCTTTGTCAAAAAGGTTCAAAGAGAATCTTCCGTCCTGGGGAACCCGCTTTTCGGATATGTCTATATTGCCTAAAAGTTTGATGCGTGAAGAGATGGCATGGTAGATCTCCATATCAAAAATGAAGTTTTCAAACAAAACGCCGTCTATACGGGAGCGTACTATCATTCTGTCATTGTCTTCGGGTTCTATGTGGATATCACTGGCTCTTTTTGCAATAGCATCGCTGATGAGCAGTCGAATAAGCCGCATAACAGCGCTGTCTTCTCCCTCTTTTTTTAATCCCTCTGTCTGTAACTCTTTTTTTACTTCATCTATAAGGACTTTGGTTTTTTTAAGCGTCTCTATTCTTTTGAAAATAACATTAATGTCATCTTCATAGGCCAAAGAAATTTTCATCGGTTTGATGGATATGCTTCTTTCCAAATTCTCCAAAGCATCATAATTAAGCGGATCGCTGGTTGCCATATAGATAAAGTCCTCATCCTCTTTAAAAGGAATGGCATGGGCAACTTTTAGTAAATTTATCGGGTACCTTGCAACAATTTTTTCAAAATCAATTTTTTCGCCAAAAAGGTCGACAAAAGGAATTTTGAGTTGAGTTGCAAGCATTTTAAGCAGTTCTTTTTGTGAAATGTACCCCTCGTCAATAAAAATTTCACCGAGTTTTTTTGTAAAGTTAAGCTCTTTTTGTTTGGCCAGAGCAGATTCAAGCTGCTCTTGTGTGATATATCCTTTTTCAATCAGCAGATCACCGAGTCTTATCTTTTTGTTTATCATTGAGTATGCTCCCATTGTTTTAACAGGCTTTGCGCTGCATCCGAATTTTCATACTGCAAATATATATGCAACAATTGCCTGGCTTTGGCATTCTGATGCAGTGCATAAAGAGATTTTGCATAAATTATCCAGGATTGTGCATCACTTTTGTTAAGCTGATTTGCTTTTTTTGCCCAAACTATCGCTTTTTTGTAGTTGCCTTCTTTGTAATAGTTGCGTGCTATGACAAGTGCTACGGCATAATTTGGAGTCTGCGCAAATCTCTTTTGAAGCTCCTGTGTATCAGCACTTTGCACTTTGATCATAGGGGGCACTGTCTTTTGTGCATTTTTTTGTATTTGCAACGGCGGAACTGCTTTTTTAACTTTCTCTTTTTTTTCTGGCACTGTTTCTTGCTGCAGGGCATCATTATTTTGTGTCCGGATAACATAGTCCAGTTTTTTTCTTTGTGCCAGTTTTATATAGGGATCAAGGTCTTGCAAAGTGTCTGATTCATTACATACAAGGTGGATGTAAACAGAAGATTGCTGCAGTTTGCAATTGACAAAACCAAGAGTCTCGAGATGCTTTTTTTCTTTTTTAATTCTGTTTGTATAGCGTGGAGATGCTACCAAAAACTGCAAAGAGTATTTTTTTGCATCTGTTTGCACTTTTTTTGATACTTTTTTGACTTTTTCTCTTTGCACTTCTTTTTTAGGTGCTGTTTTTTTTACAGGATGCGCACTTGTAACAGCTTTGGGTTTTGCAGAAGTTTTTTTCTCAGGAAGAGTCGATACCTGCTCAAGCGCATAAAGATAAAGAAGCACAGCAGCGATAATTACAGAAACAGCGACCAGGGCATATTTCAGTTTTTTTTTCATTGCATATTTTTTACAGCGTTTTTGCAAGTCGTCAAAATTATGCATTGATCAGCCCTCCGTCTATGGCAGCCATAGTCAGAATACATTTGTTAAATGCTTTGTAATGCTCTTTATCATTTTTTTGCGCATAGTCAATGAGTAAAAAGGAGGTATAGAGAAGTTTTTTGAGTACGCGCATATTGCCGTTACTGAGTCTGTATATATCTTTTATATGTTTTTTTGTGATTTCACCGGCAAGCATAGAGGCGTTTTTATTTTGCAGTTCTGTGTAAATGTACTCTCTGCACTCCTGCATTGAAATATTTTGCAACTTGAGAACCTTGTGTGGTCTTGATGCAAACTGTGGCTCTTTGAGTATCTTTTGTGACTCATGCTCATGCATAGCGAGGATAAACCAGAATGCCTTGGAATCTGCCAGAATCCGAATGATTTCAATCATATCTTTAGAGAGCAGCTGTGCTTCATCGAGCACTACTATATAGTTTGAATTCTGGTATAAAGAGATGACCTGCTTGATGAGTTCTTCTAAGGAGTAGTTGGCAACTTCTGTCTGCGTTTTTTGAATTAGAATTTTTACGAAGTCTATAGGTTCCAAAAAAGGAATGTCAAATTTGATAATGTCATAAGTAAACTGTTCTTCGATGTAATTTAAAAAAGCACTTTTTCCTACGCCTGGTTCGCCCGTTAAAAAGAGGAGTTGTTTTGTATTGTTGTTTAAGATGCTCTCTATTGTATTTTTTATGTGAAGCACTTCACTGTTTTGATGATAATGTTCAGAACTGTTTTGTTCTTCAAAACACTGGGCAAGTTCTAAATAGTTCATTTGGCAAACCTACCCATTGGTTGTATTCTCAATGGTACTGTTTTTGTCAAAAGTTGATTGAAAAAACGGATCTTTTAAATCAATGTCTCTGAGTGTCGGCATAGCTTTTGTCGTTACAACATGGGGCTGTATGATAATAAACATCTCCGTTTTTTGTTTTATCTTCTCTTTATAGTTAAAGAGAGATCCAAAAAACGGGATATCTCCCAAAAGAGGTACTTTTACAGAAGAACCGCCTTTAGTGATGCTGACAAGCCCGCCAATGACTATTTTTTCATTGTTTTTTATACGTACAATAGAGGTCATTTGCTTTATTTTTGTATCAGGCGGAATCTCCCGTGTAGCACTTGAAGCGGTATTTGTTGTGGAGGTGTTGTCAGCGAGTTTGGAAACCACAGGATTTATTTTCATAATGATTTCATTGTTTTCGCTGACTTCGGGAATAACATAAAGAGTAACACCTATAAAGGTCGAACCGACAGAAAAAGTGTTGGTTCCGGCCGCTGTGCCGCCTGTCGTTGTCACGGAACCTGTCTGGAATTTATAGGAGAGTTGCTCTCCTACATTGATAACAGCAGGCTGGTTGTTCATTGTGACAACTTTTGGGTTGGAGAGGACTTTGATGTCCCCGTATGTTTTTAAATATTTTAAAAACTTTGCTGTTGAAAAACTGTATGCCAGATTATAGGAAGGTTTGTTTAAAAGTGTGGCATCAACAGCTCCGGGGTCATTGCTTATACTCCCGCTTAAAGAGATGTCAAGTTTGCTCCAGTCGATGCCTGTTGAGGAGCTGTCATCATAGGTGAGTTCTATTATTTTTGCTTCTATAGCCACCTGTTTGTGCATTTTTTTCAGTAAAACATTAAGGTATCTGTCTACCTTTTCCAGGTTCTTTTTTGTTGTGGTGATGGTTAAAAGAGAAGCATCTTTGTTAATGAAAATTCGTACATTTTCTTTTGTATGAAACAGTTTTGAAATATTACTGTACAGATTGTCCCAATAAGTAAATTTTGATTTTGAGCTAATAGTGGTAAAATCATTGGAAGATGAAGTTCCTCTGTTTTGGCGTCCGTTGTTGCCTCCGGCACCGCCGCCACCGCCAAATCCGCCGCCACCGCCAGAAAGGCCACCTGCGCCTCCTCCTGTATTACCTGCCGCAATACCTGCTGCTCCTGTTGTAATGGACTTACTGCTTTCACTGCTTAACTCACTTAGATATATATAATCAACACTGAAGGTTTTTGTTCGCAAATACTGTACTTCCAGGGTATTTTTTGTAGGCTCATAGGTATAAAAAAGATTTGCCTCGTTAAACAGAAAGTCTAAAAACTGCTCAAAAGTATAGTTGTTAATATTGACATAATCCAGTTTTTTATGAAGCATTTTTTTGGATACGTCATCATTGAATACAATAGAGAGCTTACAGGTAGCACTTAATTCTTTTAAAATCGAAGCGACTTCTATAGCACTTTTTTGTTTTTGTTTGTAGGCACTGAGTGAGAAGAGCTGGTTTTCACAAACAGTGGATCCAAACAGGGTATGTGCGAGGAACAGTAAAAGTAGTATTTTCATTTTTCTTCTCTTTTTGCTTGTTTGATTTGGATAAGGTGGTTTTTTTGCAAATGCAGTATTTTTAGACGGCTGCGGTTTTGCAAAACAACGGATTGTTTATATATTTTCTTTATTTTATAGCCCTGGATTTTTTCACCGACAGTATAAAATCTGTTGTTGACAAAGGCACGGTTGTTGTAAATTGCACTGAGTACAAAAGAGTTGCTCTGCCTTTTGGTGGCATGGCGTGTATGCAGTATTTTCTGACTTTTGTAAAAAGGGTCATAGTTGACAATGGGCAGAGAGTTTGCATATAAAAAAGGAAAACACACAGAGGCTAAAATCACTTTTTTCATTTCTCAACTCCATAAAATTTTACTTCAAAAGAGAAAAGCGGTTGATTCGTTTCTTGCAAAAAAATGTGCAGGTTCTCAACTTTTATCAGCATGGTACTTTTTTCTACGCTGCGCAAAAAAGAGAGTTCATTTAAAAATCGTCCGCTGGCATTGACATCGATGACCTTTTTCAGTTTTAAATTCCCTATGTAGGGTTTGCTCTCATTGTGCAGAGTGATGGCTTGAATCAAGACACCTTTGTGCAAAGAATTATCTAAAAGTTTGTCCAAAAAGAGACTGATTGACTTTTTGGAAATAAACAGAAAACTTTTTGAATCCAGTTTATGCTGAAAATAATTCAACTGCTCTCTGTCTTGCTCAATTGCTGTTTTGTTTTTTACAATCTCTTTTTTTAAACGAACTGTTTTTGCCAAAAGCAGCCTAAGAGTCGGTTTGCTTAACTCTTTTTGCAGTGCCTCTGTCTTTTTTTGGTTGGCATCAAACTCATCCAGGGCAGAGGAAAGAAACAGAAAGTAAAAAAGAGCAAACAGTATAAAAGGAATAGCAATATATATGCCAGTTTTTTTTCTGGAATCTAAATTCTCTATCTCTTCAAATTTATCTCTTAGCATGCTACTCAACTTCTTTTACACTGATATAGATTTTACTTTTATAGACACCGTCTTCATAAGTAATATCTTTCGTCATAACATTTTTATATCCCAGTTCTATAAGATCATGCATAAACTTGGAAATGTTACCTCTTTTAGCGGATTGCGAGATGAGTTGAATCTCAAATCTTTTTTCATCTTTTTGAAATATAGAGGAGGCGCTCAAACGGTACTTCTTCAGTACTTTCAGAATGTCATTCATCATTTTTTGCCGTTTTATCCCAATTTGTCCTATCATAGGAATAACCCTGAAAGTCGTTTCGTATACAAATATTTTGTCTTCAAGCCCTTCTTTTTCTTTGAGCAGCCGATCATTTTTCTTTTTGATCTTTTTGAAACGAAGAGAGAGATCTTCTATCTTCTTTTTTCGCTCTTTTGCTTTGACTTCAAGGAGGGTAATTCTTTCCTGCTGTTGGTTGAGATAGTAGCTGACAAAGATGCCGATGCCTAAAAGAACAACAATTGTAATAAGTGTTTCTGTAAGATATCGAAAGCCCGTATACTGCGATAGCGGTTTTTTTCTTTCAAGGTGTGTTAAATTAACCTGATGAAAATCTGCTCCCTGATGCAGCCCAAAGAGATACTCAAGCAAGACAGAAAGAGAAGGTGTTGCCTGCTGTATATGGTGTGTCAAAGGTTTTATAACAGGTTCAAAGCCATATTGAGAGAAAAAATCTCCTATGCCTTCGAGGGTGTGCCCTTCAAAATCTATGATAACTGTATCTATGCCGGTCAATCCGAAAAGACCGCGTTTATGGTTGATAGAGTAGACAATCTTTTCTATATCTTTTGAAAAGACTTCAATGACGGTATCTAAAATCAAGGTCTCTTCAAGCCCGTAGTTGTCACGGTTAAAGCCTTTTTCCTGTAAATATTCTTTGAGTTTTACAAGTTCCAGGCCTGTCCGTTTCGAGATAGCATTGAGTGAATTGATAACCCTGTGACCGATATACCTGCCGTTTTGGTATATCGCTCCGAAAGCTTCGTCGTCGCTGATGTAGATATACAAATCATTTGATTTTTTCTCTTCTTCTGTTTTATAAAGTGCTTCATATATCAAAAAACGGGGCAGGGCAAGGTCGACTACATCTATTTTATATGAAAAATTCGCAATATGGTGATTGAAATCATCAAGAGAAAGGGCAAAGGCTTCGATGAGATACTCATGGTCAAGCTCATACTTGATAAAATCAACAGCATACTCTTTTTGTACATCAAGTCCGCCCTCTTTGTACATTTTGAGTTCTGTTTTCATTGCGAGTTCATCATCGCTGATTGTATTTGCAATTTTAAAAGAAAAAGAGTGAATATATTTTAAGGGAACAACAACTGCAGTGAAAAGTTCAGGGTCCTTGTTCTTTGTATCAAAAACAGGTTTTTGTCCGTCATAAATAACAGTATGTTCATTATCAAGAAGAACTATTGCATTTTCAGCCAAAAACCAATCCTATTTTCTTTTATTATAACAAAATATGAATTAGGTTACCTTAAGTCACCGCTGAAATGGTCAATTGTAATGTTTTTTTCTTCGTTATTGTAACTTAATGTTATCACAATATCACTGGCCAATAATGAGTTTTGTGTTGTTTTGTTTCCGTCAGTTCCGTTGTGTACGCGTCCGAGTGTATCAAAACAGAGAATGTTCTCATTTGGAGTTACCGTAAATACAGCATGTACTTTATAATGTGTATCAATTGTTGTTCTGTCGGTGAAAAAATTCTCTTGAGCGATACATCCTATAGTATAATCCATACTTCCGGACGGATTCCTTTTGTCATAATTGAGTCCTTCATATCGGGTTGTATTGAGTTGGAGTTCTAAAAAATCACGATCGTTCTGAAGGTAATGCGGTTTAAAATAGTAAAATCCTGTTCCGGCTAAAACCCCTATGATGATTATGACAAAAATCAATTCTATTAATGTATAGGCCTTTGTTCTCATGGTCGTTGCAGGCTCCTTGTTACGATTCTGACGGGAGATATATAGTCTCCTATCTTATTATTGCTGCTGTTTGTCTGTACTGTGATGTTTATAAGAACATAGCCGTTTGACTCTTCTGTCTGAATTCTTTTTTTTATGTTGTTGCAGTTTGTCCCGGTTGCATTGTCATAGTCATCTGCATAAAGATAATATGTTGAAATATTTACATCTGCTGTAAATTTGCCGTCTGCCGAATCAAGGCTAAAGAGTGTCAGGCACTCGGTACTTCTGTCTGTCCCTTCAATTTTTAAAATTGTTGTCTCTAAAACACTTTGGGAAAAAATTTCTGCCTGCTCTTTTATATAGCTGTCGGCAAAATGTTTTGCAGAAATTGAAGTGTACTTGAGTGTCAGTACACTTGCTCCGGCTAAAAGAAGAATGATGAAAATGGCCATTAAAAGGTTAAATCCGCTGCGCATTAAAATACCACCTTCATTTTGGAAAAGTGCACCGGGTGGGCGCCGCGAATCTGTTTGTTGACATCCAAAAGAATGCGTATCGTGTAATCAACTTCACTGAAGTTGAAACCGTCTATATTCTGCATCAAAACAGAGACATTTCCCACTTTGGAGTTGCCCTGTTTGTCTGCACAAAATGTTTCCTGCTTCCACGGTCTGTAGTTTGAAAAGAGAAAAAGAGTACTGTTGACATCTTTGCTCTTTAAGCCAAGATCTGTGATACAGGTGGCATTTTGATCGATATCTTCTCCTCTGGCGATAGCATAAGCGCTCTCAACCAAAAAATATTTTTCATACAGAAATTGCGGGACAGGGTTGTCAAGAGAGATATTTTGATCACTTATTGTGATATCATAGGTGTCCTCTCTGTTGCTTTCATGCCAGCCGAAACTCGAAGCTATATTTGCACTGTCACTTTGTGAACGGTCAAAACTTCCTGCGAATATAAGAGCTGTTTTACTTGTATCTATGGCAGTGCCGTCTATATCGTATGAGGCGACTTTTGTACCGGTTTTTGTTGCCATATCAAAAAAGCCACTGTATCTTTTTTCAAGGTATAAGTCATTGGCTCTGCCTATCCACTCAAGTACAGGTTTGGAGCTTGTCAAATCGCCTATATACTCAAAACTGCCGTCATTGGGGTTGTATCCAATGGTACTGTAGACGATGCGCTGCGTTAAATAATTACTGATTTGGTTGACAACAATCTGAGACTCCAAAGAGAGGTTTGTCAGCTGTTTTGCTTTATACTCACGCACTAAAATTGCCTGCATCGCTTTAAATGAACCCGTAGCCAAAAAAGAAATAATGACAATGACAAATATCATTTCTATAAGGGTTGCCGCTCTTCTCATTGCCATACTCTTCTGTTTACTTTGATTTGCCCGATATTTTGGGCAATAAAAGGAATTTTTACAAAACTGTTGCCTAAAACATTTCCTTTTTTATTTGCCTGAACCGTGACTGTTATGAACTTTGTATTGGTAGTATCGGTGGCATTGGGAGGATAGACAATTGTGTACTGGGTTGCATTGAGCGTAATGTCATCTATATAGTTTTCCGTTACACTGAGGTTATAGTCACGTGAACTGCTGGAGTTTTTTGCATTGAGCGTGATAAAATCATCCATATCATCCAAATCATTGCTGTCAGACCCAAGTACAGAAGCATATTTTTTATGAAAACAGTTCCGAGAGCCTTTCATACCGCCTGCTCTGTAGCCTGATGTTTCATTACAGTCATAAACACTGTTGCCGCTGGTCACAAGAAGAATGTCATCAACTTTTGTATTTTCTTCATCCCATGCGGTGGATTTAATCAAGCCGACATAGGCTACGGCATTGAACATTGCTTCTTCTTTTAAGCTTGTTGTGGATGACTTGATGGAGAGCTGCAGAATTTTAGGCAATACAGAGAAAGCAATGGCGATGATAACCATAGAAAAGATAAGTTCTATCAGCGTAAATGCTTTTTTCATCGCAGCAGCCTGATTCCTCGAGAATTTTTGGAGACATTGACATCAAAAGAGACACCGTTGACATTCCCGCTGCTGACACCTGTTCCGCTGCTTTGTGTATTGAAATTGTATTTGATACAGGGGTGCTCACTGCAACTGCTGCCGACACTTTCGTTATAGTCACTGCCAAAATTTTCATGGACATACCAGATCCACGGACTGACATCCAAATGAATATAGTGAGTCAGTGTATTTTGATTTGGATTGTTGACAGTTATGCTAAAGGTGCCGTTTGTATCAAAACTGACTGTTGCGCTCATTCCGTCATCATCCGCCGATTTTTTCGTTGTAGTTCTTGAAACATTCAGAGCAAGGATGTCTCCGTTTGTATTTTCGTTTTGAGGGACATAGTGATACCAGTGACTCAACTCTTCTGTCAAATTCAAATCACTTACATAACTGTCTGCAAGGCTGTCATAGACCAGTACTTTTGCCTGCACGGTATCAGTTGTCTGAGAAGTTGCCAAATCCTGTGTATAGAGTCTTGCATAGTAAAATTTACTGCTGTTGTTTTCCGGAGTCAATCCTCTGTTTATGACACTGGAACTTGTTGTGTTTACCTCTGTGACCGTGATAGTACGAGGTTCTTTTGGAGCGTTGAAGACTCTGTAGACATTGAGGGCATACTCTATTTGTGTTGAGTCTCCGGAACTGAAGTTGCTGTCATTGACTGTAGCATTCAGGTTCATATTGCTTAAATTTTTATCATGTCCGGTTGTAACGGTATTGTTTATACGCTCAAAATAACTTGCATTCGCATCATCATTTGTTGTGTTGAGATCTATTTTTACACCGACATCTGTTGCAGCGCACAGAGCATCAAAGTTTTGTGTTGTCTGATTCTGTTCGTTTTGTGCCCGGACATTAAAGGCGATGCTGATGTTGGCATCATTGACATTCGCCATGTATCGCCAGTCCTGATCCGGATTGTTGCGCGTAAAGCTATAGTTTATGATGGAAAAATGATGTGGTGCAAATGAGACTGTTGTCGAATTTTGTTCTATCAGTCTTTGAATGTCATTTGTGTCATCTGCATCTATTTTTGCAAATTCATTGCCGTTTATCTCTTGTATAGTGATATTAAGTTCGCCGACTTCACTGTAGCTTGCATTGACATCATTTTTTTGTCCGTTGACAAAGGAAAAATTTTCCATCGTAAAGCTTCCAAGACTGCATGTGCTTTTTGTAATATTGGCGTCCACTTTAAAAGAACTGTTCCTTGTTTCATTATAGTCTGTGGAAGGATTGCCGTTTGCATCCAAAGCTTGAAAAGTGGTGTTGAAATCTGCGCCTGCAACCAGAGGTAAAGTTGTGACATTCAATGTGAAATTTACAGGGCGTACGGCATAATTATCACTTGAATAAGAGCTGTTTGTGTCCAAAGAGGTATTGTTTTGATCTCTTCCCTCTATGTAAACCTGAACACATTTTACAGCGCGGTCTATCGTCATATTGTCATAATAAGCACAGCCGCTTGCATTGGTATCGTTACATGTAGTGCTGGTTGCGTCATCACATTTTACGACATTGGCAAGAAGATTGCCGCCACAGTCTGTAGTGTTTCCGTCATCATAGTATTTGAGTGTGACTTTTGTAATGTCTGCCACGCTTGGAGCAGTCTGCGTCAGTGCATCTTTTGAGAGGATGTAAAGACCATAAGGCTTGTTGACTATTTGTGTAGTAAGGTTGTTATCCCAGTCATTTACCGCGTTACATGTAACGCCGCCAATAGAACTGACTGCATTAAAAAGCGTGGTTTTATTGTTGTTTTGATTGCCGCCACCACATTGAGGGACAGCTCTGCTGGTTCCATTATAGTTGTTGCCGCTGTTTTCATTGTTATAAAAAGCTTGAATGTCATTTTGGCTTAAAACACCATCAAATATTTTAAACTCATCCATAGATGCACCGATGGTGGTATTGCCATCATTATCCCCGTAAAAATCACTTGCACCTATACGATCCAGCTGTATATTTTCTAGGGCATTATTAATAGTATCCTCTTCATTACCGTTATAATAGATTGTAGTTTGTCCGTTTGCACTAATAAAATCAACTAAAGTCCAATCATTTGGTAAACTAAGATCTTTACATGTAGGCGTTCCGTTTTGTGCATCAACACACCAAGCCCACTTCCAAGCACTCCATGAGAAAAACCAAAATTTTGTTCTATAGTATTTAAAAAATATAAAACTATCAGATGCCCCATCCCTATCAGCAATATTGAAATATTTTTCTTCATAAGATGTGAACCCTGATTGGTAAGAATATATCTCATGATTATTTGTATCTAAAGGAAATTGAATCCAAGTAGCAACTGTGTATTTATTGGATAAAGGGATTACATTTTGTGGTACAATTTGTTTTGGAGCTATAAAATTACCACCGGTATAAATTTTCCCATCCGTAACATTGGCATCATTGAGAGCCGTTGCATTATAATCACTTCCAAGAGTTCCGTCGTTTTTTATTTCGTAAGTATTGCTGTCACTGTCCCAGCTACACTCATCCATACGGTAATCAATAATTGGTTTTGGATAAGCATCTGCTACAGATGTATAAGGGATGAGTATAAGCTCATCAAAAGAGATGTCATCAACTCCACTTTGTGTTGTAAAGTTACCGCTCTGTATGCGTACTTTGCTGATCCCGTTGATATTCTGTATGAGTGCCTGATCAAAATCAAATTTATCTGTTGAGGTGCTGTTGATATCCCACGATACAATCAAATTATTGTTCAAATCGAATACTTCAACTTTATTGATACCGTTTTCATGAATATCTCGCATTCTGGCAATAAAAATTCGAAAACCTATAAACGAGTTTGTTTCATTTATTGGGTAGTCAATAGATGTACCTGATGGTGCATCTGGATAGTAAGCGTATGAGGTATTGTCAATATCATAGTTATCATCATCGTCATTATTGTCGCCAAGATGCTGTTTTGTGAGAAAATTATAAGCGATTGTTGTTTGCTGAGAAATAAGTTTTAGCGCTGAAAAATTAAAATCATCAATATCTCTTACCTGCCCTGAACTACAGGCTAGTTCATTCCCCCGTCTATCATAACAACTCCCTCGTACAGCAATATCATGATAGCCGCTAACCAGACTGAGTGTCGTATCGAGTGATATGGCAGCACTTCCGCTTGCCCCTGTCCCCACAAGATTTCCATCAATATAAACACGAATAGCACTGTCAATTCCTACCGCATTTACAAGTTCTACTGCGGTAATATCACTGTTTTCACTCAAATAAAATTTTGTAGGATTGTTAAGGTAGTAGTCATATGTGTCTTCGGTGTCATTTGTGAGAGGTTCAGAAGGAATAAAGCTGCTCTCAACATTATCACCAGGATGCAAGTTTCCTGTTAGCTGAATATCTGCATAAAGAGAGATTGAAAAAAGAGATAAAAGTAATAAAATTTTTATAATAATTCTTTTTTGCTGCATTGCATCTTTTTCCTGAGATCAGTTTGTTTATTATAACTGTTATTTACATTAACTTTTCTTTAATGAACCCTCTGTTTTAGCGTTTTTGAACAGTGTTATCAAAAATGCGCTATTATTTGTGAACGTTTAAAGGACAGAAAACAAGATGATAACGGAATTTTTATTACATCATTTTTCTTATTGGATATTGTTCTTTTGGAGTATCCTCGAAGGAGAAATAGGGCTGACACTTGCCGGATTTTTAGCCAAAAAAGGAGTATTTTCTATTGAGAAAATTATTCTGATTGCTACTGCCGGCGCTTTGATCGGCGATATACTTCTTTATACAAGCGGTCGTTTTCTTATCAAAAAAAAAGATTTTCTACCTGTTCATTATAAGAAGCGGATAGAAAACATTGAACACTGGTTTCACAAGCATGGCATTTTAGTTATAATATTTGAGCGATTTATATACGGAACACACATTCCTTCACTGCTTTTTGTCGGTATGTCAGGATTTTCGTTTTGGAAGTTTTTCATTGCGGATATTATCGGTGTTTTCTTATGGTCGGTTGTATTTACATCGCTGGGCTATCTGTTTGGCGAAAGCATCATCGGCATAATGATTGTTTTGCAAAAACATTTGTCTGTACTGTTTCTGGTACTGTTTTTTGTTTTGATTATCTTTTTGCAAAATAAAGAGGAAAAGTAAAATGTTACAGTCAAAATCAGGCACTTATAAGGATCAAACATGAAAAAAGTCGTTATTTTAGGCGCAGGTTTTGCAGGCTTGCATATATTTTACAAAATTCGCCATCTTATCGGTAAAAAAATAGAAGTTACCGTTGTTGACTCAAGAAGCCACTCTCTTTTGAAGCCCTCTTTGCCCGAGGTCTCTTTTGAAGGCGCTCCTGTTTCACACTCTTTGATAGAACTGAAACACACCTTAGAGAACCGCGGAGCAAAGTTTGTACAAAATGAAGTTATAAATATTGATGCCCCAAAAAATGAGCTTACACTGAAAAATGGTGAAATGCTTGGTTATGATTACATATTTTTAGCACCGGGTGCTATAAAAGATTATGATGCGATTAAGGGTTTCAAAGAGTTTGGCTATTCGGTGTGTGACGAGCTGCAGGCGCAAAAACTTTGGAAAAAAGTACAAAGTTTTGAAGGCGGAAAAATAATAACGGGTGCTGCAAAAAGCAGTTGGGGAACACGCGTTGATGCACCGAAACTTTTGGCACCGTGTGAAGGACCAATAGGCGAAATAATGTTTATGCTTGACTTTTACCTCACACATGACAAAGGTTTGCAACGTACCAAAGATTATACGATTGAGGTTTTTACTCCTGGCGAGATATTTTTTGAAGATGTCGGCGATACGCCAAGAAATGCTGTTGGAAAAATTATGCAAGAAAGAGGCATAAAGCTTTCCAATAAAAAAGTCTTAACAGAAATAGCGAAAGATTATGTAGCATTTGAAGATGGCTCAAGAATGGCATGTGATTTAGCGATTGTCATTCCTCCCTACAGTGCTCCAAAAGTATTGATTGAATCAGGTCTGGGTGATGAAAAAGGTTTTATTCCTACAGATAAACAGATGCGCCATTTAGATTATGCGAACATTTTTGCAGCAGGTGACGCTACGGCGCTTGCACAGCCAAAACTTGGGCATGTTGCTATTATTCAGGGGGCTATTGCTGCGGCTGCTGTGATGAAGGAATTGGGAGAAGATATAGAAATACCTTCTTATGATTTGGAAATTTTTTGTATTATGAACATGGGCGGACATGATGCCACACTCATTGCTTCAAATGTACTTTACGGCGGCAACAGAGATATTGCTTTTCATTCACCGCTTGCAAAAATGATGAAATGGGGATTTGACAATTATCTCTACTATAACAAAGGGCATATGCCGCCGGATTTTGTTCTTGATGCAACAGACAGACTTGTGAAATTTTTATAAGGGGTATAATTGTACATGTGGAATATCTTAAGTTTTAATACATTCATTGCACAGGATATATTTATTTTCTTTTATTATATCTTTGCTTTGTTTGTGCCGGTGTTGGTATGGAAGATGCGTTTTTTTCTTATAAAAAGATTTTCTTTTTTGAAAGAGAGGGCTTTAGGCAAACAAAACAAACTTGTGCTTATTCTTTTTTTTGGTGTGATTTTTTTATGTATGGAGTTGTGCCTGCGAATACTGTTCGAAGGAATGATCGGCTATTTTGACATGCATGATTATCTTTATAAAATTTCTCAAAAAGTATGAAAAATTAATAAAATAAGGGTTATAATTGTTACATGTAAATAATAAACGGAGTATCAAAAATGGTAGATTTTTTAAAAAAAGCAATGGATTGGGTACTTGAAAAAGAGCTGGAAGCGGCAAAAAAATGCTATGTAAATCCTAAAGATGTTGAAAAACAGATAGAGATTTTAGAGGAAAAAAGAGCCGAACTTCGTAAGAAATTTGAAGAAGAAGATGCCGAATTCGGGCATATACTCAGTAAACTCTCATTCATCAAAGCAAATGCAATGAAGTGCGAAAAAAAGTAAGATGCAAAACATTATAGAAGCAATACTTTTTGGTTTTAGTGAAATACTCAATTACAAAATAATGAAACGTGCCTTGGCAATAGGGGCAGCCGTTACCATTGTCTGGTCGATCATCGGCTATTTTATGTGGGGCGGACTTATCTCTGTCGCCGCAGGTTTTATTGATTTGGTACCGTTTTCTATGCTTCGTTCAAACGGAGCCTGGATCTTCTCCTCCTTTTTATGGTTTTCTCTGGTATTGGTTACCTTTGCCTTGATTTTGGCATTTTTTGGCAATATGATTTTAGAGAGGGTTTCTAAAGAAAAGTACAGCTCCTTTTCACTGCTTGTTGTATTTTTAAGTGCTGTATTTTGGGCTGTAATATGGTTTTTTAAAGGTGCATATTTGCATGAGCAGTTTTTAAGACTTTTTAACTGGTTGCCGTTTGAGACAGTACAGGAAAGTCTGGCATATTTGCTGGGGATCTATTTTATCTACAGCGGTATCATTGTCAGTATGTTGCTGATAACAAGCTTTTTCAGTGAGGCATTGCTGGAAGATATCAATGAAGAGCATTTTCCTTATGAACCGCTTTTACAGGAAGATGAGGTCAAAGCAAGCGAAAACAGACTGCTGGATATAGCGATATATACGGTGGTTTCGATTGTCGCTTTTCCTTTGCTGTTTATCCCGGTGCTTAATTTTGTTTTGCAACTCGGCTTATGGATTTGGCTTATTAAAGATACTTTTGTCAACGACAGTGCTCTCTTGGTGATACCAAAGGAAAAAAGAGCAAAGCTTTCCGGATACAAATCGGGCTTTTTCGTTATCAGCGCCGTCACAGCACTTTTTAACTTTTTGCCGATTTTTAATATTTTTGGACCGTTTTTTGGAGAAACTGCAATGTTTTATTATTTGAAAGAAATTCAAAAGGAACTGTAGATGAAAATTGCATTTTTTGAGACAAAACCGGAAGAAAAAGCTTTTTTTCAAGAACATCTCAAAGAGCAGGAACTCTTCTTTTTTGAAGAGACTGTCAATGAGGCACTCAAAGAGACGCAGGCGTATGATGCTGTTTCTGTTTTTGTACACTCTCGCATTACAGATGAAATTTTAGAAAAACTTCCGGCACTGAAGTACCTGCAGACAAGATCAACAGGCTATGATCATATAAAATGCGATACACTCTACCGGCGCGGACTGCTTGTCTCGAATGTTGCAGGCTATGGCGGTCCTGCTGTTGCAGAGTTTGCATTTTCACTGCTTTTAAATGCCACAAGACATACACATATGGCTCTGCAGCGCACAAAACAAAACAATTTTGACTACAGTGATCTTCAGGGTATGGAAATCTCGGGAAAAACACTGGGAATACTCGGTCTTGGAACCATAGGCTCGCAAATGGCACAAATTGGCAAAGGCTTTGGAATGAAAGTAGTCGCCTGTTCAAGGACAAAAAAACCGATTGTCGATACGTTAGGGATTGATTTTTGTGATTTGGACTCTGTGATAGCACAAAGTGATATTTTGATGCTGGCACTTCCTTTGACACCGGCTACAAAAAATATTTTGAATGAAAAAAATGCAGCAGGACTAAAAAAAGATGCCATTATTGTCAATACGGCACGCGGAGAGCTGATTGAAGATGTGCTGTACGGAAGAATGAAAAATATTCTCTGTCTCGATGTTATAAGCGACATAAAGTACATTCATCGAAATAACATTCTCTACACGCCGCATATGGCATACTATACAAAAGAGGCTCTGCAAAGAATTATGCAGATCTCTTTACAAAACATGAAGGCGTTTCTTGCAGACAGACAGTTGCCAAACTGTCTGAAACTGGCATGTAATCGTGAGTACAGTTAGTGTTTTTTTGTACTTGTGTCCGCTTCATGTTTTGTAAGCAGTGATGCAAAATCTTTTTTGATTTTTTCATAGAGTTTTGCAACAATATTTTTCCCTTTAATCTCTTTTTCAATATTTTTAATCTCTTTTTGCAGCATCTTATACTCAGGCGCATGTTTCTTTGTATAACCCAGATAGACTGCTTTTTCAAGTTCATCCTGTGCCAAATCAAGCAGCTTGAGTGCTTTGTCTTTCTCTTTTTTATTGAGTTTGGATGCTTCGACTACCAGGCTTTGTGCCGTAATAAGCGGCAAAGGAACAATGGTTGTTTTAATGACTATACCGTTTAAGGCAGTGACAAGCATTGAAAAAGCCTCTTTGGCTTTGCCTTTGTTTAACTCTTTGAGTGCTTCTTTTGTCGCAAGCGGATACATACCCATCGGCAGATACTGTGTTGTCATTACCATTTCATCTTCTAAAGGCATGAGAATGGCTCTGGCCGCCTGTGTATCATAATCATCCAGCAGATCCTGCGCAGATTTTATGATGTGTTTGACCAGTTTGGCATCTCCTGTAAAATCATGGACCTCTATGGCATCTGCAACCGGTACGAGTGTGAGTTTCGGATTGTTTTTGAGTGCCGTGTCAAAAAGTTTAGTGGCTTTGTTGAGGGCATCTTTTGCTGTTTTTGTGTCTCTTTTTTGCAAAGCTTTAAGGGCTTCAACTGTCTGTCTGAGCGCCTGTGCAATCTCTTTTGGTGCTTTTTGCAGGGTTTGTCTGTGTTGGTCTGCTTCTTGATTGACAACATCTTTCAACCTTCGCATATCCTCTTTTTTTGCATCTGATTGAAAATATTTAGCATCCATTTTACGCATAAATTCTTCTTTGGATTGGGATTCTTCCACCTTTGCCTGGGCAGCAGCGTGACCTTTTACCAAAGTCGGATTATTAATGGCTCTCTCTTCTTTTTTTGAAACACTGTCATTGTAGCTTGCATAGAGTGCTGAGCTTGAAAGCAGTACGGCTGCCAATACTGTTGATAATATAACTCTTTTTTTCATAACTTTATCCTTTTAATATCAAGTTTATTTAGTCTAATTATGAAATATAATTGATAACAGACAGTAAACACTGTATTGAAAATAGTTGTATATTATTGGATATTTGTTTACTGAAAAAGGAGTACAATACTTTATAAGAGCAAAAAGCAAAAAGTATTTCAAGGAGTGCAAGGATGTCAAAAAATATTAAATGGTTTCAGGAAATCGGGATAGAGGATGTTGCCGAGGTTGGCGGGAAAAATGCTTCCCTTGGAGAGATGTATCAGAATCTGACAGCGGAAGGTGTCCGTGTGCCCAATGGTTTTGCCGTTACATCGAGTGCTTACATACATGTACTGGATGCAAACAATGCCTGGGAAAAACTGCATGCACTCCTTGATAATCTTGATGTCGACAATGTTGATGCCCTGCAAAGTGCAGGAAAAAAATGCCGTGAGATAGTTTATAATGCAAAACTGCCGGATGATCTGCGTGAGGATATTGTAAAGGCGTATGAAAAACTCAAAGAAGAGTACGGGGAGAGTCTCTCTCTGGCTGTTCGCTCCTCTGCTACGGCTGAAGATTCTCCGGAAGCCTCATTTGCAGGACAAAATGACACGTATCTGAATATTTCAAGTGCAGAAGAACTGCTGGATGCCTACAAACGATGTCTGGCATCAAATTTCACAGATCGCTCTATACATTATAAATATGATAACGGTTTTAACTATCTCAAAGTCTACCTCTCTGTAGTTGTTATGAAAATGGTGCGCAGTGATATCGGGGCGAGCGGCGTCATGTTTTCACTTGATACCGAGACAGGTTTTAAAGATGTTGTTTTCATAAATGCAGCACTCGGACTTGGCGAGAATGTTGTGCAGGGAAGCATCAACCCTGATGCTTTTTATGTGCATAAACCGACATTCAACAAAGGGTTTCGTACTGTTCTCAAACGCTCTTTGGGTTCCAAAGAAAAAAAGATGATTTTTACAGATACGATAAATCTGGACAATATAGCAGTGGAATACACAAAAAACATACCGACGACAGCACAAGAGCAGAGCCGTTTCTGTATAACAGATGAAGAGGTAATGGTCCTTGCAGATTATGCCATCAAGGTGGAAAACCACTACTCAAAAAAAGCCGGTTTTACGAAACCAATGGATATGGAGTGGGCAAAAGACGGACTCGACGGGCATCTGTATATGGTGCAGGCACGCCCTGAAACGGTTGAATCTCAGAAAAAAGGCAATATTCTTGAAACCTATCATTTAAAAGAAAAGGGCAGGGTTCTTGTCACCGGTCAGGCTATCGGTACAAAAATAGGACAGGGAAAAGCCCGATACATAGCAGGCGTCAAAGATCTCAATACCTTTAAAGCCGGTGAGGTACTGGTCGCAGATACCACAAACCCTGACTGGGAACCTATCATGAAAATAGCCTCTGCCATCATTACAAACAAAGGCGGAAGAACCTGTCATGCGGCAATTCTTTCACGGGAACTTGGCATACCTGCGGTTGTAGGATGCGATAATGCCACAGAGGTGCTCAAAGATGCTGATGAAGTGACTGTAAGTTGTGCCGAGGGAGAAGAGGGCCATGTGTATGAAGGTCTTTTGGATTATGAAATCATAAGAACAGACCTTTCAAATCTGCCAAAAACAAAAACAAAGATTATGATGAACCTTGGAAATCCTGATATTGCTTTTTCCCTCGCCTCTTTGCCTGTTGACGGGATAGGTCTTGCAAGAATGGAGTTTATCATTAACGAGTACATAAAAGCGCATCCGATGGCTTTGAAACATCCCCAAAAAGTGGATGAGGCAACACGAAACAAATTGGAAGAACTGACACGTGCTTATGATTCGATGGAAGATTTCTTTGTCAAAACACTCTCAGAGGGTGTGGCAACCATCGCTTCTTCTGTATACCCGAAACCCTGTGTGGTTCGTATGAGTGATTTTAAATCAAACGAATACGCAACACTGCTCGGCGGTGAGGTTTTTGAGCTTAAAGAAGATAATCCGATGATAGGTTTTCGAGGCGCTTCACGATATGCCCATCCAAACTATGAGGAAGGGTTTGCTCTGGAGTGTGCGGCTATGAAGCGTGTACGTGATGAGATGGGATTTGCAAATGTTATTTTAATGATTCCTTTTTGCCGCAGAGTGGATGAAGGAGAGCGTGTTATAGACACTATGGCAAAATATGGACTCAAACAGGGTGAAAACGGACTTGAAATTTATGTCATGTGCGAAATTCCCAACAATGTTATTCAAATAGATGCTTTTAGCAAAATATTTGACGGTTTCAGTATCGGAAGCAATGATCTGACACAGCTTACACTTGGAGTTGACCGTGACAGCGAAATCGTTGCCTTTGATTATGATGAGAGAGACGAAGGGGTCAAAGAGATGATACGGCTGGCAGTGGAAGGTTGTAAACGAAATGACCGTCACAGCGGCATCTGTGGCCAGGCACCGTCAGATTACCCTGAAATGGCGGAGTATCTTGTGCGTCTGGGTATTGATTCTATGAGTCTGAATCCTGACAGTGTCTTAAAAACCATAGAAAATGTAGGCAAACTTGAACAAAAACTTGGGAGAACATGATGAAATATAATATTCCGGCAGATGTACCAAAGAACAAAGAAGAAACATACAAAAAAAATCTCAAAAGTGCGACAAACGCTACAAACCATTTGATGCTTTTTGCAGGAGACCAGAAAGTCGAGCATTTGAACAATGATTTTTACGGCAAAGATATTCCGCTTGAAGACAACTCTCCGGAGCATCTGTTCAAAATTGCTTCACGTGCAAAAATAGGTGTATTTGCAACACAGTTTGGGCTTATCAGCAGATATGGGCGTGATTATAAAAATGTTCCTTATCTTGTAAAGCTCAACGCTAAAACAAATCTTGTCCCTTATGAGAAACAAGACCCGTATTCAAAAGCATGGCTGAGTGTCGGTGAGGTTGTTTCCTTTGCCAAAGAGAGTAAACTTGATATAAAAGGTGTCGGGTACACGCTTTATCTCGGCGGTGCGTATGAGCATGAGATGCTGACCCAGGCGGCGAGTATTGTCCATGAAGCACATAAAAACGGACTTTTGGCGGTGCTGTGGATTTATCCAAAAGGCAAATTTGTGAAAGATGAACATGACGGGCATTTAATAGCCGGTGCCGCAGGTGTCGGAGCAGCCTTGGGTGCTGACTTTGTAAAACTCAAAGTGCCATATGATAAAAAAGGAAAATTTGATCCGAAACTGTTGCGAGAGGCTACAATGGCAGCTGGCAGAACAGGTGTTCTGTGTGAGGGCGGCGCCAAAATAGATGAAAAAGAGTTTTTGACACAACTGTACGAACAAATTCACAAAGGCGGTTCTCGAGGAAACGGTACTGGGCGTAACATTCATCAAAGGCCGTTACAGGAGGCTGTAAAAATGGCAAATGCCATTTATGCAATAACTTCGCAAAATGCTACTGTAAAAGAAGCATTAAAACTACTCCGATAGGAGCGAGAAATGAAAACAGAATATGACTTAATTATTATTGGTGCAGGTCCTGCAGGAACTCCAACGGCTATGGCAGCAGCACAGTTTGGTATAAAAGTTTTGTTGATAGATAAAAGAGAAGCACCGGGCGGGGAATGTTTGTTTGAAGGATGTATTCCCTCAAAAGTGCTTGAAAATGCGGCAAACAAATATTGGGATGTGCTCACCTGCAGTACTTTTAATGTAGAGCGTAAAGGAAGCGAACAGATACATTGGGAAGCTGTTTTAGAAGATAAAGATATGATTTTGAAAAAACGCTCTATGTCCGCATTAAAGCAGATAGCCAGATTACCTTCACTCGATTTTAAACAAGGCAAAGCAGCCTTTGTTGACGGGCATACCGTAGAAGTAGGTGGAGAGCTTTTTGGTTTTAAAAAGGCACTGATTGCGACAGGTGCAAAAAGTTCAATTCCTGATATAAAAGGGAATGGGGTTGACAAAGTTTGGACAAACAGAGATTTGTTTTTTGAAGAAGAGATACCAAAAGAGTTACTTTTTATAGGTGCTGGTGCTATTAGTTGTGAATTGGTGCAAATGTTTGCAAAACTTGGCACAAAATGTCATGTGCTGGAGCGTGGTGAAAAAATCTTACAGCACATCAGTAAAGATGCAACAGACATTGTTTATAACAATATGCTTACACTTGGTATCAAAGTAGACTTGAATGCAGTGTTGGAGAAGATTGATTATGAAAATGATAAATTTATCATACATTTTAAACAAGAAGGTAAAAAACAGATTCTTGAGTATGACAATGTTGTCATGGCAACAGGTCGTGTGGCAAATCTTGATAATCTGGCCCTTGAAAAAGCTAAAGTGGCATATGATGAAAAAGGGATACTGGTTAATGAAAAACTGCAGTCATCTCAGGAACATATTTATGCCTGCGGCGATTGTATCAATAGCCCAAAATTCGCACATACTGCAAGTTATGAAGCTGGTGTAGTTGTACACAACATGTATGCGCCAAGCCCGCATGTAGTCGATTATGACAAAAACAGCTGGGTACTTTTTAGTGATCCTCAAATTGCTGTAGTCGGAATAGATGAAAATGTTGCAAAAAAAAGAGAGATAGAGATAAGCACAGAAGTCTATAACTATGAGATAGATGCCAGAGCACAAATAGACAAAAGAACAGACGGCTTTGTGAAGTTTATTATTGACAAGAAAACAAAAATTATCATAGGTGTAGAGATTGTAAGTGCAGATGCTTCATCTCTTGCGGGAGAGGCTTCTTTGATAGTAGCAAATAAAATGACTGCTATGGACGTATTAGGGGCAATTCATCCGCATCCGACACTGGGTGAAGCTTTTGGTAAATTGGCACAGCAGATATTTTTTAAATCTATGATGCAAAAAAGCAAAAGCTAAGACAAAGGTAACAGTCAATAAATGAAAATAAAAGAGAATAATTATGAAAAAACGTATAGCAATTAACGGACTCGGAAGAATAGGCAATCAGGTACTTCGGCATTATATTAACAATCTTCCAAAAAACTGTGAAATAGTTGCGGCAAACACTTCAAGTGTAGAAGATGCTGCGTACCTTCTGAAATATGATTCTGTGCATGGGCGGGCAGATTTTTCTATTGAAACAAAAGAAAACAAACTTATCATTGACGGGCATGAAATTACAATCGTCAGTAATCACAATCCGCTTGAACTGCCGTGGAAAGAGTTGGGTATAGATATTGTTATAGACTGTACCGGACGTTTTACGGATGGAACTTTGGCTGTGCAGCATATAGAAGCAGGGGCAAAAAAAGTGCTTATCTCCGCACCGGGAAAAAATGTGGATTTGACGATAGTCAAAGGTGTGAACCATCAGGAGTATGACACTGCAAAGCACCATATTGTCTCCAATGCTTCGTGCACGACAAATTCACTTGCACCTGTGATGAAAGTGCTTGAAGAGAGTTTCGGTGTGCAAAATGCCATGATTACGACAACCCATGCCTATACATCCTCACAGGTAACAGTTGACAAACGTGCAAAAAAACGCAGACGCGGTCGTGCAGCGGCTATAAACATTATACCGGCGACAACGGGTGCGGCAGTCGCCACGGTTGAAGTTATTCCGGCATTGGCAGGAAAAATGGAAGCGATGGCACTGCGGGTGCCTGTTCCCGACGGTGCTATAACCGAAGTTGTGGCATTGTTGCACAGAGATGTGAGCATAGAAAGTGTCAATGAAGCTTTTTTAGAAGCTTCAGAGGGTGAATTACAGGGTATATTGGAGTTTACAAAAGATGAAATAGTCTCAAGTGATATATTGGGAAATCGTCACTCCTCTATAATAGACGGACTTTCGACATCTGTTATAGGTGGAAGAATGGTTAAAGTAATGGCGTGGTATGATAATGAATACGGGTATTCACAAAGACTGCTTGAAGTAACTGATTATATGGCTTCAAAATTATAAAAAGAGAGGATAAAAGTATGAAAAGAATTGTAGCGACTGTTTTGGCAGGGAGTTTGTTTTTTAGCGGATGTGCAACACGCGGTGTCAATGAAATAGATCCGAGTGCTGTGAATTATGAATTGAGTTATCAGGTTGGCACAATTGAATCTGTGAAACCTGTTGTTATAAGAGACAATGGCACAGGTACATTTATTGGAGCGGTATCGGGTATAGTGTTGGGCTCACTAATCGGTAAAGGCAGAGGAAGTGCTCTGGCAACACTTGCAGGCGGTTTAGGCGGTGCATATGCGGGAAGCCAACTGGGTAAAGCCAATGCCCTTGAACTCAGCGTTCTTCTGGATGACGGACGAAGAGTTGTGGTCATTGCCAAAGGTAAGGATTTTTACAAGGGCGAAAGAATCCGTATAGTCAAAAGAAATGGTCGTGTATATAGCGTCGAACCGTTTTAAGCATGTATAAGTAGTAAAACATGAACAAACTACTGGCTGAAGAGATGTACTATCTGATGGTTCTTGGACGTGCTTTTGAGTATGCGGCAAAAGAGAATTATATGCAAGGCAATATATCCGGATTTTTACATTTGGATATTGGACAGGAAGCTTTGAGTGTCGGTGCGGTAAAAGCCTTTGAAAAAGGCGATATTTTTTCAGGCTATCGTGAACACATTATGGCAATGAGCCGTGGACTTGAGCCTAAAGCTGTTATGGCGGAACTCTTTGGAAAAGTTACAGGGGTAAGCGGCGGCAAGGGCGGTTCTATGCACCTTTTTGAACCTGCGCATTTCTTTTACGGCGGGGATGCCATTGTCGGAGGACAGCTCCCTAATGCCGTAGGCTGTGCCTATGCAAGAGCTTTTTTGGAACAAGATGAGGGTGTGATGGCCATCTTCGGTGACGGAGCTACAAACGGCGGGGCTTTTTTTGAATCACTCAATATTGCCGCCACACACAAACTTCCCCTGCTTTTTTTGTGTGAAAACAACGAATATGCAATCGGAACAAATATTCAGCGAACGGCGCCGTTTCGAGAACAGGCAAAAAAAGCAGAACCCTATATGATGACCTATACCGTGGACGGAATGGACGTTGAAGCTGTGTATGAGGTAGTGAGTGAGGCAAAAAAACAGATAGAATCAGGACACGGTCCTGTTTTTGTAGAAGCCTTTACATGTAGATACGAAGGACACTCTGTCAGTGATGCAAACAGTTACAGAAGTGCGCAGGAGATGGCACACTGCAAGGCACGAGATCCGATACAGAAGTTTAAAAAAGCCTTACATGAAAAATGGCTCTGCACGAATGAAGAGATACAAAATATAGAAAAAAAAGCACACGAAGAAGTGGAAGATGCCGTGAAATATGCCGAAGAATCCCCTGAACCAGAGGCTGATGCTCTGTTTGAACATCTCTTTTACGAGGAGCGTGAAAATGTTGTATCGTGAAGCTTTAAACAAAGCACTTGATGAGGTGATGCAGGCAGATGATACGGTGGTAACACTGGGAGAAGATGTCGGACTTTACGGTGGCAGTTTTCGTGTGACGGAAGGACTGGTGGAAAAATACGGTGAGAAAAGAGTCATTGATACACCTATAGCGGAACTGAGTATTGTAGGGAATGCCGTGGGCATGGCTATAGGAGGTTTGCGACCTGTAGCAGAGATAATGACGGGCAATTTTTCTCTGCTTGCCTTTGATCAGATTATCAACCACATGGCAAAACTGCACTATATGAGCAACGGTAAAATCATATTGCCTATGGTGGTACGGTTTCCTCAGGGCGTGAGTCGTCAACTCGCAGCCCAGCACAGTGAAAGTTATGAGCAGATGCTCTGTGCGGTACCGGGACTAAGAGTGTTGAGTGTGAATGATGTCAATTATGCCTACCATGCACTCAAATATGCGATTTTGTCAGATGATCCTGTTGTGTTTATAGAGCATGAACTGCTGTATAACAAAAAGGGAGAGGTGGATTTTACACAAAAACTGAACCCTTTTCAGGCAAGAATAGCCAAAGAGGGCAGAGACATTACCATTGTGAGTTACCTGAAAATGGTTGATGATGTGATGCTGGCAGTCCCAGAGATAGAAAAAGAGCTTGGATGTTCCTGCGAAGTGATAGATTTATGCTCATTGAACCCTGTAGATTATGAAACACTGAAAAAATCTATAGAAAAAACTTCCCGTCTTGTAATGGTTGAAGAGGATCACAAAACAGGAGGCTACGGAGGACAGATAGTTTCCTGGGCGGCAGAAGAGATGTTTTATGCCTTGGATGCTCCGCCTTTGCGCCTGGCAGGAAAAGATGTGCCAGTTCCCTATAACAGAACTTTGGAACTCTTGAGTATTCCTACACCGGAGTCTATTGCTCGTGATATAGTGGCATGGGGTAAGAAAAACGATGTATGAAATAGTGATGCCACAGCTCTCCGACTCAATGGACGAGGGCAAGCTTATCAGCTGGAAAGTCAAAGAGGGACAAAAGGTAGATGTGGGAGATGTGATTGCCGAGGTTGAGAGTGACAAAGCAATTATGGAGGTACAGAGCTTTAAAAGCGGGGTTGTTGCAGAAATAAATGCAAAAGAGGGTGATGTTGTTCCTGTTGGAAAAGTTATTGCTCGGATTCAAACCAGTGAAAGTAAGAATGAAAAAGTTGTAAAAACATCAGAAACAGCAGTTGTCGAGAAACCGGTGGCAAAACAGGCAGAACCAATCCACAAAACACCTGTTGTCAAACATCTTCAAAAAAAAGAAACAGGCGGTATATCTCCAAAAGCAAGAGCCAAAGCGGCACAGTATGGTGTCGATATGCAGAGTGTTTTGCAAAAAACAGCCAAAGATGCTTTACATGTAAAGGATGTGGAGGCATATTTAAGAGAACATTATTTTACACCAAAAGCATTACAGCTGTTGGACAGGTACGGCTTGGATCTTGCAGGATTTACACTCAACCATAAAATAAACGAAGCAGAAGTGCAGGAGTTTATTGACAAAAATGAAACACCCCTGCCACAGCCTTTGAGTCAGATGCAAAAGGCGATTATTGCCAATGTGACGGCTTCTGCACAAAAGCCTGTGTACCGTTTGTATGAGCATATTGATGCAAAACTTTTTGTGGAGCATGATGCATACAGCATAACCGCCTGGCTGATAAAGATTTTTGCAAAAGTGATGATGCAACATGAAGCATTTCGTTCACGCCTGCAAAATGATGCGCTTGTTATAAGTCCCAATGCCTCTATTGCCGTTGCTGTGGCAGATAAGAAAAATCTTTACATGCCTGTTGTCAAAGATGCGAACAAATGCTCTATAGCAGAAATTTCGGCACAGCTGCAAAGCTTTAAAACAAAGCTCAAAGCAAATTCTTTTACTGCAGCAGATATGCAGGGATCAAGCTTCGGTATTTCAAATCTTGGGATGCTGGGTGTAGAATCTTTTGATGCAATGATCAACAAAAATGACTCGGGTATCGCAGCGGTAGGAAGTTTGCAGGATGGGAAGATATCTCTCACCCTGAGTGCAGACCACAGAGTGATAAACGGCTATGAGGCAGCACTCTTTATGCAGGATGTCAAGAAAGAGGCACAAAATCCTCTTCAATTTAAGGACTGAAAGATGTATGACATAATTTTTATCGGTGGCGGATTGAACTATGCAGGAGCAATTGTTGCGGCAAAAAACGGCAAAAAAGTGGCTTTGGTTGAAAAAGATATGCGTCAGCTTGGAGGTGTCTGTCTGCATAAGGGGTGTATTCCTTCAAAAATGTTTTTACATTATGCCAATGTTGTGTATGCGTCAAAAAGTGACATTTTAGAAGGACAAACAGCACTTTCAATGCAAAAGCTTTTTCATAGAAAAACAGATTTGATAAACAATGCCTGGCAGGCAATTAAGAAACAGTGTGCGCATGTAGATTTAATAGAGGGCGAAGCCCGACTCAAAGAACCCCATAAGGTAGAAGTCAACGGTAAAATTCTTGAAGCAGAGCATATCGTCATGGGCACGGGTTCTTCGGCTTTTATTCCTGAAGGCATAGAGTATAATGCCAAGGATATTATCGTCAGTGATGAGGTACTGATGATGCAAAAGCTGCCGGAAAAAATTGCCATTTACGGTGTCGGGGCTATAGGTTTGGAAATGGCAGGTTTTTTCGCAACGGCAGGCACACAGGTAACACTTGTCAATCGCGACGACCAAATTTTAAAACACTCAAACCCGCTTATTCAAAAAGAGATAAAAAACCAGCTTGAAAAAATCGGTGTGAAAATTCTTGAGATGCATAAAATACAAACTGCAAAAAGTACAAAAAAAGGTGTGCATATCACTTTTGAAGACAAAAGCAGTATCTATATGCCTGTTTTGCTTGTTGCAGCCGGGCGCAGACCGAATGTTGATTTTCTTACATGTAAAGAGATAGAAGTTGAAAAAGGCATTGTCACAGACAGATTTTTTGAAACAACCCTGAAAAATCATTATGCCATAGGGGACTGTAACGCAAAACTTCAGCTCGCTCATGCTGCAAGAGCAGAGGTTTTAAATGTTGTAGAGCGCATTTTAGGGAACAATCCACGTCCTCTCAATCTGGACCATGTTGTCAAATTTATACACACCCTGCCTATGAGTTATGCTGTAGTCGGAAAAACTGACGGTTTAAAATCAAGCATTGTTCCTTTGAGTCATTTTCCCTACTCTGTATATAATCATGCTGCAAAAGGAGTGATGATTACATATGCGGATCAGGAAGGATTTATCCTTGGTGCCGAAATTCTGGCACCGAATGCAGAAGAACTTGTCGCCATCGCAGGTATGAGTTTGGCTGGTGAAATGGATGCGGCGCAGGCAAAACGGACGATTTTCGGGCATCCGACATTCAGTGAAGCTTTAGAGAGAACATTTTTTAAGTTATGATTGTCCATGACTGGGGTGAAATTGCATATGTTACAGCAAACAGACAGATGCACGCTTTACATGTAAAGGCACAGCAAGATGCACAAAATCACCTCATACTGTGTTCGCATCCTGCGGTTTTCACAGTGGGCAGTGATGAGCAAAGGCATTTCAATGTACCCACCGTGCAAAGCGACAGAGGGGGTTCCGTTACCTGTCACTCGAGGGGACAGAACATCTTTTATTTCTGTTTTCAGGTAAAACAGCCGGCGCGATTTTATAAAAAAGTTCTTGAGGCTTTCGAGAGTTTTTTTATGAAAAATCTGCCTGCAGTCAGATATGACAAAAACAAGCCCGGTTTTTATATACAAAATCGTAAAATCGCCTCTTTGGGTTTTCGCTACTCCAGAGGGGTTTCTTTGCATGGTGTTGCTTTGAATGTTGATGTGGATTTGGACTTTCATTCACTGGTTTCACCGTGTAACCTGGCAAATATTGTACCGACTTCTTTAAAAAATGAAGGCTTGATTCTCACGTCAGAAGAAGTAAACGAGCAGATGGTACATTTTATAGGAAAATATTTTGAAGATGCCGTTTAAACCAAAAGTCAAAGTGCCTGCTCCGGAGATTTTACAAAATATGCAGGATATTTTGGAAAAAAATATTTTGACAACAGTATGCGAAGCGGCAGCCTGCCCAAACAGAGCAGAGTGCTATGCGCGAAACAGTGCAACATTTATGATTTTAGGCGATACCTGCACAAGAGCCTGTGCTTTTTGCAACGTAAAAACAGGTCATGGCAGAGCTGTCGACATGAACGAACCGCAACGTCTGGCGAAGGCTGTCCAGGAGTTAGAGTTGCAGTATGTTGTGATTACATCGGTGGACAGAGATGATTTGAAAGATTATGGATCCGGGCATTTCGCACGCTGTGTCCAAGCGATAAAAGAGAAAAATCCAGAGATAAAAATAGAACTTTTAACGCCTGATTTTAAATACACTCAAGATGCCTTGCAGACAATTACAACAAGCGGTGCTGACAAACTGGCACACAACCAGGAAACTGTCAGACGATTAAGTAAAAGTATACGTCCGCAGAGTGATTATGACCGTTCATTAAAAGTTTTGGAGTATTATGCCAGATATTCACCTTTACATGTAAAGTCCTCTTTGATGTGTGGGCTTGGTGAAACAAAAAAAGAGTTGCTGGTCACAATGCAGGAGTTGTTGGATGTCGGCGTGAGTGAATTGACACTCGGACAGTATCTGCAACCGACGCAAAAACATCATAAGGTAGCAAAATATTACCCACCGGAGTTTTTTGATGAAATGAAAGAGGAGGCTTTGTGTATAGGATTTCGTGCAGTAGCTTCAGGTATTTTGGTAAGAAGTTCTTATTTTGCAGAAAATTTGGGAGATGACTAATGAGCAAAGCAAGGTTGGTTTTAGTGCGTCACGGACAAAGTATATATAACCAAAAAAATGTTTTTACAGGATGGACAGATGTTGACTTAAGTCAGCAGGGCAGGGATGAGGCAAAAAAAGCCGGAAGAGTGTTAAAAAAGCATAATATTTACCCGGACATTTGTTTTACATCATGGCTGAAACGTGCCATTCATACAGCACAGATATTACTGCAGGAGCTGGAATGGGAGCATATAAATATGCTTAAAAGTTATAAACTCAATGAAAGACATTACGGAGACTGGCAGGGCAGAGATAAAGATACAGTCAAAAAAGAGTATGGAGAAGAAAAATTTCTGGCTGTTAGACGCGGGTATGACGTGCCGCCGCCACCTTTACATGTAAACGATAAAAGATGTGTATGGAATGATAAAAAATATGCGAATGTCAACAGAGCGCTTTTGCCTTTGTCAGAATCTTTACAGGATACAAAAAAGAGAGTGCTGCAATATTATAAAGAGCAGATTTTTTCGCAACTGCAGGAGAAAAAAACTGTGCTGATTTCGGCACACGGCAACTCTCTGCGTGCCTTGGTAATGGAACTTGAAAAGATGACTCCACAGGAGATAGTGCAATTTGAAATACCGACAGGCGAGATTATAATGTATGATTTTGACAGCGATATGAAGATACTGCAGAAAAATGTTTTGATAGGTTAAACCCGAATTATGTATAATTCGACACTTTAATAAAAAACTTTATGATAGGTAAGTTGGATATTTAGAGAAGGAAAAAAATGGAAAAACTAAAAGAATTTTTTGCATATGGCGAAAAAGTTCCCGGCTATGATGTACGGGTACTCAATGAGAGAGAAGCAAGAGCTGCCGCGGCAATTCTTTTTGTAGGTGCATTTATAGGGCTTACAAACGGAGTGATGCTTGGGACAGCAGTATTTTCTAAATACTTTGTGACGTTTTTTGCTATTGATTTTACACTCAGAGTGATTCAGCCACGCTATGCTCCGAGTCTGTTATTGGGACGTTTTTTTGTAAGCAATCAGACACCGGAATATGTCGGAGCCGAACAAAAACGCTTTGCCTGGGCACTGGGCATGATAATAGCCTGGCCGATGTTTTATTATCTGGTGCTTGATTTTCAGCCAAATCCGCTAAAAGTTCTTGTCTGCCTTATCTGTATGGCACTGCTCTTTTTTGAAGCAGCTTTTTCCATTTGTCTGGGATGTAAAATTTTTAATCTGGTAAAAAAGAATAAGGCAACACACTGCCCTGGCGGAGTGTGTGAGATGAAAATTAAAGAGCCTATTCAGACATTTAATCCGGTGCAAAAAAGCATTCTGATTATCACTGTGATTGTAATGGCATACGGAGCCTATGCCTACATGACGAAACTCCCGGACAGAACAAATTTGACAAAAAAGATAAAAACAATGATGCTCAGTGATGAAGAACTGCAGAGAATTGAAGATGAAAAAGCCGATCAAGAATTTGAACAAGACGATTTTTAGGAATGAACTACTATTTTGCTCTTTTAACGCTTATGCTTGGTCTCGGTTTTGCATTGCTGAGTGCCTATGTGATTTACACATACTCCAAACAAAAAAAACTGCAAAAAATCTTAGAACAGCCAATACGTCAAGAATATATAGCAATACTCAAACGTATTGTGCTCTATAACAGACTCAAAGAGGAAGAACAACAGCGCATACATAAATCTATATTGATTTTTATCAACACAAAAGAGTTTACAGGTATCAATATTGATGTGAGTGATGAAATGAAAATAGTGATTGCTTTTCATGCCTGTTTATTGGTGTTGCATGTAGAGTTTACAGCCTGTTATGAAAATCTTTCGACAATTTTGATATATCCTTATACTATGGTTGCCAGACAGGTGAGTGCCAACGGTGGTATATACACCAAAGGTGAATTTTTGCTTGAGGGACAGTCAGCAAGTGATACCGTTGTCATCTCCTGGCATGATGCAAAAAAAGATGCCTATCATCTCCATGAAAACAATGTGTTGCTGCATGAATTTGCCCATGAAATAGACTTTCTTGACGGCAGTGCAGACGGAACACCGCCATTGCCGTATGCAAAATATCACGAGTGGGCAAAAGTGCTTTCAAAAGAGTTTAACAAACTCAGTGATGTTGCCCTGAAAAATCGTGACTGGGGGAAATACAAGCTTTTAGGTGCCTATGCCGCAACAAATGAGGCAGAATTCTTTGCCGTAGTCACGGAGCGTTATTTTGACAAGCCTGAAGCTTTGAAAAAACACTTTCCGGAACTCTTTGAAGAGTTTAACAGCTTTTATAAAATGGAATTTAAAGGGGTTGTAAATGAAGAATAAATTATTGTTAGGGATATTATTTTTCACTTTGTTATTAGATGCGGATAATATTTCATCTACATTTTATAATGATTTTTTTGGAGGAAGTGATGGACATTTTACAAATGGGGCTTCTTTTAATTGGCTTGAAGATAAGAAAAAAGGTGATAATGTATATACAAATATGTTGCTATCCTTGGCACACAAGATTTCATTGCCTGTAAATGGTTCAAAAAAATATAATGCAGGTATTAGCCTTGAACAAATTATTATAACACCTGAAAATATAGATGTAAAGAATGTACAATACAATGATTTTCCATATGCAGGGTATCTTTCTATATCAAGTTTTTTATTTGAGTGGGATGATGATAGTTTTAACGAATATCGTGTGGAAATTGGTGTTATGGGGAAATATTCTGGTGCTGAATTTATTCAAAAAAAATTTCATAAAATAATAAAAAGTGAGCAGCCTCAGGGCTGGAGCACTCAGCTAGGTACCAAGTATACACTTAACTTTTTACTGCAACATGGTGTAAAAGCATGGCAAAGAAAAATAGTGAACACCTTGCAAACCGATTGGTGCTATCATTATGGCATGACTGCTGGAAATTTTGATGTTTCAGTTTTTACCGGGACTGGTATACGCATTGGAAAAAATTATGTGCAAAATTTCAATGTACATTACCCTTATTTGAAGGAAGAAGCAAATTTACTGAGTGTTGATACATTAAAACATGGTTTTGGTTGGTCGTTAAGCAGTGGTTTAGAAACAAAGGTATTATTGTATTCTGTTATATTGGATAAAGCATCTAGTGATGGTTATGCAGTACATAAGAATATTTTAAATGCTTTAGCTTATTTTTCCGGAAGTATCTATTATAATCAGCATAAATTTAGACTTTTTTATGAAATTCCAACTCCTTATATAAAAGAAGATAATGCAATTAATATTTTTGGAGGCTTTGAATATATTTATATATTTAAGTAGTGAATTCAACTGATATTTAAGCTACTTCGCTATAATCCACATGATTTACGGAGCGAGACTCTGTACTTCAATAAGGAAAATCGATGACGAAAGAGTATATATTTACTTCAGAGTCTGTAACAGAAGGGCATCCTGACAAGATGGCAGATCAGATCAGTGATGCAATTCTGGATTATATTATTGAGCATGATACCAATGCACGTGTAGCGTGTGAAACACTGGTATCAAATGGTTTTTGTGTAATTGCAGGCGAACTGAAGACGACGGCGTATGCCCCAATGCAAGAGATTGCAAGAGAAGTGATCCGAGATATCGGGTATACCGATGCAACGTATGGTTTTGATCACAGGTCAGCTGCAGTATTAAACGGCATAGGAGAACAGTCTCCTGATATCAATCAGGGGGTTGATCAGGCCGGAGGAGAAACCGGAGCAGGCGATCAGGGGTTAATGTTTGGATATGCCTGTCGTGAGACAGATGTGCTGATGCCTTTGCCTATTCACCTCTCCCACCGTTTGACAGAACGCCTGGCAGAAGTAAGAAAAGAGGGAATTATTCCCTATCTGCGTCCTGACGGAAAGGCACAAGTCAGTGTAAAGTATGTAGACGAGAAGCCTGTTTCTGTAGAAACTGTTGTTATTTCCACACAGCACGCACCTGAAGTATCGCAAGAGCAGATCCACAAAGATGTTATAGCAGAAGTGATACGAAAAGTAATTCCTGCGGAGATGATGGATGAAAACACTGTTTTTCATATCAATCCGACAGGAAAATTTGTAATCGGCGGTCCTCAGGGAGATGCCGGACTTACAGGTCGTAAAATTATTGTTGATACCTATGGAGGCAGTTGTCCACATGGCGGTGGTGCATTTTCAGGAAAAGATCCGACAAAAGTTGACCGTTCAGCCGCATATGCAGCGCGCTGGGTTGCAAAAAATCTTGTAGCCGCAGGAGCTTGTGACAAGGTGACTATTCAGGTTGCCTATGCAATCGGTGTAGTACAGCCTGTCTCAATTATGGTTGACACGCACAATACCGGCATAGTGGCAGAAGAGAAAATCCAAAGCTGTATAAAAGAGCTTTTTGATCTTTCCCCTGCCGGAATAATCAAATCACTGGATTTATTAAAGCCAATTTATCGAAAAACGGCTGCTTACGGACATTTCGGCCGTGAAAATCTTGGTTTCAACTGGGAAAAAACAGACAGAGTTGATGCAATAAAAGAGTATTTAGGCATCTAATATAGTTTAAGTGTAACCTATAAACTACAGTTTTTAAACTAGCTGAGCGCTTTTAGCTGTATTTAAAAGTCTACAGTGTATAGTTGCATTTTAATAAAAACAAGGAGAATAAAATGTCAGTTGTAATTAATGATACATGTATTAACTGTGGAGCTTGTATAGATGAGTGTCCGGTAGAAGCAATCGTAGATGAGGATGATAATCCAACAGGTGAGGATATTTATTATGTGTATCCAGACAAATGTGTAGAGTGTGTTGGACATCATGATGAGCCTGCATGTGCTACTGCTTGTCCGACTGAGGGTTGTATAACATGGGATGTTGTTGGGCCAAGTCCACAGCACCGTGAAGATATTACTGAAGAACAGCGTTTAAACCACGAACCGGTAGTAGAATAGTTATAAGAGCACTTCTGTGCTCTCATAACACTCCTTTTAATTCATTTAAATCCATAAAATTTACATTTTAAACTAAAAACAATCTTTTTTTAGATACAATTCCATTCTAATTTTATATTTTCAGAGGAGATTTGATGGAACGTACACTATCAATAATCAAACCAGATGCAGTTGCAAAAGGTGTTATAGGCAAAATTTTAGATCGTTTTGAAAGCAATGGTCTTAGAATTGCAGCAACAAAAAAACTACAGCTTTCCCGTGCTGATGCTGAGGCATTTTATGCTGTTCATGCCGAGAGACCTTTTTTCAACGACTTAGTTGATTTTATGATCAGTGGACCGGTTGTTGTTTCAGTTTTAGAAGGTGAAAATGCTATGCAGAAAAACCGTGATTTAATGGGTGCTACAAACCCTAAAGAGGCTGAAGCAGGTACTATCCGTGCAGATTTCGCTGAAAATATCGATGCAAATGCAGTTCATGGAAGTGACTCGGTTGAAAATGCTGCGAATGAAATTGCATTCTTTTTTGCTGAGAGAGAAATTTCTTAAGTATATCCGATGAGGATTGTGCTTAGAAAAGTAACAAAAACTCCTTTAGACTTTGAAATCACCTCGAATGAAATGACTTTTAAAGGTTTTTTGGAGTACCATAGTGCAAAATTGATTCTGCTTAAAGCAAGCATCAGTGGAACACTGGAAAAATCCTGTGATATATGTGCGCAGGATTTTAATCTTAAAGTTAATGAAGAGGTCGAATTTTTCATTAATGACGGAATATACGAAGATGACAGCAGCACTCTTTTGGATGTTGTTGAGTCTTTGGACGGTAATGTGGATCTTGAAGAGATTTTACACTCAGAGATCGAACTTATCAAAAGTGATTACCATTCATGTGGAAATTGCTCTAAACCAGAAGAAATTGAGTTTTAAACTCTTGCCTCGTTTGAGGCAAAGCTTTAGTCGTCTCAACGGCGCAATTGAAAAATTAAATTAAGGAAAAAAGTTATGGCAGTACCTAAGAGAAGAGTCTCTCATTCCCGTTCAGCGAAGAGAAGAACTCATTATAAAATTTCTTTAGCCCGTCCGGTTAAAGATAAAGACGGA
The DNA here is from genome assembly GCF_048081595.1 of Sulfurimonas sp. ST-27. Classification (GTDB taxonomy): domain Bacteria; phylum Campylobacterota; class Campylobacteria; order Campylobacterales; family Sulfurimonadaceae; genus Sulfurimonas; species Sulfurimonas hydrogeniphila. Next base: position 471,713 of record NZ_CP182226.1, read on the forward strand.
ACTTATAGATTACCACACCACATTAACCCAACTACCGGTGAGTATAAGTAGTCAATGGTAAAAATTGCTATTGACGCAATGGGCGGGGACTTTGGTCCCGAGCCGATTGTAAACGGATGCATAAAAGCACTCAAAAAGAAAAGATTCACTCCGATACTTGTAGGAAATAAATCAGAAATTTTACCTCTGTTACCAAAACGTTATAGAGATAAGATTTTAATTGTCGAGTCTCAGGATATCATTGCAATGAGTGATGCTGCAACAGATGCAGTAAAACGCAAAGAGAGCAGTATCTATAAAGCTGTGGATTTAGTTAGAGACGGTCAGGCAGACGGTGTGGTTTCAGCCGGACACAGTGGTGCCACAATGACACTTGCCACTTTAAGACTTGGTCGCCTGCAGGGTGTTTCCCGTCCTGCACTTGTCACATTGATGCCAACAAAAACAGGGCGTCGTTCTGTTCTTTTGGATGTGGGGGCAAATGTAGATTCCAAACCTGAGCATTTGGCAGAATTTGCTGTTATGGGCGGTTGTTATGCAGAAGATGTTTTAGGTATAGCAGAGCCGAGTATCGGGCTTTTAGCCAATGGTGAAGAAGACTCCAAAGGGAACGAAGTCACAAAAGCAGCCTTCAAAATTTTAGAAGGTTACAAAGGCTTTAAAGGAAATGTCGAAGGCGGTGATATTTTTAACGGAAGCTGTGATGTTATTACATGTGACGGCTTTGTAGGAAATCTGGTCCTTAAAACAAGTGAAGGTGTTGCCTCTACAATCTCACAACTGATTAAAGACTATATAAAAAAATCTCCTATTCGCATTACCGGTGCACTGTTAATGAGAAAAGTTTTCAAACTTTTAAAAAAAGAGATAGATTATGCCGAAATAGGAGGAGCTCCTCTTATCGGTATAAAAGGCTGTGCAATTGTCAGTCATGGAAAAAGTAATGCCAGGGCAATTGAAAATGCAATTTATCAGGCTATTGATTATGTCGATACCGGCGTTAACAGACATATTATTGCAAGGCTTCAAGAGTTAAAACAAAAGGATATCTAAATGGCTTACGCTGCATTTCGCTCTATTGGTGCCTATGTGCCCGAAAAAATACTTACAAATGAAGAACTCTCTCATATGGTGGACACTTCAGATGAATGGATTACCAAAAGAACGGGAATTAAAGAGCGTCACATTGCTGCTAAAGATGAATTTACAAGTGATTTAGGTGCAAAAGCCGCGCAAAAAGCCTTAGAGCGAAGCGGTATAGAGAGCTCTGAGATAGATATGGTAATAACCGCTACAATTTCACCCGACTACTTTTGTATGCCATCAACCGCAACAGTCATTGCTACAAAACTGGGTATCAAAAATGCCACTGCTTTTGACATTTCTGCAGCGTGCACAGGCTTTATCTATGTTTTGGCAATAGCAAAAGCATTTATAGAATCAGGGATGAAAAAAAACATTTTAATCATCGGTGCGGAAAAACTCTCTGCTATTACAGATTACAGTGACCGCGGTACATGTATACTCTTTGGTGACGGTGCAGGGGCTGCTGTAATTTCTGCAACAGATGATAAAAGTGAAGCTATTATAGATGTACATACAGGTGCTGACGGTCAATATGCAGATTTGCTAATGACACCAAACGGCGGCAGCGGTTCTGCACATGATGCACTTGAAAGTGAAGCGGGAAGCTGTTTTATGCAGATGAAAGGCAATGAAACTTTTAAAGTAGCTGTGCGTACGCTGACAAAAGATGTTAAAGAAATTTTAGAAGAAAATAACATAAAAAGTGAAAATATCAAACATTTTATTCCGCATCAGGCAAATTTGAGAATTATCAAAGCTGTTGGCGAAGCTTTAAAAATGAGAGATGATCAGGTCGTAATCACTGTACAAAAGTATGGAAATACTTCAGGAGCTTCCATTCCGATGGCTATTAATGATCTGTATGAATCAGGGGAACTTGAGCCTGGTGAGCTGATGCTGCTTGACGCCTTTGGCGGAGGATTAACCTGGGGAAGCGCCCTTATCCCTTTTTCACCACTCAAGTAACATTTTTATCCAATTTCTGCGTTGGATAATAATATCTTTTCGTCACTTACTATAGTAAGCTCCTCAAATATATTTATATCCGCCTTGAACTAGAATAAAAATGAGAACTTGAGAGGCGAAAAATATTTTTTTTGCTTCTCAATTGCCAACTATTTCGGAACCCGTACTTTAGTGCGGGCGAGAGTGGCAGAAAAACGCCAATAGCCGGCACTAAAGTACCGGTTCCGATGATATTTTGTTAAAATGCTAAAGCACCGTTTCTAAAAGAGCACGTAGGCTAGGTTTTAACCCAGGCTGATTTGTTTTAAAGCTACAACAACTCTTTTATAAAATTCTGCTTCATCCGGCAGGTTTAAAACAGCATCTCTTAGCTTTTCACCCCACATCGGATTAGGAAAGCAGCTGTCATTTTCAAATCTTGCCATTACATGTAAATGGACGCGCGGAAGCATATTTGCGAAGGAAGCCATATTTATTTTGGAAGGTTTGTAATATTTTTTCATTTCATCTTCGATGATATCAAAGATTTCAAAGAGCTGCAGGCGCAGCTCTTTTGGCATGTCTCCAAGCTCTTTGTAAGGCTTTTTTGTGAAGATTTTGAGCCAGGGAATTTCACTCTCTTCTTTTTCTATAAAAAAGTTTTCATCTTCATAAATGATGAGAGTGTCCATAAAAACTAGTCTCTGTTTCGGTTTCTGTTTGAAGAACTTCTGCTGCCTCTGTATCCGCCGCCGTCACGGTTTCTTTCGCCGCCCGAACGGTTTCTGTCTCCGCCTGAACGGTTACGGCTGTTTCCGCGGAAGCCGCCACGGCCTCTGCCGCCTTTTCCTCGACTGTCATTGCGTTTTCCGGCACGTTCCAGGATAGCAGCAAGTTTGTCAGCAGGAATACCGATATTGCTTGGCCCTTTTATATCCTGTCTGTCCAGGATCATAGAGATGAGTTTGAACATGATTTTTTCTTCGTCTATATCTTCTTTGAGACGGTCAAGAATTTTATGTGCCTCATCATATATTTTTTGGTCTTCAATTGTTTTGACCATTTTTTCCACAGTAGATTCACGCAAATCATTTTTGCTTGGCACGAATGCATGATTCATTGAGGTACCGACTTTTTGTTTGATACGCTGCAGTTCTTTAAACTCCAAAGGTGTCAACAGTGTGATAGCCTTTCCTTTTGTTCCTGCACGTCCTGTTCTCCCGATACGGTGAACATAAGACTCAGGATCAAAAGGAATATGATAGTTGAATACATGAGAAATATTGCTTACATGTATACCGCGGGCAGCCACATCGGTTGCCACAAGGACTTTGACAGAGTCGTTTTTGAAACCTTTGATAACAGTCTCACGCTGACGCTGCTCCATGTCACCGTGCAGACCGTTCGCCAGATATCCTGCATTTGAAAGAACATTGCTTAATCTGTCAACTTCTGATTTTGTTCTACAAAAGACAACTGATTTTGTACTGTTTTCAGCATCCATAAGGCGAATAATCGCATCATCTCTTTCGTGCTCATCAATGACATAATACTCCTGTTCGATATCGGCATTTGTTGTCTCCCCTTTTGTGATAGAGACAAAAGCAGGGTCTTTTAAAATCTTGTTTGCAAGATTTTTAATCGGCTGCGGCATAGTTGCCGAGAAAAGCAGAGTCTGTCTGTCTGTCGGAAGATAAGAGAAAATTTCAGTGATGTCATCCAAAAATCCCATGTCAAGCATCTCATCTGCCTCATCAAGTACAACGACACTCGGTGCAAAATTGTTGAGCATATTTCTTTTTAAGAGATCGAGCATTCTTCCGGGTGTTGCTACGACAACACTTGCACCGCGACCGATAAGGTCAAGTTGGCGCTTATAAGAGCTTCCCCCGTATACGGTAACTGTCTTTACATTCAGATTACGGCCATATTTGAATATTTCATCACTGACCTGTGTTGCGAGTTCCCGTGTTGGTGTGATGACAAGCATCTCCACTTTGCCGTTGAGTTTCATGTTTGAAAGAACAGGAAGTGAAAAAGCTGCTGTTTTTCCTGTACCCGTGTGTGCCTGACCGACCATATCACGGCCTTCAAGTATGATAGGAATTGCCTGTTCCTGAATAGGAGAGGGGACTGTAAAGCCGGCGAATTTAACACTTTTAAGTATTTCTGGTTTTAGGTTTAACGAATCAAATGTGATTGTAGGTTCTTCTGTAGTTGTTGTTTGTGTTTCTTGTGCAGTTTCTTGCATCATTATCCTTTTTTAACAGGCTTTTGAAGCCTTTTTATACATAAGGAGATGACGCAAGTTCTACTAAAATTTCCACTTTAAGTCTATCAGGGCATCTTCCCCTTAAAATATTTATGGAATTATAGCTAAATTTTTTAATATTTACAGTAAAGTTGCAAATATTTTTAATTACTTAAGTTTATAATGCTACAAAAGAGCAGGTAAATTTTTTTGTAGTCTGGTCTGGAATGATAAAAGAGCGCTCATAGTCGGCACTAAAGTACCGATTCCGAGAAGTTTCTCAGCAGTTTTTTGCTTAACTTAACGGCATTGAGACTTCAAGTCTGGGCAAAATCCAGTATAATACACAAAAGAAAATTATAGAAGGTTTTATATGAATGAAAACATCTCTTTAGTCGTTATTGCTTTTTTGCTCCTCTCATTTTTACTGGTTTTATATTTTTATTTAAAAGAAAAAAACACGAACAAACGTTTACATGTAAAGGCAGAAGAATTACAAAGCAGTTATTTTACACTCAATGGTTCGTATGAACAGCTAAAAGAAGACTATAATGCGTTGGAGATTGAATATGCGGTTTTAAATGCGAGATACAATGATGAGATGAAAGCATCGGCTGAGAAATTGGAAGTTTTACAAAAAGCAAAAGAAGAACTTTCACAGGAATTTAAAATTTTGGCAAATAAAATATTTGAAGACAAGTCAAAACAGTTCCGCAGTGCAAACAAAGAGCAGCTGGAACTGCTTTTAAAACCTTTTCGCGAACAGATAACAAATTTTTCAAAAGAGGCAAGAGAACAGTTTGAAGTGGAGCTCAAAGACCGCCATCTGCTCAAAGATGAACTGCATCGCCTGAAAATGATGAATGAAACACTGGCACAAGAAGCGCTCAACCTGACCAATGCCCTCAAAGGCGAGAACAAAACACAGGGAAACTGGGGTGAACTGGTTTTAGAAAATATCTTGGAACAATCCGGTCTGCGTGATGGGGTTGAGTATGAACTCCAGGCCACACTCAAGTCAAACGAGGGTAAAACATACCGACCCGATGTCATAATACATATGCCGCAAAAGCGAGATATTATAGTGGATTCCAAGGTCTCACTGACTGCGTATGAACGGTTTGTCAATGCGGATGAGCCTGAAGAAAAAGCAAAAGCCTTAAAAGAGCATATTGCAAGTATCTCTTCACATATAAAAGAGCTGAGTGCAAAAAACTATGAAAAACTTGAAGGGGTCAATACGCTTGATTTTGTTCTGCTTTTTATGCCGATTGAAGGGGCTTTCTTACTGGCACTTGAACAAGACGGTGAATTTTTCAAGCGTGCATATGAAAACAATATTTTAGTCGTATCTCCTTCTACTCTGCTTGTAACGCTCAGAACCATAGAGCACATCTGGCGAACGCAAAGACAGGAAGAGCATGCAAAAAAGATAGCCGCAGAAGCAGAAGCGATGTATGACAAACTTGTATTATTTGTTGAAGAGATGAAACACATAGGAGCCTACCTGCAAAAAACACAGGACTCTTATGACAAGGCGATGAACAGACTCAGCACGGGACGCGGCAATGTTATCAAAAGAGCGCAAAATATGAAAGCACTGGGATTAAAGCCGAAAAAAGAGTTGCCGCTCAAGAGTGAAGATGATGGAGACGATACATGAAAATAGAGACAAGGTACAATTATGAAAAGAGCTGGACGCTGACATCTGAGAAGGATATTTTAAAAATAATAGAAGAAGAAATAGGCAATGATGATGTAGAGGGTGTTTTTGCTTATATAAAAGAGGCTGTGAAAAAGGGTAAGGTAATAAGTGTCGGTTCATGCAAATTTAAAATAACAGAGAAAAAGGGATAAAATGTTTCAAAATCAGGATATTGCAAAACTGCTGTTGCGAATAAGTTTGGGTGTGTTGATCCTGGTTTCACGGAATTCACAAAGTCATACATGGTATAGGCGGTGTTAAAAGTCTGGTTGTCAGTGCGGGATTGCCTGAGTTTTTAGCCTATGGCGTCTACTTTGGGGAGTTGATAGCGCCAATTTTTATTATTTTAGGGCTCTATGCCAGAGTGGCGGCGACTGCCTTGGTTGTGAATATGTTTGCGGCAATCTATTTGGCATATGGGTTTTCACTGACACTTTCAAAGTTTGGAGGTTTGTCCTGGGAGACACCGTTGCTTTATCTGATACTGTCTCTGCTTGTCATACTTCTTGGAAGCGGAAAATACGCTGTAAATTCCAAATAGAAAATGGAGATTTTAAAGCTTAAAGCCCGCACTGAAGTACGGGTTCCGAAAAGTTCCTTAGTTTAATGGCATTCAGACTGAAATATATGCTGCAAAAAATTTATAAGCTGACATGGCAAACTTACATTTTAAGCACCCTTGGAACCCGTACTTCAGTGCGGGCTTGTGTCTTTAAAGCCTGATGCTTAGGGATGTTTTACCTTTATAGTAGAATTCAAACTCCAGCCGATAAGCAACATACAAACGATAACTCCGTATGCCGGTAAAATATTGTAAGTATTTAACAAATAGACAAGCCAGAGCAGAATTGCTCCAAGCGGCGTCGGCACACCCGTAAAATATTTATCAACCGCACCGGCGTCGGTATGCAAATTGAAATGGATAAGACGGCGCAGCCCTGATATCACATAGTAGATACTTGCAATTGCCGCAAGAATAAACCACAACCCATGCAAAGAAGGTGCATATGCGGCTTGAAATATCAAAAAGACAGGAACGAGAACAAAACTTAAAAAATCTGCAAAGCTGTCAAGCTGTACCCCAAACTCATTGGAGAGTTTATACTTTCTTGCAATTTTTCCGTCAAATATATCAAAAGCACCGCCAATCCATGCCAAAACTATCGCCAAAGTAAAATTGTTCTGTGTGATAAAATAGGTTGCAAGGAGTCCTGCTGTGATGTTGACAAAGGTAAACACATTTGCGAGATTAAAGTGAGAAGAGGGTGTCCATAAAAATTTCATATAAATAGCTGCCTTTGTAAAATATAAATGCAATTATAGCAAAATCATATTAAACAGAATAGAAAGATATGATAAATATTATCAATATCATTAAGCTTACTGTAAGTAGAACTGAATTATTATTGCATATCAAAATCATAAATAGGAATTTTATGCTAAAAATTATTAGACTCAGTATATTATATTTTTCTTTTACAGCATTGCTGAGTGCTGCCGAACAAACATTAGTCAATGAGAAACGTCTTCACTCTGTAAGAAAAAATATAGACAAAGAGGCCTTGATGCAGGTGAGAAAAGTTTCTCCAATAAATAATATTGAACACATGTTTGAAGATGCCAGAGTCTCAGGTCAGCTTAGGATTATGTTTGCCGGATATGAGCAAAAAGAACAAAATGTGGCGAATAATTATGCGACTGCACTTGGCGGAAAGTTAAAGTATGAGTTGGCAGAACTGCAGGGTTTTAATGCGGGTGCGGCTGTTTACATATCACATGATCTAGGCTTTGCAACAGGTGAGGGAACTCGGCACAACAGTGAACTCTCTTCAAGTGACGGCAGTTATACGCAGCTTGCCGAAGCATATATAAATTATAAATATAAAGCATTTAACATAAGGGCAGGACGCCAGATTTTAGACACTCCACTGGCTGACAGTGATGATATCCGTATGATAAGTAATACTTTTGAAGCGTATGTTGCATCTTATTCGGATGGCGGGTTAGAGATGATGGCCGGAAATATTCAGTCATGGCAGGGAGTTGATGCCGGACTGGATACTCCATGGGAAAAAACGGGTAGCCGAGGGACAAATTTTGGCGGGCTAAGCTATCATAATGTATGGGAATTAAATCTTTGGGTTTATAATATTACAGATGTAACAAATGCATTTTACCTCGATGGAGGGATTCAGTACCATTTTAATGAGGATATGATCCTTCACTGTGTTTTGCAGTATTTAAATGAAAAAGAGTTGGCTTCAAGTGCTTATGACACTACGATTTATGGCGGGTTGTTTGAATTTGTAGTAAAGGGAATCAGTTTGAGTATTGCCTATGACAAATCTTTAAACGACCCTGCCACAGCAAGTTTTAGCGGATTTGGCGGAGGAACACTTTTTAGCAGTATGGATACACTCATATTGGATGATATTGCGGATGACAGGGATGCGCATGCTTTGGTATCCTCAATTGGTTATACAACAGAGATTTTTACTCTTTTGTATGCCTATGGTGATTTTAAAGGAAATGCAAACAGTTTGGGTGAGAAAGCACATATAATAGAACAAGATGTAAGTTTAGAGTATAATATAGATAATGAATTATTGTTTGCATGTGTATACAGTATGCAAAAAGATAAAGAAAACTCTGTAAATACAGACCATGACTGGAATCGTGTTCAGTTTATGCTTAATTATAATTTTTAAAAGAGACAAAGTGAATAAAATGAAAAAATTAATAGACTGTGAAAAAGGCGAAAAAGTAAAGGTTTTAAAGTTGGCGACAAATTATGATTTAAAACAAAGACTTATCTCCTTTGGCATTATGAAAGATACACAACTGCAGGTACTAGAGCATGCCCCGCGAAAAAAAACAATAGAAGTAAAAGTAGGAAAAATGCGAATTGCCTTACGTGCCGAAGAAGCAGAACTTATTGAGGTTGAAACAATATGAATGAAGAAACAAAAGTATGCCCGATTATTGCCAATCATATTAAAGTAGCACTTGTGGGACAGCCGAATGTCGGTAAAAGTATGCTGATTAACTCTGTCTCCAATGCCCACTTGCATGTAGGAAACTTTTCCGGTGTGACAGTGGATAAAACAGAGGTGTTGTTTGATTATAAACATTATCATTTTACTGTTGTTGATTTGCCCGGAACCTACGCATTTACGGACTATACAATAGAAGAGAGAGTCACAAGAGATTATCTTTGCGCGGAAGACTATGATATTATTATCAATGTTGTAGACTCTACAAATCTGGAAAAAAATCTCCAACTCACAGCAGAACTTTTTACGATGAGTAAAAAGATGGTCATTGCCCTGAACATGAGTGACGAAGCGGATAAAGAGGGCATAGAGATAAATGCCGAGTATATGTCCGAACTGCTCAATGTCCCCTGTGTAAAAGTTTCAGCAGCACAAAAAACAGGGATAGAAGAGTTGATAAACATGGTTGTTGATGTGCATGAAAAGCCCAAACTTGAACCGAAGCTTGTATTTAGCGAACCGGTTGAAGAAGAGATACAAAAGATAGTCTCTTATCTGAAAAAACACAAATATGAAGCAAAAAACAGTTATAGAAATATTGCAATAAATCTTTTAAAGGAAAACAGAAAAACTTATGAAAAACTGCATGATGATCCTATTTGGATAGAGTTGCAGCCTATTTTGATAGAAGCGTCCAAACATATAGAACTGCACCATGATACAGATGACATCAAGGAAGCTTTTGCCGAAGAATATGCCTCTTTTAACCGAGGTATTGTTGCTGAAGTCGTGAAAGTAACAAAACAGGAAAAAGAGAAAAAGACAATTACGGAAAAGATCGATTCTGTTTTGATTCATCCTTTATACGGTATTCCTATATTTTTGTTTTTAATGTGGGGGCTTTTTCAGCTTACCTTTGTACTGGGTGCAGTACCTATGGAGTGGATTGACGGATTTTTTGGTTGGTTTGGAGATGCCATCGGTGCAACAATCACTAATGAGGATATACGTTCTTTGGTTGTTGACGGGCTTATTGCGGGAGTGGGAGCGGTTGTGCTTTTTACACCGAATATCATTATCCTCTTTATAGGGATAGCCTTGCTTGAGAGTACCGGTTACATGTCGCGGGTTGCTTTTTTGCTCGATGGATTTTTCCATAAATTTGGTTTGCACGGACAGAGTTTTATTCCTTTGGTAACCGGTTTTGGATGTTCCATTCCTGCTTATATGAGTGCGAGAATCCTCAAAAATGACAGAGACAGACTGCTCACACTTTTTATCATCAGTTTTATGTCCTGTGGGGCAAGACTGCCTGTGTATGTGCTTTTTGCCGGAGCATTTTTCAGTGAATCGATTGCAGGCAATGTTCTTTTTGCTATCTATATTACAGGTGCAATGCTCGGGCTGATTGCTGCCAAAATTTTAAAAATTACGGCTTTTAAAGGGGTAGATGAACCTTTTGTTATGGAGATGCCAAAGTACCGTTTGCCATCCTTCAAGCTTGTATGGCATACGGTAGTTTCAAAAACACTGATGTATCTGAAAAAAGCGGGGACTTTTATTGCCGGAGCTACCATACTTATCTGGTTTTTAAGTAATTATCCACACAATACGGAGTTAGAAAAAAAATATGAAGTAAAAATAGAACAGGCACAAACAGCAGAGGCAAAAGCAAAACTGACAAACGAATTTGCAAGTAAAAATTTACAACAGAGCTATTTGGGACGAATCGGTGCATTTTCCGAGCCGCTTTTTCGTCCGCTTGGACTGGATTGGAAAATGGCGGTGGCACTTGAAACCGGCTTGGCGGCAAAAGAGGTCATTGTTTCAACACTGGGTGTATTGTATGCACTTGGTGAAAATGTCGATGAGACAACCTATTCGCTAAAAGATGCCATCAGCAAAAACATCTCTTTTGCATCAGCTGTGGCGTTTATCGTAATAATCATGGTATATCTTCCGTGTTTTGCCGCTTCTGTTGTATTTACCCGTGAAGCAGGTGGCTTGAAGTATTTCTTTTATCTGTTGGCATTTACGAGTATTACGGCATATATTCTTGCTTTTTTAGCATATCATATAACACTCTTACTGGGTTATTAACCCATTATTAGATTAGATTGGTTAAAATAAATTATGCAAAAAATATTAATGATTGAAGATGACTTGGAACTGGCAGAGATACTTACAGAGTATCTCGAACAATTTGAGTTTGAGGTTGTCACTGAAGACGACCCTTTTAAAGCAGTAAGTATATTAAAGTTAGAGCCTTTTGACTTGGTTATACTGGACTTGACATTGCCGGGTATGGACGGGCTGGAAGTTTGTGAAGCAATTCGTGAACGCCAGGATATTCCTATAATCATTTCAAGTGCGAGAAGTGATGTGACAGACAAGATAAAAGCACTGGAACTCGGTGCGGATGATTACTTGCCAAAACCGTATGACCCGAGAGAACTTGAGGCAAGGATTCACTCAGTACTGCGTCGTTATGAAGCAAAAAGTGAAGAAAAAGCAGAATCAAAAAGTGATTTCAAATGCGATAAAGAGACGATGACCATTACCTATAAAGGTCGCAAGATTGAGCTGACAAATGCAGAGTTTGGAATATTGTCTTATATGATAAGCAAACAGGGTCTGGTTGTGTCTCGTGAAGATTTGATTCATAATGTCAATGCCATTAATGAAGACTCATCCAACAAAAGTATAGATGTAATGGTCGGACGCATCAGAAACAAGCTCGGAGACAAATCCCTCATAGAGTCTGTCCGTGGTGTAGGATACAAGCTCCTCAAATGATCAAACGTCATGCTGTTTTATTTACGGTACTTTTTGCACTTGTTGTCTCTTTGACAAGTCTGAGTGCAATCTTTTGGGAGTTTTACAAACTTAACAAAGAACAGTATATAAACCACATTTTTACAAAATACTCAGTAATCACCCAAATATACCGTGAACATCAGCAGCGCCAGAGTTCAGAGATTATGCTTGAGGCAAATCTGGCTGTGTATAATCTTGAAGTCACCAAAGATGAAAAACTGAAAAAAGAGATATTTGAAAAAGGAAAAGTTCTCAAAAGAGAGGGATTTAAAAGTTTTAAAACCTCCTTGCTTATCAATGACAAAGGGTTATATACGAAAAATATCGTAACAAATCTCAGAGCGACTATGATTCAGTATAAAAGAAATATATACTTTCATATAGAAACACCAAGTGGTGATATCCTGATCAAAGACAACGATTTGAAACCTTATAGCTATATTAATCTGCTCTATTCCTATATTACAATATTTATGATTATCAGTCTCTCTTTTATTCTGATACTTCAAAGACTGCGTCCTTTAATCAGATTGAGAAAAAAGATTGAATTGTACGGTAACGGAAATATGGACATTTCTTTTAAAACAAACCGTGAAGATGAAATCGGTGCAGTTGCCAATGAACTTGAAAATGCACGACAGAAAATAAATACTGTGTTGGAATCACGTACACTCTTTTTAAGAAATTTGATGCATGAGTTGAAAACGCCTATAGCCAAAGGGACTATCGCCACACAGATGCTTGATTCGCAAAAACAAAAAGACAGATTCAGCTCTATTTTTAAACGCCTGGAGACACTTGTAACTGAATTTGCAATGATAGAAGAGGTGACAAGTCTGAGCGATAAAAAAGATTTTTCCGAGTACAGGCTGCTTGATGTAATTGATGGAGCTATAGATATGGCTATGGTTGACAAAGAACATGTCACAGTGAAAATCAGCGGAAAAATAAAAGTACATGTAAACTACAGACTTTATACGACAGCTATTAAAAATATGATTGACAATGCAATGAAATATGCTACCGATTCTCATATTACAATTCGTATGAATGACAAAAACGAACTTTGTTTTGAAAGCAAAGGTGCATGCCTTTCGCATCCTCTACAGTATTACATAGAGCCTTTTACAAAAGACAACCCATCGAAAAACAGCTTTGGATTAGGACTGTATCTTGTTGACTCTATCCTTAAAGCACATGGGCAGGTTTTGGCGCATGAGTATGAAAACGGAGTCAACCGTTTTATATTTGCATAAGTTTAAAAATGTAAACTAATGCAATGAATAGATACATGTACAGCTTCATATTACTTGTTTTTGCACTCTCTTTTTTTGCATTTGGCTGGGTGAGCCATACTGCCTATGTGCCCTATGAAAAAGAGCAGGAGCAAACACTGCTTGATACAATTCGCGAAAACAAAACTTTAAACGTTGTTCTGCTCAATGCTCCTTCGACCTACTATATAGGTCCAGATGGTCCACAGGGTTTTGAATATGATTTGTTACAGTCATATGCAGAACATTTGGGAGTGGATTTGAATATTACAACAGCACATACTGTCAAAGAAGCGATAGCACTCTCCAAAAATCCAAATATTCATATCACATCTGCATCTTTGTCAAAAACACCACACAGAGAAAAAAAATTTCACTTTGGACCTTCGTATTTTGAAGTCGAAGAGCAGGTGATTTGTAACAGAGGAATGTTGCGCGGATCAAATTTTCCAAGAAATGTGGAGGAGTTGGCAGGATTAAATATTATGGTAGGTGCTGATACGAGTTACAGCGAAACGATAAAATCACTTCAGGCAGACGGATATGAAATAAATGCAACGACAACTTCAGAATATTCAACAGAAGAGTTACTTGAAAAAGTTGCCAAACATGATATAGACTGCACAATAGCGGATTCAAATATCTATGCACTTAATTTGCGGTATTTTCCTGAAATAGCACTTGCTTTTTCCATCAGTAAAAGAGAACAGTTGGCATGGCTGCTCCCAAAAAATGCAAAAGAGCTAGAAGCTGATATGTATGCCTGGCTCAATGATTATAACCAAAAAGGCAAGATGACACAGCTTAAAGACCACTATTACAGCTATATTCTTTTCTTTGATTATTATAATACAAAAATGTTTTACAAAAGAATGAAAAGCAGACTGCCAAAGTATGAAAAATATTTTAAGTATGCTGCAAAAAGATTTGACATTCCGTGGACACTGTTGGCATCTGTTTCGTATCAAGAATCACACTGGAATGCAAAAGCCAAAAGTTTTACAGGTGTTCGCGGGTTGATGATGCTGACACAACGTACAGCAAAGATGTTAGGTGTGAAAAACAGATTGAATCCGAAAGAGAGTGTAATTGGCGGAACACGGCATTTAAAACAGATGATAAAATTTGTTCCCAAAGAAGTAGAAGGGGAGAACAGACTAAAATTTGCCCTGGCTGCTTACAATATAGGTATGGGACATATAAAAGATGCGCAAAAGCTTGCAAAAAAACTAGGACTTAATCCAAATATCTGGAGTGATTTGAAAATAGTACTGCCTCTGCTCTCGCAAAAAAAGTATTACAGAACTTTAAAATACGGATATGCAAGAGGGGCAGAGCCTGTCAAATATGTTGAGTCCATCTATAACTATAAAGATATTTTAGATAAACAAAACAAGGTGTTGAAAACTGATCTAGTGACTTCCAAGCTCCCCTAAAAATGTTTCCATATCATACTTTGTTCTGTATTCCGGAGTCATGATGTGAATAAGTATATCGCCCAAATCAACAACAATCCAGTCACCGCTTTCATCTACATTGTTAAAATGTTCGGCAGGTTTGAGTTCATTTTTTAAATGGTCCAAAAGGGCAGTGGTGTGTTTTTGTCCAAGAGAAGAGGCTATAACCGCATAATCAACGAAATAGTTTTTGTCACGGAGATCAAAAACCTCTATGGATTCCGCTTTGTTTTTATCGAGTGTGTTTACTATGTTTTGTATTCTGTCTTGCATTGTGTTCCTTGTAATATTGTGTTATTTCATCTCTGACTTTTTTTGGTATTTTTGAACTGTCAAAATTTTCTCTTAACATAGATGAAGATATGTCTTCATCTATGTTAAGCTGAATGAAATCTTTTGGTACTTTTATACGGTCTCTTGTGACAATTATAAAAGTTACCAGTTTTTTCAGTTCATCATAAGCATACCATTGATGCAGTGATTTTAAATTATCTGCACCGATAACCAAATAAATTTTGTCATAACTATCCAGCAAATGTTTGACTGTCACAACTGTCGGCACTTTTTTTTTCAAGTCGACCTCATATGAACTGACTTCCACATCTTTATAAGATGAAAAAATATCTCTCAGCCATTGCAGCCGTAACTCAGCCGGAGCAGTAAAAGTTTTTTTAAACGGATTTAAAAAAGTAGGCATTACCACTACTTTGTCAATAAAGTCCAGTTCGCCCAAAGCCTTGACTATTGCCTCATGTGCGATGTGTGGAGGGTCAAATGAACCTCCGTAAAGTGCTATCGTTTTCATTTAATGCGAATTATAACTAATTTTGGATAAAATTACCCAATTATTTTATATTAGGAACTATAATGGCACTAAAAATAGCAATTAACGGATTTGGTAGAATAGGTCGTTGTGTGGCACGTATTGCACACAAAAGAGATGATGTGGAAGTTGTCGCTATAAATGACACTGCAAATATAGATATGATGATCTATCTATTGAAAAATGACTCTGTTCACGGAACATTTGAGAGTGAAGTTGTGCAGCTTGATGATGAAAACATTGCAATTGACGGGAAAAAAATAAGAGTTTTTTCTGATCGTGATCCAAAAAACCTGAAATTTGCCGAATGTGGCGCTGATATGGTTTTGGAGTGTACCGGTGTCTTTTTGACACAGGAGTCCGCGCAGGTGCATATTGACAACGGTATACAAAAAGTTCTTTTTTCTGCTCCTGCGAAAGACAAAGCAACACCGACATTTGTGATGGGTGTCAATGAAGAAAAATATGCGGGACAAAAAATTGTCTCAAATGCTTCATGTACAACAAACTGTCTGGGTCCTGTTGCCCGTGTTCTTGATGATGCATTCGGTATTGAAAAAGGCTTAATGACGACTATCCACTCTTATACCAACGATCAAAATATTTTAGATGTGAAACACAACAAAGACAAACGCCGTGCCCGTGCCGGTGCTATAAACATGATTCCTACAACTACAGGCGCAGCAAAAGCCATCAGCCTTGTAATGCCTCAGCTTGAAGGAAAACTGCATGGGCAGTCAGTACGTGTACCGACACCTGATGTTTCTATGGTTGATTTAAATGTTGTCGTTTCCAAAAATACAACAAAAGAAGAAGTGACGGCTGTTTTTAACGAAATGGCAGATACAAGACTCAAAGGGCTTTTGCATATGGATAAAGAGATGCGCGTTTCTCAAGATTTTGTAGGCTCGCAGTTCAGTGCAGTTGTGGCAGAAGATTTGACACAGGTTATCGGCGGTAACATGATAAAAGTTATGGCATGGTATGACAATGAGTGGGGTTATTCGTCACGACTTTTAGATATGGCTCTTCATATTTCAAAATAGGACAAAAAATTTGGAACTATTACACCTTAAAAAATTAGATATAGCAAATAAGAAGGTCTTCATTCGATGTGACTTTAATGTGCCTATGGATGAGTTTGGAAATATTGCAGATGACCGTCGGATTCGTTCTGCCATAGCCACTATCAACTATTGTCTTGATTTGGACTGTGCTGTTATATTGGCATCTCATCTTGGTCGTCCGAAAGGAGAAGTTGTAGAAAAATACTCTTTGGCTCCTGTCGCAAGGCGTTTACAGCAACTTTTAAAGCGTCATGTAGCGTTGGCAAAAGATGTTGTCGGTGAAGATGCTATGCAAAAAGCAAAAGATTTGCCCCGGCATGAGGTACTTTTGCTTGAAAATTTGCGCTTCGAGCCGGGGGAGACAAAAGATGATGCAGAGTTGTCAAAAAAGCTTGCATCAATGGCAGAGTTTTATATCAACGATGCTTTTGGTGTCAGTCACCGAGCGCATGCATCTGTACACGGCATTACAAAGTTTTTTGACAATGAGCACAAAGCAGCCGGCTTTTTGCTTGAGCGTGAGATTCAGTACTTTTCAAAACTTATGAACAATCCTGTCCGTCCGTTTGCTGCTATTATCGGTGGAAGCAAGGTTTCAGGTAAACTTGAAGCACTTGTAAATCTGCTGCCTAGAGTTGACAAAGTATTCATCGGCGGAGGCATGGCTTTTACATTTTTAAAACAGATGGGTTATGAAATAGGCGCTTCTCTTGTGGAAGATGACTTACTGGAAGAAGCACAAAATATTATGGATGAAGCAAAAAGACTGGGTGTGAAATTCTATCTGCCAGTGGATGTTATAGCAGCAGAAAAATTTTCTGAAGATGCTGTCAGTAAAATTGTCACAGTGCAAGAGATTCCACAAAAATGGATGGGACTTGACATCGGTCCTGCAACTGTAAGACTGTACAGAGAGGCGCTCAATGATGTCCAGACAGTACTGTGGAACGGACCTATGGGCGTCTATGAAATGGAAAAATTTGCCAGAGGTTCATCAAAAATAGCACATTTTGTAGCAGATACCTATGCCACGACAGTCGTAGGCGGTGGTGATACTGCTGATTTGGTAAAAAGAGTGGGCGTTGATGAAGACATCAGCTTTATATCTACAGGCGGCGGTGCTTCATTGGAGTTGCTTGAGGGCAAGGTTCTTCCGGGTGTACAACCTTTGATGGTAGAAACTACAGATAAAAAGGACTAAGATGATTATTGCAGCGAATTTGAAAACAAACCTTACAAGAAAAGCGACACACAAATATATGCAAGAGTTGGATTCCTGTGTGCAAAAGAGTTCACAAGAGGTTATAGTTTTTCCTGCAATATCATCCCTTGATTGTTACGACACAAAAATAACTATCGGCACGCAAAATGCATATCCTGTTGAAAAAGGAGCCTTCACCGGTGAAATCGGACTGGAACATCTTGCAGAGTTTGGCATCAAAACTATACTGATAGGGCACAGTGAGCGTCGTCATATTTTGGGTGAGTCCCAAGAATTCATAGCTGAAAAATTTGAATATTTTAAAGCACAAGGATTCCAAATTGTTTATTGCGTAGGCGAGCCACTGGCTGTGAGAGAGTCTTCAAAAGAGGAGATGCTTGCATATTTATATCAACAATATGAAGGCATTGATACCCAATATGAAAACCTGATTATTGCCTATGAACCTGTTTGGGCCATAGGTACGGGCAAAATACCGACGCTAGAGGATATAGAGGATATTCACTCCGAATTGAAGAAAAAATCATCTGCACCTCTTTTATACGGTGGCAGCGTGAAAGTCAACAATGTTAAAGATATTTTGCAGGTAAAAAATGTTGACGGTGTTTTAGTCGGCAGTGCAGCATTATATGCTGAACATTTTTGTACAATGATAGAGTCGGCAGACGAGTTAGACCACATCTAACCGAAACCCGTACTCCAATTCGGGTTTTGCGTCTTTAAAACTAAAATTTTAATTATAAAGGAAAAAATCGAATGATAATGAAAGGAAAAAAAGGCTTAATAGTAGGTCTGGCAAACAATAAATCCATAGCATACGGCATAGCAAAAGCCTGTGCGGCACAGGGAGCTGAAATGGCTTTTACATATTTGAATGATGCCTTGAAAAAAAGAGTAGAACCTATAGCAAAAGAGTTTGGAAGTGACTGTGTATATGAGTTAGATGTCTCAAATGAAGAGCATATGTCCGGGATTGCTGCTAAAATTGAAAAAGATTTTGGAAAAATCGACTTTTTGGTGCATTCTGTTGCGTTTGCACCAAAAGAGGCACTCTCTGCACCTTTTATGAAAACAACAAAAAGTGCATTTCAGATTGCCATGGATATTTCTGTCTACTCTTTTATTGATTTGACCAATCGCTTGGAATCTGTTTTGTCTGATGATGCTTCCATCTTGACACTTTCCTATCTTGGCGGACCAAAATACATTGTAAATTATAATGTAATGGGCGTGGCAAAAGCAGCCTTGGAGTCGAGTGTACGTTATATGGCAGTTGAACTCGGTGCCAAAGGGCAACGTGTCAATGCTATCTCTGCAGGACCTATCAAAACACTTGCCGCTGCAGGGATAGGTGATTTTAAGCAGATACTGAACTGGAATGAAACAAATGCTCCATTGAAACGAAATGTAACAATAGACGAAGTCGGCAACTCTGCAATGTATCTGTTGAGCAATCTAAGCTCAGGTGTAACAGGTGAAGTGCATTATGTGGATGCAGGGTACAACATCATGGGTATGGCAGCCGCAGCTACTAACGAAGAAGGCAAAACTGTCTTGGCATGGGATACCAGAAAATAGGATTTCTTAGCTTACATGTAAGTTAATTAAGTTTTTGGAACCCAGATTTCAATCTGGGCTGAGAAGATAACAAAGTTACAGTCGGCATTACAGAAAAAAATTTAGTTTTTCTCACAAGTCATGCTTTAGCATAGAAAGTACCGATTCCGAAAAAACCCGGAACCCGTACTTCAGTGCGGGCTAAACTGCAAAAAAACGGGATTATTTCCCTATAACAGGCATATTTTCCAGTTTTTTCACATGAGAATCCTTTTCATCAGAAGGATGTAATTTTGAATATGCTGCCGCTTTGTCAACATACTCTTGAAGTGTAAAGTTCCTTTCCTTGTCCTCTACATATTTTTCTTCCCTGTCGTTGCTGGTATTTGTAGCGTTCATATCTACTTTTTTCATATATTTTTTTTGCACTTTTCTGTCTTCATTTACAGTAGGTGTCCACTCATTTTTGAGCCAACTGTCGAGATTTTTTTGTATTAATCCCGGTTTTGCTTTGCCGTTTGAGTTACTTATCTTATTTAAATCACTGTTTTGTGATGGTGCCACAGGAGCGTCTGTCGCGCATCCACTGAGTAATATAAAGAGTGGTATTGTTAGTGATGTTGTAATTAATTGTTTCATATTGTAATTATATCTTATTTTGTATAATAATTCATCACTTTAATGAAAAGTTAAGAGTTGATTATGCTATACTACCCGTGAAATTTGTAAAAGGATAAGGAGAAAATATGAAATTTACAAAAATGAGTTTGGTGGCAGCGCTGCTAATAGGTTCAAGTGCGTTTGCAATTGAAAACACAAAAGTTAGTGGTGATGCTAACTTGTTTTATGAAACAACTGATGCGGGAAGCAATTCTTTTTTTGATAAAGACAACAGTTCAGCAGATGCCTCAATCAACCTAAATGTTACAACTGATTTAGTAAAAAATTCGACTGTGGCAATTAGTGCTGGTGCCGGTTATACAGTACTTACAACATTAGGTTTAGAGCAAAACCTTGTAAGCAGTGTATGGGGTGGTGCACATGGGATTACTCCTAATACATCAAGTCGCGGTGCACATGTAAATACTCCTAACTGGATGAATGAAGCATGGATTGCAGCAACTGCTGGAAAAACTACAGTAAAACTTGGGCGTATGGAATTAGATACACCATTAGCATTTACAGAAACATGGTCTATTGAAAAAAATACTTTTGAAGCGGCTGTAGTTATTAATCAAGATCTTCCAGACACTACGTTAGTAGGTGCATATGTAGGTAACGGAAATGGTACAGAAAGTCTTGGTGGATCATCTTTGGCAGCAGGTCCAATTGCAACAGCACCTTTAGTAAATGAAGGTGGTAAGTTTGATACATATGGTAAATCAGGAGCATATGCTGTTGGTGTTATAAATAATTCATTTAAACCATTAACTGCACAAGCGTGGTACTACAGTGTTACTGCAGTTGCAGATGCTTATTGGTTACAAGCTGATTTAGATGCTAGCGGCTTAGGTGTAGCAGGTCTTACTGTAGGTGCACAATATTCTAATATTAAATCTGTAGCAAGTGGAGCAAAAGCTGATGATGTATATGCTTTACAGGTAGGGTACGAAATGAAAGATCTTTTTGCTGCAAGTTTGTCTTTCTCATCAGTAAACAAAGGTGGTTCAATCGGTTATGCCGGTTTCAATACTGCAACAGCAGCAACAACTGCACAAACAAAACTTTACACAGAAGTATGGTGGAACTATGGACAGGTTACTATGAGTGATACTGATTCAATCCACTTAACAGTTACATCACCTGTACAGGGTTTATTTGATTTAGGTGTTTATTATACAGATGTTAACCATAAAGCAACTGGTAGTCAAGATCTTAAAGAACTTACAGTAACTGCTGGCAAATCATTTGGACCATTAGATGCAACATTAGTATTTATTAATACAGATGCAGCAACAAATGACAATATAGTACAAGCATATTTAACTTTAAACTTCTAGTCTAAACTTTTCTAGCTCCCTTTCGGGAGTTAGTCTTTTCTCCTCTTCTTCAAAAAAACTAACAAAGATATTTTTTTAACTTATGATATAATATCTTTATGGCAAAAATTAATGAAATAGAATTTGCATATCTGTTTGGCTCCTATGCAAAAAATAATCAAACAGAGAGTAGTGATATAAGACAATACTCTGAATATATACGAAAGGGTTTATAGCAGAGATATGACACTTTTTATGAAAAAAACAGCCTACATCCTTTTTATGTTACTGCTCATCTCAATCATTTCTTTTTTAGCTATTCACGCTGCACCAAACAGTTTTTTTGGAGCGGGAGAATTGAATCCGAATATGACGAAAGAGGCAATAGAAAAACTAAAAGCTGTGTATGGACTGGACAAGCCACTTCTTGAGCAGTATATTTCTTGGGTGAAAAACATTACTATGCTTAATTTTGGCATATCATTTGTAAGTGGTCAGGATGTAAGTTCTGAGATACTCAAACGCCTGCCTGTAACTCTTTGGATGAACAGTATCTCTTTGGTTGTTGTTTTTGTGCTATCTTTATATCTGGGTATCGAAGCAGCACTCTCGTATGAAAAAAAGAGCGACTATATTATTCGTCAAATATCTTTAGTCTCTTTTTCTATGCCCTCATTTTATCTTGCATTGATTTTTATTATTCTTTTTGCCATAAAACTTGAATGGTTTCCTATAGCGGGACTTCATTCGATTGAAGCAAAAGAGGGTTTTGCAAATTATACAGATATGGCATGGCATGTGACTTTGCCAGTGTCGGTAATGATTTTTACAGGCTTGGGAAGTATGATAATTTATATCCGGTCACTGACTCTGGAGATACTCAAAAGTGATTATTACTTTTTTGCACGTGCCCGTGGCTTAGGAAAAAAAGAGCTGTTGCGATATTATATTTTACCAAATTTGATGCCACCTGTTATAACTCTGTTGGGGCTTTCTTTGCCCGGACTCATCGGTGGGAGTGTTATTTTGGAGTCTATTTTCGGTATAGAGGGGATGGGACAGCTTTTTTACATCTCGGCATTATCACGAGACTACCCCATCATTATGGGGATTTTGATGATAACAGCATTGTTGACACTACTGGGAAATATGTTGGCAGATCTGCTTTTGTTGAAATTAAATCCTTATATGAATAGAACATAAGTAAGCAAGAACAGTCGGCACTACAGTACCGATTCCGGACCCCAAGGAACCCATCCTTTTAATGCTAAAGCATAACTTAGAAAAAAACTAAATTTTTTTCTGTAGGGTGGGCCGAAATTGGTATAAGTGTAACAACAGCCGGCATTAATGCACCGATTCCAAAAACTTTTCTAGCTAAAAAGTGCCTCCAACGCATCAACACTCTCTTTTTTCTCTTCTACGGTACCGTCTTCATTTGTAGTGACAGCATCATTTTCTACAAGTTCTATCTGTAAACCTGTGAGCATTGAAGCCAGACGGATGTTGATACCGCTTTTTCCGATTGCCTTGCTTTTTTGGTCGGCAGGCAGTGTAATGATGGCTTTTTCATTTTCGCCCTCTTCGTTTTTGACAATTTCTACATGAGAGATGATAGCCGGACTCATTGTACGTGATACAAAAAGTTCAGGAATGGTAGTATATTCTATACAGTCAATGTTTTCACCAATCAACTCTTGGCTTACCGCATTGATACGCACACCCTTGACACCGACTGTTGCACCGACAGCATCCACTTGCGGGTGTGTGCTTATAAGAGCGATTTTTGCTCTCTCACCCGGAATACGGGCTGACTTTTCTATGATGACCGAACCCTCTGCAATTTCTGGCACTTCAAGTTCCAAGAGTGCTTCTAAAAATTTTGGACTTGTCCGAGAAAGTTCGATTTGCATCCCGTTTTCTTTGTCCATATTTACACGCCTTACAACCGCTTTTATGTGATCACCCACTTCAAATATTTCGCCTTTTATACGGCTTTTCATTGGTAAAACTGCACGAATTTCATCCACTTCGATGTATGTGTTATTTTGTGCATCAACACGTGTAACACGACCGCTGACAAGTGTACCTACTTTGGATTTGTATTTGTTATAAATTTCATCTTCCACAAGTCTTTGTATATGGTACTCTATTTCACGGTGAAGTTGTGAAGCGGCTGTTCTGCCATAGTCCTCAAGGTCATGGTCAATTTGGAGTTGATCTCCGATTTCTACCTGATCATCATACTCTTTTGCTTCGGTAAGTGAAATATATGCGGGGGCAATCTCTTCATCCTGGAGTTTTTCATCATTATCAGCAACAACTGTGATTGTCTGAATAATTTTTAAATTTTTTGTATCTTCATCAACATCTGCTTCAAAAGCAAAGTTTTGTCCGATTACACGTTTTGCAGTTTGTACAAAAGCAGTTTTCAGTGCTTCCATTACTTTTTCAGGTTGTAAACCCTTTTCATGACCGATTGCTTCGGCTATATCTAAAATTTTTTCCATAGGTATTTCCTTAGTATTTTTAAGAAATCTGACATTGATAATTGCTATGACGGGGGATTTCTTAATTGAAGTATATAATTGTATCCAAAATCTACTAAAAATAGCTTTAACCCAATTTTTAGTAGATTTTCAGTATAATCCAAAACTTTTATGAGTTATAAAAAGCCGCAATGCGGCGTGGACTTCCTGTCGAAGGAAACCTGTGCGCTGTAAGTGAAGCGAGGAAGTACCCTCGGGGTATTAACGCAGTCAAAGGAATCAAGGTACCCCATGAGGGTATATTTTCTTTGGCATGTAAATAGGGAATAAAAAGGTTCCCTTGAATGTATAGAATAAATTAAAGGAATAAGTAATGGATTTGAAATTTGCAAGAACTGATTTAGAAGCAAAACCGAAAAAAGTTGATTTAGCTAAATTGGATGCAGAAGTAGAAAAAAATGAGAGTATAATATTTTATTTTGACAGAGAAAATTCACATAAAGATTTACTCGAACTGCAAGACCATTACGAAGCAATGGGAAAAAGTTTTTATATGAGTGAAGTAAAGTACGGATTGTCAGACAATGACTACATGTACCAAGTTCACATCATGAGCTAAAGAGCAGTTTATGAGTAAAAAGTTATTTATTGAAACCTTGGGTTGTGCTATGAACTCTCGTGACTCTGAACATATGATAGCACAGTTACGCGAAAAAGAGGGGTATGAAACGACACAGACCCTTGAAGAGGCCGACCTTATTTTGATAAATACCTGTTCTGTGAGAGAGCGTCCTGTTCATAAGCTTTTCTCCGAGCTCGGCGGTTTTAATAAACGAAAAAAACCTTCGGCTAAAATCGGTGTATGCGGATGTACCGCTTCTCATCTCGGTGAAGAGATTATAAAACGGGCACCCTATGTTAATTTTGTTCTGGGTGCAAGAAATGTTTCTAAAATCGGTGAAGTTTTACATAAAGACAAAGCTGTGGAAATAGACATAAATTATGATGAGAGTGAATTTGCTTTTGATGATTTTAGAACATCCCCCTATAAAGCATATATCAACATTTCAATAGGCTGTGACAAGCGGTGTACATTTTGTATTGTTCCAAAAACACGCGGAGATGAAATTTCGATTCCTGATGATTTGATTATAAATGAAGCAAAACGCGCAGTCAGCAACGGTGCAAAAGAAGTATTTTTACTCGGGCAAAATGTCAACAATTACGGGCGCCGTTTTTCATCAAGTGAACATGAAAAGGTAAATTTTACGGAATTATTGCGAAGACTTTCAAAAATAGAGGGCCTGGAACGTATCCGTTTTACTTCACCGCACCCTTTTCATATGGATGATGAATTTATAGAAGAATTTGCCAAAAATCCTAAAATCTGCAAATCTATGCATATGCCACTGCAAAGCGGTTCAAGCAAAGTGCTCAAAGATATGAAACGCGGGTACACAAAAGAGTGGTTCTTAAACCGTGTGCAAAAACTGCGCGCAGAGTGTCCTGATGTAAGTATATCAACAGACATTATAGTAGCCTTTCCCGGTGAGAGTGATGAAGATTTTGCAGATACAATTGATGTGATGAAACAGGTAAAGTTTGATCAGATTTTTTCATTCAAATATTCTCCTCGTCCTGAAACAGAAGCACAGCATTTTACAAATACGGTAGATGAAGAAGTAGCTTCAGAGAGACTTTCGTATCTGCAATCATTGCATAATGAACTTTTAGATGAGATCAATGCAAAGTATTTGGGACAAACTTTTCGTGTTTATTTTGAAAATCTAAATAAAGATAATTTTGTTTCAGGCAGAAGTGATAATAACCTCGTAATCAAAGTCAAAGGGAGCGAAGAGTTGTTAGGAGAGTTTAGAGATGTTAAAATTACTTCTATCGGCAGAACAATTTTAACAGGCGAAGTCGTTGCTTAAGAAGACAAGCCGTTCTCTTGCACTTTACCTCCTTCCCTTTACAGGCTCTTTGCTTATAAAACTACTCTACCTTACAAATAAAAAAGTTTTTCATGCGCCTGCAACACTTGGTGAAGAGAACTTCATAATGGCTTGCTGGCACGGGGAACTTTTGATGATTCCCTATGCCTATTTACACTACAGAAAAACTCCTCATGTAAAACTTATAATTTCGGATCATTTTGATGGCACACTCATCGCAAAAACACTCAGTTATTTTGGTTTTAAAACGATTCGGGGTTCAAGCAGACGCAATGCTGCAAGAGCGCTTTTGCAAGGGATAAAGGCTTTAAAAGAGGGATATGACCTGGGCATTACCCCGGATGGGCCAAAAGGCCCACGGCATGAGGTTGCTGACGGGATCATCGTAATGGCACAAAAAGCAGATGTGAAAATTACCCTTGTAGAGATCAAACCGAGCAGTTACTGGCAGCTGAATTCATGGGATAAGTTTGTAATTCCCAAACCTTTTGGTACAATTACCTATTATATAAGTGATTTGCTGGATATAAAAGGGCTTGAACTTGAAGAGGCCAGAGACTTGATTAAAAAGGGGTTACTCAAACATGAACAATAAATTTTTTTTTCCGGCTTTGGCTGCTCTTTTTTTAGTAATTATGGGTATCTACTTTTTGGTCAATCCCTCTTATGAAAAGTCCATAGAAGCGAAATATTATTATGAGATTGGTGATTATGAAGAAGCCTATAAACGTGCCAATGAGGCCTTCAGCCTAGACATATACAACCGCATGGCTGCAACAATAATGGCACAGTCCAAAACTTCCATAAAGTATAAAAAATACATAGATCAGGCAAAAGAGTATATGACTGAGATTAATCTTATAGCAGCTAAAGAGACCATAAGTGATGCGGACAGAGCCAAAATAAAACTGATGAGTGAGATAATGGTGGATTCTTATAAAAAACTTGCTCCAAGCGTAATTACAGATAAAAAGTTAGTACGTGAAGCAGCAAAATATTATAAAGATTTTGAGAAGCTTCTTGAAAAAGTCAATAGATAAATACAAAAAAGATTTTCTCACCTCCCTGGAAGAGCACAGAGGCTATTCAGATTTAACGATAAAAACCTATGCAGATGTTCTGAGTGAAGCATTCGGATACATAGAGACAGTGGAGGAAAACGGGCATACCGTTTTAAATTTGATGCCTTACAGGATTTTCATCGCTGGTTTAAATGCAAAAACAATTAGTAAAAAATTAAGCGCTGTTCGAAGTTTTGTTGCATTTGTACAAGAACAGGGTTTACATGTAACCTTGCAGGCGGATGAGAGTATAAAGGTTGCAAAGACACTGCCAAAGCCCATCTCTCATGAACATATTTTGGAAGCTTTGCAAAAGTGTGATTTAAAAGAAAAACTGCTGGTGAGTATGTTCTATACTGTGGGGTTGCGTATTTCTGAGCTTGCATCACTGGAACTGGAAAATATTTCGGGTGAATGGATACGGGTTACAGGAAAAGGTAATAAACAAAGAGATATACCGCTTCTCAAATCCACAAGAACACTCATTGATGAATATTTGTCAACTTTTGTGCTAAAAAAATTTCTTTTTGAAAAAAATGGCGAAAGATTAAGCGAAAATAGTCTAAGATATATGATAACTAAAATATTTAAGCGTGTAGCCTTGAAAGTCACACCCCACCAGCTTCGTCACTCTTATGCCTCCTCTTTGTTAAACGGAGGTGCACCGATAGTGGATGTCAGTGAACTGTTGGGACATGCATCCATGGCAACAACGCAGATATATACAAAATTAGGCAGTGCATTGAAACAACAAAATTACAACAAAGCACACCCCTTAGGGGAGAACGAGTGCTGAGCAGATTACTGGAATCTTTTTACCTTAAAGTCCTGGTGAATATTGTTGTCCAAAAAGAGAGTACCCTGGTTCATATAGAATTATATGGAAAAAAAGGAGTAATCGATGAAGTAAACTCTGAATTTCAAACAACCTCTCTCACTACACAAATGTATGATTTTATTTCTGAATACACAAAAGAGTCTCCCTATTTTTACATAGCTGTTTTAGATACATCTTTGGTGCAGGGAGCTCTTCCTTCATGTGAAAAAAACAAGTTGGATCATTATTTTGATTTGTCTATGTCAAAATACAAATGCTTTGAGAACAGATGGACTTTTTATACTGCAAAAAATGATATTTATGAGATAGAACGCAAATATGAAGATATTGGTGTTGATATGATATTTTCTCCTTTTGTTCTTTTGGCAAATTTTTTTCAGGATAAAATTAATGGAAATCTTGCAATGTATGTTCTTGTTCAAAACAATGTAATTTCTGTGGCTATTTTTGAACATTCAAATCTTCTTTATGCAGAACATCTGGATATGATTGCATCTGATGAAGCTGAAGATATTACACTTCATGAAGGAATAGATGAAGATATTGATACAAATCTTGATCTGGACCTTGATGAGGGCATTGATTTGGAAGATATAGATGTTGATGAGAATGACTTGGATTCTTTAGATGATTTTGGTGATATTGAAGATCTGGATTCGATTGAGGACATCGATGAGTTTTCCGAAAGTAAAGATGTTGAAGAAGAACTGTTTGAGAGTGAGAATGCGTTGCCTGAAGATGAACAAAACGAATCTTTTAATGAAGACTATCAGCGGTTTACACTCATTCAGTTGGCTGTTTCACACTTTTACAAAGATGAAAAATATGAAAGCAGATTTGTAGAGAATGTCTATATTGCCGATGGTACAGGGGTGACAAACGATTTAAAAAAGTACCTTGAAGAAGAGATGTTCTTTAATGTTTATGTAAGACAGGCTGATCTTGGAGCCGAGTTATGTGAACTCACAAAGCTGGAGCTTGGTTTATGAAATACAGCTATATAAAACCAAGAAAAAAGACGCCTCTGACACCGGAATTGCAAATAGTGTTCACTTTTTTTGCGATGACACTGTTAATGCTTCTTGCAACATATTCGTTCTTGCTTTATAAAGATTATACATTCATACAGGATAAGCAATCAATCATAGAACACAAAAAAGAACTTGAAGCCAGTATCAGTCATATGCAGAATCAAATAAGCTTTATTCAAAAGCAAAAGGCTTTAGCAGAAAAAGTATTTACACAAAATATGGTATTAAAAGATTCTATCGCAAACCTGTTTGACCTGGTGCCGCAACGCATCACGCTTTCGCGGGCACAACTTTTAAAAAACGGTTTGATACTGTATGGTATAACACCAAACAAAGATGTTTATAATTTTATGCTCCAGGCGCCATTACGTTCAATTTTTCATAAAACATACAGCAGCTTTTATCCTGCAAAGAATGGTTGGCTTATGTTTGTATCGACAAACTATATGGATGAATCACAGACAGAGGAGTTAGACAGTGAAAATTAAAATTTCCCGTCACTATTTATATATTTTACTGATATCTGTTTTTCTGTTTCTGTTTGTGCTTGTTTTTTCTTTTGGACTGCTTATTCCTAAAGGAAAAGAGTATCGCGAATCCAGGCTTGAGCTGCGAAAAGAGAATGCAGAGTTGCGTAAATATCAGGATTTTTATGACAAAACCCTCAAAACACTCAAAGATTTACAGAGTAAGAACAGACATATTATAACTGCATTTGATATGACATTTAACCCTGACAGGTTTGAAAAAAAATATAAAACTTTTTTTTCATCCTTACATGTAATGAAAGTGGAGCGCTCAAAAGATGAAGAGGGTTTTGCAACATATGAAGTCAATACAACATCCAAAATCAGTTCACCAAAAAATTTCTATAATTTTTTAGATGCACTCAACAAGGCTGACTGGATTATAGGCGTAAATTTTCCTATAGATTTTAAACGTGAGGGAGAAATGATAAAGTCATCATTCACAATGAAAGTTTATACCAATAACAAAGATAAAAATTCTACTGCTTCCGGATCTGTGAGTAAATAGCCCCGTAATTTCGGTTCTACATGTAAAGAACGCATTCTTTCTTTAAAATTTTTTGGCATATTGACGGGTTTTATATAGGGTGCAATCAAAATATACTCTGCCATCATCGTCACCACATACTTTCTGCCTATGACTAAACTGTCTTGAATTTGTAGCAATTTTTTTTCTTCGCCACTCATGAGATGATTGATTGATTTGAGATATTTGTCAATATGATAGATGTCATTTCTTCTTGTAGGTGTTTTTTTAAAGCAGGCGAGTTCATTTATCTTTTGCAAGGAAGTACTCTGTATCAAATCCCTTACATCCGCATCCATGTAGGCAAAACTTTTTTTGATACCCTGTGCATATTTTTGTAAAAGAGGGTTTGTGTAGTTGTGCCGAAAAATATTGCGTGTATACTTTTCGTCCGCATTACTTGCATCTTCAAAATATCTAATGTTGTTTCCATGCAAATATTCAAGAAGTTCCTCTTTGTTTACATGTAACAGTGGTCTGTAAAGCATATAGCCGTTGCGCTGTGTTTTTTCCTGCATGCCGGCAAGTTCTGCACAACCGGCACCTTTGCAAAACTGCATAAGCATCCATTCAAACCTGTCTCCCAAATGATGGGCTGTGAGGAGGGTGTCGTAACTATTCTGCTGTATAAGAGATTCAAAAAAATCATAGCGAATTTGTCTGGCATTGGCTTCAAAATTAGTTGTAATTTTTTGTGCGTGATGGACATTACATGTAAAGCCGTACTCTTTTGCCAAGGCTTTTGCATAGACTACCTCTTCTTTGCTTTGTTCTCTTATTCCGTAATCAACAATAGCAATATCAAATTTGATGTCATTTTCCAAAAGAAGAAAGAGCAGGGCAGTAGAGTCGCCTCCGGCAGAAAATGCCAGCAGGTTTTTTGTTGTTTGTAAGGCCTTTTTAGTCTTGCTTTTGAGCATTGTCTACGGTTGCTGTAAGAATATTTCCGACTAGCTCGGTAATTTTAGCAGAATAAATCTTGCCAAAATCCAAATCTTCATCAAGCGTTCTGTCATTGACATAAATTTCACCGTCAATCTCCGGTGCCCAGATAAGTTCTCTTGCGCTTAAAAGATACTCATGTTCATCACTCTCCCCGTCTATGACGATTTGTGTGGTTTTGCCGACCTCTTTTTGAAGAGATTTTTTTGTGCACTCTGCTGCAATATCACCAAGAATCTGTGTACGCTCGGCTTTGACTTTTTCTGAGATTTTATCTTGCATATCATGGGCTGAAGTCGTCTCTTCGTCAGAATAGGAAAAAACATTGATGCGGTCAAAGCCGAAATTTTGTGCAAAATTACACATCTCATCAAACATTGCCTCTGTTTCATGCGGATGTCCGACGATGAAACTTGTGCGTACAAAAGAGTCTGGCAGGCTTCTCATGTAGTTCAGCAGTTCGAGTGTTTTTTCTTTGTCGAATCCGCGTTTCATAATACGCAGCATCTCATCGTTAATGTGCTGGATAGGCATATCAAAATAGTTGTGAAACACTTTGCTTTTTGCAATATTTTTCAGAAGTTTCATGCTTGTAGTTGAAGGGTAGAGATAGAGAATTCTCGCAGATTTTACACCCTCAATCAGTTCAATTCTCTGAATAAGCAGAGAAAGTCCGTCTTTGATATTTTGGTCACGCAGATAAGAACTTGAATCCTGTGAAACAAAAGAGAAATCCCAGTAGCCTTTTTTGACAAGTCCTTCAACTTCCTTGGCGATAGAATCTAAATTACGCGAGTTTAATTTACCTTTAAAAGAGGGAATCGCACAAAAACTGCATGTCTGATTACACCCTTCTGAGAGTTTGATGTAGGCATGGTATGTAGAACCTGTTACAACACGCTCAGCACCGTCAATAAGGTATACTTCATCAGAAAAACGGCTCTTTTTCTCAACCAAAAGCTCATCAATTTTGTCATAATCACCCACACCGGTAAAAATATCAACCTCGGGAATCTGCTCCATCAACTCCTCTTGATAGCGCTCGCTCAGGCAGCCTGCCATTACAAGAAGTGAATCCTCTTTTCGTGCATCATGCAGAGAAAGCACGGTATTGATTGATTCTTCTTTTGCCGCGTCAATAAAACCGCAGGTATTGACAATAATGACATCGGCTTCTTCATTGTTGTCTGTGAGTTCAAAATTTTGTAGTTTTCCCATCATCACTTCTGTATCGACCAGGTTTTTGGTACATCCGAGTGAAACTATGTGGAGTTTGTTGCTCATATCTCTTCTTTGTATTGTTTTTGCTTCATGGCAATTTAAAATTCATTTTCTGAATGGCTTTTTTTGAACCCGGACTTCAGTGCCGGCTCCAAAAAAGCTGCTTCATTTAAGGCAATAAGATCAAAATTGATTTTAAATTACGATATATTTGTGTAATTATACCGTATAATTAGTCTATGAAAAACTATGATGTAATTATTCTTGGTGCCGGGGCGAGTGGACTGATGTGTGCAGGCAGTCTGAGTAAAAAAATGAGCATTGCTATAATCGAGGGCAATGAAAAAGCTGCCAAGAAACTCAAAATTTCCGGTGGAGGTAAATGTAATATTACCAATGTCAGTGTGCAGATAAATAATTTTGACGGTGAAGAGAGATTACTCTCAGCAGCCTTTAAACGATTCACGAAAGATGATTTATTGGACTTTTTGGACAGAAACAGGGTAGCGTTGGAACTGAGAAAAGGACGCTACTATTTTTGTAAAAATTCTTCGGATGATATTATCAATGTATTGAAAAAAAATGCAAAAAACAGTGAAATTATTTTGAACAACAAAGTGTTACATGTAAGCAAATCAGAAGATTTTTTTACAGTTACGACAGACAAAAACAAATACACGGCAAAAAAAGTTGTTGTAGCCACCGGTGGAAAAAGTTTTCAAACGCTTGGTGCAAGTGATGCAGGGTTGCAAATTGCAAAAAGCTTTGGTATCGGTGTGAAAGAATTTACGCCTGCACTTGTCGGGCTTACACTGCAAAAAGAGCAGTTTTGGATGAAAGAGCTCAGCGGGCTGAGCTGCTATGTACATGTAAAGGTGGCAGATAAAATGCTCAAAGAAGAGATGCTTTTTGCGCATAAAGGCATTAGCGGTCCTGCCATACTTTCTGCTTCACTCTATTGGAAAAAAGGGGAAATAAGCATAGACTTTTTGCCCAATAAAAATATTTTAGATTTGGTGCAAAAGAGTAAAAAACTGGTGAGTTCACTCATCCCTTTGCCAAAAAGACTTGCAAAAGCTCTTTTGTCCGCGATAGATTTTAAAGACAAAGAGTGTACAAAACTGAGCAAACATGACAAAGAGGCATTAAAAACATTGCACAATTATACCTTTGCTCCTGCGGGAAATTTTGGTTTTAGCAAAGCGGAGGTAAGCAGAGGCGGTGTTTTGGCAGATGAGCTTACATATAATGGCTTGGAATCAAAAAAAGTAAAAGGTCTCTATTTTATAGGCGAAGTTGTAGATGTAACGGGCGAACTCGGGGGCTATAATTTTCAGTGGGCATTTTCAAGTGCCTACAGTTGTGCTAAATTTATAAAATAAAAAATTTAAAGTTTCAATTGTTTCATAAAATTATTTGCAATCATTTCACCTCTGGTCTTAAAAATATCTGCGGCTTTTTTTTCATACAGTCTGTCTATTGTTTCAGAAAAAAGTTCCAGCCATCTTTGAAAACTCTCTTTGTTAAGTCCGGGCATATCCAAGTGCGGTGTTATGGGGGTACCGTTATAACTGTTGTCGCCTGTTGTCATCGCTGCCCAAAAGTCTGTCAGAAGATTAAGATGATGCTGCCATTCATCCGAAATCATCTCATCCCCAAGTTTTTCAATAAAAAAATCAGCGATAAGGTCGTCTTTGAGTACACTGCTGTAAAAGCGGTCAACCATAACGCGAATGTTTTTTTTCGTAATAGTTTGGTATTGCATAAAACCTCGTTTGTCTGTTTTGTATAAAATTATATTATATAATAGCAGAGGTTTACTTGATATAAATCAATCAGAAATACATTATAATCTTTGATGTTTCTTTCATTTGGCTATAATTCCATTAATGAAAAAGAAACCAGAATTTAAAGTAGTATCACCCTATGAACCGGCGGGTGATCAACCGACAGCTATAAAAAAACTCTCTGACTCCATACTGAAAGGGAATCGCTATCAGACACTTGAAGGGGTCACGGGGAGCGGAAAAACCCATACGATGGCACGCGTTATAGAAAATGTAAAAATGCCGACTATCATTATGACACATAATAAAACGCTTGCCGCACAGCTTTACTCAGAATTTCGTCAGTTTTTTCCAAACAATCATGTCGAATATTTTGTTTCTTATTATGATTACTATCAGCCTGAAGCCTACATCCCGCGTCAGGATCTTTTTATAGAAAAAGATTCCGCTATCAATGATGAACTTGAACGTCTTCGACTTTCCGCTACGGCAAATCTGCTTTCGTATGATGATGTTATCGTCATCGCCTCTGTTTCTGCAAACTATGGTTTGGGAGATCCTGAGGAGTACCAAAACATGGTGCAGTCTTTGGCCGTCGGTGATGAAATAGCGCAGAAGAAACTGCTTTTGCGTTTGGTGGAAATGGGATATTCCCGAAATGACAGCTATTTTGACAGCGGGCATATTCGCGTGAACGGAGAAAGCATGGATATTTATCCGCCGTATTTTGAACAAGAAGCAATCCGTGTCGAATTTTTCGGTGATGAAATAGAGGCAATTTATACTTTTGATGTCATAGATAACAAACGTCTTGAAGAGCATAAAAGTGTTACTGTTTATGCGACTTCACAGTTTAGTGTTTCTCAGGAAAAAATGGCTGTGGCTGTCAAACGCATAGAAGAAGAGCTTGATGAACGTTTGGCATATTTTCAAAAAGAGGGAAAATTAGTCGAGTATCAAAGACTCAAACAGCGTGTCGAATTTGACCTGGAGATGTTGCAGACAACCGGAATGTGCAAGGGTATTGAAAACTATTCAAGACTTTTGACAAATAAAAAACCGGGAGAAGCCCCTTTTACATTGCTTGATTATTTTGAACAAAACCATAAAGAGTATCTTGTTATCGTAGATGAATCCCATGTTTCACTGCCACAGTATCGAGGAATGTATGCAGGAGACAGAGCAAGAAAAGAGGTGCTTGTCGATTATGGCTTTCGCCTGCCGTCAGCCCTCGACAACCGTCCGCTAAAGGCAGAAGAGTATATAAACAAAGCACCGTATTATCTTTTTGTTTCAGCAACGCCTTCTGAATATGAGTTGGAAATGTCGGCAGTCAAAGCGGAACAGATTATCCGTCCGACGGGACTGCTTGACCCTGTTATAGAGATAAAACCATCAGACAATCAGGTAGAAGATATCCATGATGAGATTAAAAAGACCATTGTCAAAGACGAACGTGTTTTAATTACGGTTTTGACGAAAAAAATGGCAGAGGCCCTGACAAAATATTTGGTGGATTTGGGCATTAAAGTACAGTATATGCACTCAGATATTGATACAATCGAGCGAAACCAAATTATTCGTTCATTGCGTCTGGGTGAGTTTGACGTGCTTATAGGCATCAATCTTTTACGTGAAGGTCTGGATCTGCCGGAGGTTTCTCTTGTGGCAATTTTGGATGCGGACAAAGAGGGATTTTTACGAAGTGAAACGGCACTTGTACAGACTATAGGACGCGGAGCGAGAAATGAAAACGGTCGGGTTATTCTGTATGCAAACAAAATGACAGGCTCTATGCAAAGAGCCATCGACAAAACAAATGCAAGACGGGCAATTCAAGAAGCGTATAACAAGAAGCATGGCATAACGCCAAAAACAACAAAACGGGCCCTGGATGAAAATCTTAAAGTTGAAGATCATGGCGGGCTCTACCAAAAATACAAAAAACAGGATAAAATACCGCCAAGTGAAAGAAAAGCAATGATAAAAGAGCTTTCCTTAAAAATGAAAGAGGCTGCCCGTGAGCTAAATTTTGAAGAAGCGGCACGACTGCGTGATGAAATCACAAAAATTAAAAAACTTTAGATTTGCTTTTTGGAACCCGTATTTCAGTGCGGGCTTTGTGTCTTTCAAGATTCAAGACTGGGTTACAGAAAAATTTAGCAATTTAGAAAGCAAAAAGTAACAAACAAGGAGCAACAATAAAATATGGAAGATACATTCAGTAATTTGGCAACATACGGGTATATAGGACTTTTTTTATACTCTTTAGGCGGTGGATTCATCGGACTTGTAGCAGCAGGTGTTTTGAGTTTTATGGGGAAGATGGATTTGACACTTTCAATCAGTATTGCCTTTTTGGGCAATGCGCTTGGAGATGTTTTGCTTTTTTGGCTGACAAGATACCAGAAGTCTATGATGGTTGAGGGGCTGCGTAAACATAGACGTAAACTCGCACTTGCACATATACTTATAAAAAAACATGGGGATTGGGTTATTTTTATTCAAAAGTTTATATACGGTTTAAAAACTGTCGTACCGATTGCAATAGCATTGACAAAATATGACTTTAAAAAGTTTGCAATATTAAATATTTTTGCAGCTGCTGTGTGGGCTTTGGCATTTGGTTTGAGCAGTTATTACTTCGGGGCTGTTTTGAGTAAGTTTGCCCTGTATATTAATGATAACAAATGGATAGCCCCTGTGATTTTACTTACTATCGGCGGAGCAGTTTGGATCTATCTGGAAAAGGCTACGAAAAAAAAGTAGCTTGAAAGAGAGTAAGAGTAAAAAGCCAAAAAGCTTTTTACTTTTCTACCTTGGGACCTGCTGCAGAGAAGTCAAATTCGCTGTCGGCATCCTGGTATCTTTTAAAGTTTTCCACAAACATATCTGCAAGTTTGTCGCGGGTTGCGTCAAAGGCCTCTTTGTCTTCCCAGGCATTTCTGGGGTTTAAAAGGTCAGGGTTGATATCTCCCAGTGTTTTAGGTACCTGCAGTCTGAATGTCTCTGTCGTATCAAATTCACTTTCATTGATGGTACCGTCAAGTATGGCATTGATGCATGCGCGGGTGTCTTTTAAACTCATACGTTTGCCGACACCGTATCCTCCACCGGTCCAACCTGTGTTGACAAGGTAAACATTTACATTGTGTTTGTCAATTTTTTCGCCGAGAAGTTTGGCATACACTGTAGGATGCAGGGTCATAAATGCTTCACCGAAACATGCAGAGAACGTTGCAACCGGCTCGGTAATACCACGTTCTGTTCCGGCAACTTTTGCAGTGTATCCGCTGAGGAAGTAGTACATTGCCTGTTCTCGGGTCAGTTTTGAAACCGGAGGCAGTACACCAAACGCATCGGCAGAGAGAAAAATAATGTTTTCAGGGTGTCCTGCCATTAAATCAGGCTTGTGGTTTTTTATGTGTTCAATAGGATAAGAAACACGGGTGTTTTCGGTTTTGGAACCGTCATCATAGTCAACTTCACCGTCATCATGCATAACAACATTTTCCAAAAGTGCATCTTTTTTGATTGCACCGTAAATTTCAGGTTCACTTTTTGCGTCAAGGTTAATGACTTTTGCATAACATCCCCCCTCAAAGTTAAAGACGCCGTAATCATCCCAACCATGTTCGTCATCACCGATGAGGGCACGTTTTGGATCTGTTGAGAGTGTTGTTTTTCCGGTTCCGCTCAGTCCAAAAAACAGAGCAGTGTCTCCGCGTTCTCCAACATTTGCAGAACAGTGCATGGAGAGTTTTCCGTCAAGCGGCAGCCAGTAGTTCATCATTGAAAAAATACCTTTTTTCAATTCACCGCCATACCAGGTACCACCGATTATAGCCATGTTTCTTTCGATATCAAAGAGAACAAAAACTTCAGAGTTCATGCCGTGTTCTTTCCATTTGTCATTGACAGCTTTACAGGCATTTAAAACAGTAAAATCAGATTTAAATGATGCAAGTTCGGAAGGAGTGGGGCGAATAAACATATTTTTAACAAAATGAGACTGCCAGGCAATCTCTGTCACAAAACGAATAGATTTTTTTGAAGCGGGACTTGCGCCACTGTATACATCAGTCACATAAAGATTTTTCCCAGAAAGCTGTTCACGGGAAAGATCCAGAAGCTCATTGAAAATTTCTTCACTGATTTTTTGGTTGACATCTCCCCATGCTATGTATTTATTAGATGGTTCACGGTCAACAAAATATTTGTCTTTGGGTGAACGGCCTGTAAATATACCTGTATCTACAGCAGTTGCACCTGTTTTGGTTTTTCTTACTTCACCATTTTCAAGTTCATGCTTGATTAATTCATCATAGTCAAGGTTATGATAAATTTTTCCGACATTTTTAAGTCCTAAATCTTCTAATTCTTTTGTTATGCTCATAGTTTACCTTGTGGTATATGTAATAATTGATACTTTTTAGCAGTGTATCATCTCTAGAGCGAAATTATACTACTTCTAAACATAAATTAAAAGTAAAATAGATTGTTTTTCAAAATATTATAGAAAAGAAAAAGATATTCGCAAAAAGTTTGAAAAAGAAAATTGGTTTAAGGATTTTTTGGTAGAATTTTACTCTTCATTTACTACAGCTCGATTAACTCAGTGGTAGAGTACTACCTCGACAAGGTAGGAGTCACTGGTTCAAATCCAGTATCGAGCACCATCATAACAAAATTTATAAAAAAATCACATATTTGTTACTTAAGTTCCATTGCTTTTTATTCCAAAAGATGTATAATCATAAAAAACAGACAGGAGTATACAATGGAAAGAAAAATTATAATCGAAGGTGATATTTCTATAGTAAGTCTGAGCAATGTCGGGACTTTTGAGGAATTTAATTTAGAAAACGAGGAAATCAACGAAGAATCAGAAATAAAAAGCATTATGGAAGAGATTGATGCTTATGCGCAAAGCGGTGAGCTTGATGCTGTAACTGACGTATGTACATATAAAGTCATGAACGGTGAGGAGATTGAGTATCTTGCATGTGCTGATGAAGAGAATGAAGAAAAAGAAATTTCAATGGAGAGTTTTAAACTGGTCAATCAAACACTCAAACCTATTAAAAACCTCTTAACAAAGGCATGCAAGGGCGATATAATATATCTAAGAAAAGAGCAGGGAAAAGCAAATATAATGCTGAGTCTTGAAATAAACAACAGCGATGAGGCTATGAGCTTTTCCTATTTTGACTGCAGTACAGACCTGGATGAGTATGATTTATTGCGTGAGAGTTACTATGATGTAGTCTGTGATACTTTTTTACCAGAATCCCTGGCAACACAGGAGAATAAAGCTACTGTAGAAAATTTTGTTTTTGAACCGCAGATTATTTACGGGGAACTGTATAAAGTCATAGAAAATGAAGAGGGGCTGAAATCTTTACAAAAAATAGAATTTCCAGGATATTATTTTCAAGATGCCCAAAGAGATATTGACGAATAGGGAGATTATTTAAAGGGCATTTTTGACATGATAATCTCTTTTTGATCTACATAGCGCCTGCAGTTTTTTCCTCCCAGACTTTTACAGGTTTCTTGCCAAAGTCTGGAGTGCCCATCATTTCTTACAGCATTTTGATGGAGTTTAAAAAGAAGAGCATGGGCATATTCATGAGGGATTACATCCGAAATCATATAAGGCATACTCTCCTGCATTACCTTTTTGTTTAAAAATATCTTTATCTTTCCGTTTTTGTAAGAGGTCAGACCATAAAGTCTTCCCGGCACTTTATCTGTAATAATAATTGGAAACCTGTAAATGAAACCAAAATTGTCCTGCATGTGTTGTAAAACATCCTGCTCTTTTGCCTGTATTTGATTGATATATGTTTGTGGAAGAGGATTGTGCTTAAATTGATAGCTTTGGTAGGAGTTGAAAATGAGAATACTCCCAAAAATAAAGATGACAGCTATAAAAATGTATTCAAGTTTTTTACCAAAGATGTTGCAGTCCTGTTTGGTGGAGCTGTGCGGAATCGAACCATTCCAAAAATAAGCCTCTTTTTGAACTGGCTTTAAAAAAGTGGTATATATTGTTGTGCATAAGTTTTTTTACTATCCTTTTTTATGCTAATTTTGAGAGTATCTCGTTACTATGAGATTGTTTTAGTTTGTTAAACTGTTCAGCTATGGCAGTCAGATGCATAAGTATCGCAGCTCTGTAAATTGCCACATCTTCTAGCGTTTTGACAACTCTTCCTGCTTTTTTAACAGTTTGTTCAATGTAGTCTATTTTTTCAATTATGAGATAAACTTTGCTTATAGACTCTTTAGACATAAATTGCTCTATCGATGATGAACTTTTTAGCAGTTTTCCCCATCCCTGTACTATCAGCTAAATCAACTTTTATGCCAAATACTTGAGTGAGTTCATTTTGTATCTCTTGTATACGGGATATTGCACCAAAACCATACCTGCTGACAAATTCAGGCTTTGCTTCTACAAGAATATCTATATCGCTATTCTTATCAGCTTCATCACGAGAGTAAGAGCCAAAGAGCGCTTTGATGACAAACCCCTCTTTTTCATACTCTGATTTAACATTTTTTAAGTATGATAATATTTGGCTTTTCTCCATGAACTGCACCTATATTTTTTTTAAATTATACTACATAATTACTTATTTAATTTATTAATTTTCATAAGACTGTTCTGCAAAAATTGAGAGTTGTTTTCAACCAAGGAAAAATTTGGACCATTTGGATGAACAGGCATCCCTTCATTTAGGTATTTATAATAGGTTTTTAGTGGGATTAAAAAATTGTTGGATGGTAGAACTATGCGGAATCGATTATATCCTATTTTACGGACTTCTAAAGGCTTCTAAAACTATTAATTCCCCAAATAATCCCCTGAAAATCACTTTGACGGTTCAAGATACAAGGTAGTTATCTAAAGTATGAAAACCCCTAAAATAGGAGTTATCTGAGTTGTCTGATAGTTTTTTACTTTTTATCTTCTTGTTTAAAAAAGAAAAAAGCTTATGCTGCATCAAGCCCAAACTCTACATGAAAATTTGTAGCTTTTACTTCTGGCACTAACGCATTGTTTTCTTTGTGTAATTCTACTATACCATATCTTTGTAATGTCTTTAGAGTTCTTGAGAGATTTGATTTTGCACGACCTGTCAGACTCTCTAGCTCTTTTAGTGATTTTGGATTATTGGTTAAGATTACCTGTAATAATTCCTGATTTTCACTAGACAATATTTGAGCTAACGATTTAATAGACTCAAACCAAATTTTTGGTTCATCTTTTTTAGGTTTATAGATACCTTTAGCTATTTTAATAGTTCTTTGTTTATACTGTTTTTTTGACATAATGCCAACTTTTATAGTTTTCATCTTAGTTATTCTCCATATAATAATCTACACTCTTCCAAAAATCTTCTAAAAGTTGTGAAGCTGATTCAAACTCATAAGCTACTATATCCATCTGTTTATGAATATGATCATAAGTCTCTTTGTTAGCTCCGTATTTTTTAGATGATTTAAAACTATGTGCATTGTCATACCCAATAACTCTGTGATTATTTTTATCATGCAGAGTTAATGAATACCTGATACCATGAGGTATTGTTTTACTTGGTTCTATTTGATAAGCCTCAAACTTTACCCAATACCCACTATCCATAGGAAAAACTTCACCATGTAAGTTAAGTAAGTTTTCTAAATCATCCACTTTGTTCCTTTTGTTATCATCTAATGATAATATTATATTATATAAACTATACTTAATTTTCTGTTTTTTTGTTTAATTTAACAAAATAAAAAGGATCTTGAATAAATAGATCTAAATATTATCCTTTGGTGAGTATTCAATAGTATTAGCCATCATACATCTTTTTTATTTTGATTTGTATCTGTTTTACCAGATATACTTTTAATATGTTTGTTGGATGTGCGGTTGAATGGGCGCAATAGATTAAGATAGACTATTTAGAAATTTTATAGATTTTGTTGGATTGACTTGGATGGAATGTTGGTGGAGCTGTGCGGAATCGAACCGCAGTCCGAAACCTGGCTACTCCCAACGTCTACATGCTTAGAAAGGTTGTTTAATCTCGTCTTGCTTCACACAACCTGCAAAGCTACGCAAGACCAGTCTCAAGGATTCGTCTTGAGCTGAGACAGACTCAAGATATATCTAAATGAAGGGTTATACTTCGAGTCCTGCTTATTTAGAATCCACAGGTGAAGCAGCCCGCCTCTTACGAGGGGTTAAAACTTAAGCTACTGCTAAAGCTGGGCGATAATTTGTATTGTTTGCGTTTAAGCAATTGTGAGCCGTCTAACGGAATGCTCAGTCCGACATGCAGTTGGGAGCCACCAGATCCCGTCGAAACCAGGTCAGCCCCATATTTATTACTTATTTTAAAAGTAATAATATATTATACCAAATATATTTGTTAATTTGTAAATAGTAGGATGCTTTTTTAGCTGGTTTATTTTATCCATGCTGCTATTTTATCTGAGAATTTTGTGATTTTGGCAGTTAAAAAAGAGAGAAAGCGAGTGTAGTAAAGCAAAATAAAATTAAATTTTTTGCCATTTCTGATTAAGAAAAGAAGAACTTTTTCATAGTAAAGGACTATATCACCTGCCGGTACAGGTTTTATATTTTGCAACTTTTTTATTTTCCTTATAAAAACAGTGATAAAGATGCTCAAAAATAAGGGGTACAGGAAAGGGAGGGCATTCAGCTCTCGCATAATTTTCAGAGAAAAGTCTAAAGAAAATGGCAAAGAGAGAATGCCTGCAAGAAGCAAAATCCAAGGCCAAAGCAGAGAAAAACTTGTACTGACCCCAAAAGGAGCTGCAGCCGGCCGAACCAAATACAGCAATCTTATCATAAGCAATGTTGTATTTACAGTGCCGATAACAAGAAGTACGGAAAGTATACTGCTCCAAGGTGCTGCAAAGTACGCGGTATAGCTCTTTAGCAAAAATTTTGCTGTCATGCCGCTGCTATAGGGTACAGCTGCCAATGCAAGAGCAGGTATACAGAGTCCGAGCCATATCGCATATCTTTGCAGTTTATTTGTGCTGCCAAGCATGCCGACACCTAAAAAAAGAGCTCCTTTGCTGAGGCCATGATGCAAAGCAAAAAAAGTGATACCGGCCAAGATACTCTTCCAATGCTCAGGCAGATAAAATCCAAAACCTATAAGCATAGTCATAATCCCCATCTGGCTTATGCTTGAATAGGCTAAAAGTGTTTTGGGATTACGTTGTGTCAAGCCTATAATGACTCCGTAAAATTGTGCTAAAAGACCTAAAAGTATAATGCCTGCTGCCCAGTAGAGGGAGATGATCTCTCCTAATGGAAGGAATCGCAACCATCCCAAAAGTCCGGCATTTATCATTGCACCGGAGAGAACTGCACTTGCAGGTGTGGGCGCTACGGGATGCGCAAGAGGCAGCCATACATGTAAACCGATAATCCCTGCCTTTATACCAAAAGCAGTAAAAAGCAACAGGATTACTAAATTTTTATTCGGGTTGTTTATAAATCCTGTTCGTACAGATTCAAATGAAGTTACATCAGATGTCTGCGCCAGTAATAAAAAAGCAACAAAAAGCATCACTTCGCCAATAACAACCAAAATTATATAGACTAATCCTGCATCAAAGGCTTCCTTGTCTTTATTAAAGACGACAAGTCCATATGAAGCAAAGCTCATTAAAGTAAAAAAAAGATAAAAGCTGAAAATATCCTGAGATATTACAAGTCCAAAGTTTCCGGCCATTGCAAGCAGAAAAAAACTATAAAAAGAGATCTGTCTGTCTTCTTTGGAAAAATATGCTTTTGTGTAGATGCCGGCAACAGACCAAAGGAGTGCACTGCCAAGCAAAAAAAGAGTTCCTGTGGCATCGAGTCCGATTTTCATACCAAGAAGCAACCATGGAAAATTCCAATGAGCGATGCTAGGCGAGACAAGTAAAGCGGCAAAAAGTGCAGGGATACCTGCCCATGCAGCAAGCGATAAAGTTATAGGACGGATTTTTTTTAGAGACAACAGGGGAACCAGCATTAGAGGCCAGAGTACACCCAATAAGAGCAGGCTGTTTACAGACGTTTCATACATTTTAAAAAAACTCCCGCTGGGTAATGAGATGCACCCATGCTAAAGGACTCCAGGGAGAAGCGGCGAACAGACCAAAAGAAAGAGCAAAAAATGCTGTAATAAGCGGCGGCCATAAGAGACTGAGTTTTG
Source organism: Sulfurimonas sp. ST-27 (assembly GCF_048081595.1). Lineage (GTDB taxonomy): Bacteria > Campylobacterota > Campylobacteria > Campylobacterales > Sulfurimonadaceae > Sulfurimonas > Sulfurimonas hydrogeniphila. The sequence goes on from NZ_CP182226.1 coordinate 515,504, forward strand.
TTTCCCCTTTTGAAAAATTATGTTCATCAGGCCAGGATTTTGGAGGTGCCAAAAACCATGCTCGATAAAGTATAGGTAAAAAGTATCCTGCATTCAGGAGACTGCTCGCAGCAAGTACAGCTATTACCCACCCCTGCCCGGATTCCAAAGCACCAAGTCCCAGGTACCATTTCGTAATAAATCCTGCAATCGGAGGTATACCGATCATGCCAAGGGCGCCGATAGTAAAAGACACCATAGTCCAGGGCATGCGTTTTGCGATGCCGTTCATTTGGCTTACCTGATGTACGCCAAGTGTTTCTGCAAAATTTCCTGCTCCAAAAAAGAGAGTGATTTTCATAACACCTTGGTGCACAAGATGTATAATTCCCCCTGTTGTTGCGATGGGACCCACTATGGCAATACCAAGGATGATATAAGAAACCTGGCTTATTGTAGAAAAAGCCAGCCTTCGTTTGAGATTATCCTGAAAAAGTGCTCTGAGAGAGCCGTATATGATAGTGATGGAAGCTATAACAGCCAGAGGTGTTGTCAAACCAAGAAAAGCTGCTGTTTCAAGTCCGTATACTTCATATACAACGCGTACTATACCGAATGCTCCTGCTTTGACAACGGCGACTGCATGCAAGAGAGCACTTACCGGTGCCGGAGCCACCATGGCTTGCGGCAGCCATCCATGCAGAGGAAAGAGTGCTGCTTTGACACCGAATCCTGCAATTAAAAGAATGAAAATTATTACAAGAGCCGAAGAATGCTCTTGCAGTATTGTTTGCACAAATCCTTTTGGCGTAAACTCAAGTGTACCGGTTAATGTATAAAGCCATACTGTTCCCAGCAATAACAAGGCACCGCCGACAAGAGTATAAAGAAGGTATCTGCTGCCTGCAAGACGGGACTCTTCAGTACCTCTATGGATAATAAGAGGGTAGGCAGAAAGTGTCAGTATTTCATAAAAAAGCAAAAAAGTGATGAGGTTTCCGGATAAGGCAATGCCAATAGTGGCCGTAATACAAAGATTGAAAAACCCGAAAAAACGGCTGCTATGCGCAGATCCCTCCAGATAACCAATAGCATAGATTGTGGTTATAAACCACAAAACACTTGAAAGCCCTGTAAAAAAAAGAGCAAAAGGTCCGGCACGCAAACTGATATCAAGATTCTGGATAAGAGCAAAACGTATTTCATAATGTTCTCCGTAATAGACACCGACAAACATCCATATGACTAAAACAAGTGTTATAAAAATCCCTGAAAGGTTCAAAAGTGTACGAAGAGTATGTTGCTTTTCTGAAAGTCTGAAGATTATCAGAGCAGGCAGAAATGAACTTAAAACTACAAACAGGGGAATGTATGTGTTAAAACTCACGGGGCTGCTCCAATGTTTCCAAAAGGATTTCCGATATGTATCAGCGAAAGCAGTGGTGTGGCAAAAAAACCTGTCAAAATTGCCATAATTGCAAGAAACAGAGGTACAAGTTCCATTGAGAGAGGAATGTTTTGTGCCTTTTGTGTACGAGTGGTCTTTGTAAAAGTGAACCCTAAAACCTTAAAAATATATCCTGCAGCCAACAATCCGCCCAGAAGAACTACTGCGGTTATTCCCCAGTTATTGTCTGCAAGTGATGCTTCAAGGAGAAACCATTTGCCTATAAAACCGCCACTGAGGGGTAATCCGATAATACTCACTCCCGCTAAAGCAAAAGCAGCGGTACTCAAAGGAAGCCTTTGTGCAATACGGTCCAAATCAATGATACGGTCATGCCCGTGAAAATGCAATAAATTTCCTGCTACAAGGAACAAAGCACTTTTTGCCAGTGCATGTGAGAGCATAAGATAGATAAGTGCGCTCCATGCTACAGACACCCCTCCCAAAGCCAAAGAAAAAGCAAGAAAAAGATAGCCTACCTGCGCTACTGTGGAGTAGGCTATGAGCAGTTTCAGCCGAGTCTGCACAAGTGCCTGAACGGAGCCCCATAAAACGGCTATGGATCCAAGTACAGCAAAAAATATTTCAAAATAAAAATTATGCAGAGGGAAGAAAAGAGATATCCATAAGCGCAGTTGTATATATATGGAAGCTTTGATGATGAGCGCCGACAATACTGCACTTATAGGGGCAGGAGCACTGGCATGTGCAGGCGGAAGCCAGAAATGCAAAGGAAAAAGAGCGCTTTTAAGAAGCAAACCGGCACTCATCAGACCCATTGCAGCCCATGCTGCAGGGGTAGATTTTATTGTATTTGAAAGAATGGCAATATCTACACTTCCAAAACCATGGTACAACAAAGCGACGCCTAAAAGATAAGAAAGCGAGCCAAGAAGTGTCACTAACAAATACCGCATAGCTCCTGTTAGTGCCTCTTTTGTATTGCTCAAAGCAGTCAGGGCAGCAGAGGCCAGTCCGATAAGTTCCAAAGTTACATAAAAATTAAAGATATCCTGCGATAAGAAAAGAGCATTAAGCCCGGCTATGAGCAACAGCCAGATTGGCCAAAACCAAAGAGACTGTGTCTGCGTAAAATATTTTCCTGCATAGACACTTGCTCCGATTCCGATGAGTGCAGTCAGTCCAAGCATAACAAGACTTAAACCGTCTATGTAAAGGTTTATACCCAAGGGTGCATCCCAGCCGCCGACAAAATGATAAAAAGCACCTTGCGTACGTAGTTTCAGAGCAATAAAAACTACAAAAAAGAGTGTGAGTATGAGTGTGGAAATACCGATAGCTTTATTGAATTTCGGCAAAAGAAAAGAGAACAATCCTCCTAAAATCGGCAATAAAATCAAAAAAACTTCCCAAGGAGTTGCTAATACAAGTTTTAAATACATCACTTTTCTTCCAGGCTTGAAAGCTCTGCTTTGCCTGTTTTTAATGCAATTTTTATCATAAAAACCAGGGCCAGGGCCGTTGCGGATATAGCAACAACTATCCCCGTGATGACCATGGCATGCGGTACCGGGTCCGGCTGTGTGCCTGCAGTGCGCATGGAGAGGGAGACAAGTAAAAGAAAAACACCGCTTCCCATAATGTTTATGGCAAGCAGTTTTCGCAAAAGATGGGCCTGTACAATGAGTGTATACAAACCTGTACAAAAAAGTCCGATTCCGGCGACAGCATAGAAAAACAGTGTGCTCACTTCTCTTCCTTTGGTTGTGCAAAAATAGTAAAAAAAAGATTAAAAAGAGTTATTGCTATTGAAACAGTTGCAGCGGCTTCAAGAATAAAAATGAAATAAGAAGCCTCTGTTGCAGAAAATTCAAGAAGTGTATCAGAAAACAGTAGTGTGATTGCCGAAACAAGAACAAAAGCAAGCAAACCTGTACTTGCAAGAAGTCGTACAAAGAAATTTTTATAAGACAAATCAAGTTTCCACCCGCTTAAAAAGATTAAAATTCCAGTAGCACTTAAAATAGAACCGGCCTGAAAAGCACCGCCTGGAGCCTGCGCTCCAATCCATAAAATATAAGCACTCAGCAAAAGCAATACAGGAACCAAAATCCCTCCCAATCTTTTTAATACAGGGCTTTTTAAAAGAGACTTCGCCTCTCTTGCTGAACTGCCCAATGAATAAACTCCCAAAAGAGCAATAAACAAAACCGCCATCTCAAGGAGGGTGTCATAGGCACGGAAGTTCATCAATACCGCTGTTACAGGATTAGAAACACCGCTGTTTTGCATTTGTGAGCCTACTGTTTGGGCAAGACCCTGTGTCTGTTGAGGTAAAGATAAAACGGTATACGTTAAGCCTGCAAAAAGAAGAGCTGTTAAAATGAATGTAAAAAAACGTACCATACTTTATACCCTCTTTTGTTTTAATCTATATTCATTTTCTTGAGTTTGACCAAAGCACTTAACAGCAGTGCCCCTGTAAGTCCGGCACCAATAACCACTTCGGCCATAGCAACATCGTAAGCACCTAACCGTCCCCATGCAACAGATATTAACAAACCAAAGACGATAAAAAAGACAATAGCCTGAAACAAGTCTTTACATGTAAGTGTTTTATAGGCAACAAACAACAATGAACTTGAGAGTAACATGTCAAAGACAAATTCTACGATTGCTAACGTTTCCATATTTTTATTCCATTGCGAAATGCGTTTTTTGCGATTAAATGTGAGACACCTGCTCCTGCCAAAAAAACCAAAAACCAGATAAGCAGCAGTTTTCCTATCTCAAAGAACGAATCTGCCTGCAAACAGAGTGCAAGCACAATGAAACCGACACCGATATTGTCAGCTTTTGTCAAAGCATGCAATCGGGTATAAACATCCGGCAGCCGTAAAAGCCCGACTGTGCCGGCTAAAAAGAAAACTGCTCCGAACAGGAGAAATATGATAGAGAGAATGTCAATCATTTTCATGCCTTTTGTGTTTTTTTCTGCTACTGCTTTGGACAAAGGCTATTGCAGTGACAGCAGCGAGTGAAGCAAAAAGCAGTGCTATGTTGCGCAAAGCGGCATGTCCGTTTATTTGCGAAAGCAAAAGCAAAATAATGATGGCAATCGTACCAAATAACTGTGATGCCAAGATTCTGTCTTCATTTGTCGGACCATAGGCAAGACGCCATATGCCTGCAATAAGGTTTAAAAACAAAAATACTGCAAGACCTGTATAGATAATATTCATCATTTGCATACCTACAGGGATACAGGAGTTTTAAATCCCGGAGGCTTGACGGCAAGAACCGAACAGTCTATCTGGTTGAGTATGTCTTCTGCTGTATTTCCCATAATGACTCCGGCCAAACCTGTTCGCGCGACAGTGCCCATAACAATCAAATCAATTTGCAGTTTTTGAGCAAACTGGGGAATAATTTTATTTGGCAAACCTCGCAGCAGATGAATATTCGGTTTTAGGAATTTTACCATATCACCGATTTGCGTATGCGCTGCATCACGTAAGAGTGCTTGCAGCTTTGAATCATGCAGATGCTGCATCTCCTGTGCATATTTAATAACTTCTGAATCCGGCATCTTTATAAATGCACCCTGCATGAGTGCTGTTTCTGGAGCATCCCATACATGCAGTACATGTAATTGGGCTAACTCGCTGACAGCAAGAGAGCTTGCTATTTGAAGAATTTGATGGTTTAGCTTTTCCTGTGTATCTGGTTCTTCTTCCGTTTCAGTGTCAATATTTACATCGACAGCAGCCATGATATGATTGAAAGATTCAGGGCTGTTTTTTTTGATAAACCAAACCGGACATGGACATTTTCGTAAAAGATGCATATCATTGCTCCCGAACAATCGATGCATCCAACTTGCATTTTCCGGAATTTTGATGACCAGATCATAATTGTCTAGCAAAACATGATAGATTATCTCATAAAAAGGTGTTCCGAAAAATACTTTAATTTCAATATCTGACTGGTTTGAAACAGTCTGTGTCAAATCTTCAAGCTCTTTTGTTTTTTCTTTTTTTAAAAGAGTTTTTACATCCATATCCAAAAAGTTTTTCAAAATACCAAAACTGGCTTTTGAGTTGTTAATAACACTCGCAACTGTCAGTTTTGCCTGATTGTCTGTTGCCAACTTGACAGCGCGTTGCAAAATGCTTTGGCTCGCTTGTGTATCTTCAATAATACAGAGTATGTTTTTAAATCTTTTCATTTGAACTACCTTGAGTGTTGGTCTTTTTGGAAAATATCTCATTGATATAATCTTCAATGAGCAGGACCTCTTGTTTGATATTTTTGCCAATATCCAAAACATGAATCAACAACAAATTATTTTCAATTTCTACTGAAAGTGTACCCGGAAGCAGGTTTAATACATTGACAATCATATCCTGCTGTACTCCTTTTGGAAGATGCAGCTGATACTTTAGCAAACCAGGGTTTATCGGAAGAGCCGGATGAAAAACACGCAACATGACATCAAATCCTCCCAAAAGAGAGCGTATAAGATAAAACGGAATAAATTTCAGGAATGCAGTAAAGTTCCAAAAGACAGGAGGAACAAGGATAAGACTGATTATGGATGAGAGCAATACAGCAGGAATGCCAATCCAAAGAGAAGAGATGTCGCCGTCTGTCAGTATTATCCAAATAATAAAAAATAAAAACATTCTTTTGGAAAGAACAAAGAGAAAACGGGTTCCAATTTGAATATTTTTCATAGTATGACCACCTTGTATAATAACATTGTACACTTTTTTCTCAATATTTTAAAAAGATTCACAGCGGCTCCCTTAGAATGTATTTTAATTCCAGCTCTTTTTCTATAAGTTTATAGTATTCACTGAGGAGTTTTTGTTTTGCCTGAAGTGTTATGATCTCTCTTTGGTTGAGCGTAAGCAGGTTTCCTATGCCAAGCTTGTAGCGTCTTCTTTGCGCATCTTCAACTTTTTGTTTGAGTGTCACCTCTTTTTTTGCAAGATTTATAATCTCTTTTTTTGTTTTTATCTCCTGCAGTACTGTAATGATGGCCGTTCTTAGTTTGCTCTTTTGGAGTGCTATCCTGTTTTGCAGCAAAAGCGTTTCTTTTGTATAGGCACCTTTTTGTCCTTTGTAGGAACTTCGTTGTAAAGGAAGATTGAAATCAAAAGTAGCTTTGTACCCTTCTTTGTATTGCAAATCATAGACACCATAAAAATTGACATCCAGTTTTGGGTACTTTTTGACTTCATTGTACTTTTGTTTAATTGTTATTTCTTTTTCCTTTACATGTAACGCTTTGAGAAGCAAACTGTTTTTAAAGGCTGTTTGAACTGCTTGATCCTGCAGCAGCTCCAAAGAACTTTGCTTTGGCAATTCCGGAAGTGTATACTTGGCATCAAAATCTTTTTTGCTAATATTGAGATATTGCAAAAAAGAGTAAAAAACTTTTTGAAACTGCATATTTGTCAGTACAACTCTCTGTTTTCTGTTGATAATTTCACTTTCTATCTCTGTTAATGCTATTTGCGGCAATTTTCCGGTTTGAATACTTTTGTCAATAAATGCAAAATTAATATATGCTTTGTTGAGAAGTTCTCTGTTGGCTTGGAGCAGCTCTTTGTGAAGCAAAAGCCTGTAATAGAGCTTTGATACATCAAGATAAAATTTGATGATTTTGTCCTGTGATTGCAGTTTTGCTATTTTTGTCTTTTGTTGGGCAAGAGAGAGATTCTTTTGGTTTTTGCTGATGCTGTTAATGATATTGAAAACTGGAAGATGCAGGTTGACAATGGCTTCTCCCTCTTTGGATGTTTTTATGTTGTTGTACTCCTGTGTTCCTGTTGCTTTTCTGTATGCGGCTGAAAATTCCACTCCGTTTCCAAGAGACTGCCTGAGTCCTGCTTTTGTAAACTCTGCTGTAGAGAGCGGGTACTCTTTTTTTTCATAGTTTGCATTAAGTTTTATATCAAAAGCACCCTTGTAGAAAATTTCATTGTATTCTTTAATGTAAATATCACCCACTTTTTCGTAGTAAAAAGGGTTTTTTTCATTAAAATAGTTTATGATGTCTTTTTGGACAAATACTTCCTGGGCAAAACCGTAACTGCATAAAAGAACGATAAGCAAGCTTTTTATCTGCATTTAAAAACTCGATTCATCTATTTTTACATGGACCATTTTTGGCGGTTGTGCCGATATGAGTCTCCATATTTCATACCAGATAGGAACCGTTGAGAGCCGTACCCATATCTTTGCCTGTGTTCCGTTTCTTAAAAGATGTGACGGAGGCCATTTGCTGTCTTTTTCATTTTCTACAACAAGTGCATAGTAGTTATTCTGATCATATGCCGTTTGTTCTGTTGTGGCAATTTTTCCGCCGTATGTTCCGTGAGAGATTTTTGGCCATCCGGAAATCTGCAGAGCGGGCCATCCGTAAAATATTATACGGGCTTCAAGGCCTTTTTTGATGAGTGGCATATTGAAGTTGGAGACTTCAAGGCGAATGGCCCTTGTTGTTACTTTTGGAACAAAAAAGAGAATCTTCTCCCCTTTTTTGAGAAGTTTGTTTGTGTCATTTTGATAGATTCTGACCACATAACCATCCGATTTGGCTTTAATGTCTTTATTCTCATAGCGTAAAAGTTTTACACTTTCGTTTTGCAGATTCTTTTTAAGTGTATTTATGCTGTTTTTTGTTTCCAGCAATCTGTTTTTTATGGTGTTTATCTTTTGTGTCAGTGTATTGAAAATCGCATCTTTTTCATTTTGGAGTACTGATATTTCTTTGTAGGCATTTTCTATTTTTGTGTTTATTATTGAAAGTTCTGCTTTGGTTGATATGTACGCATTGTTTTGTACCTCCAGTGCTCTTTTTGATTCTATACCGTCTTGAAAAAGTTTTTGCGTTCTTTTAAAGTTGATAAAGGCAATTTTTTCCTGGTTGGTCAGTGCGGTTTTTTTCTCCTGCAGAGCAAGGATTTTGTTTCTTTGCTGTGATATTTTTGTAGTAAAAGCTTTCATTTTGTTTTCAAGGTTTTCTTTTTGATTGGTGAGGTTGTTTTTTAGATTTTCAAGTTTAATTGCAAGATTGCTTATCTGGTTTTGTGTCTGCTGTTGGATATCCTGGAGCCTTTGCAGATAATCTTTGTCCAAATCTCTCATTGAAAAAAGAAGTTCCCCTTTTTTAACTTCCTGATTTTCTTGCACATAAAACTTCTCTATTACGCCATCAACGGTTGCAACTATGTTGTACTCCCGTTCAGTAGGATTTAATGCGATTACTTTTCCTATACCGAAAACAGTTTGTTGCCATGGCAAAAAAAGCAAAATTATGAAAATTGATATAATAGAGAAGGTAATAAGCATCCAGTGTTTTATAAACTTATGTGGTTCGACGAGTTCCAATGATTTGTATTTTTTCACGTTTCTTCACTTTCAAAGACTTTAGAGAGTTTGTCGATTTTGTAAAAACCCTCAATCATGTCATAAATATAATCTATTTTTTCAATAAACTCTTTTAGGGCACCGACAACAGAGATAATGAGGATCTCAGCTGCAACGAACTCTCCAATAGGGACAATGCCTTCAAAAACAAGATAACCGCCCAAAATGAAGAAGGATGCCAAAATAAATCCTTCTGTAACAAAAGTAAGCGCAACCTGTTTGATGATTATTGCAAACATTTGCTGTCTTTTTGAAATGTATTTTGTCAGATATCCATCCAGCCTGGATGATATGCTTTGGCTTGTATCGTTTAAGAAGGGAATACTTTGCAAAAAGTATATGGCATTATGTTTTGCATCAGACCGTGCGACTGCATTTTTTGGGCTTTTTCTTCCTAAAAATAAAATCATAATCGCAAATATAATTATAAAAACCACGCCCAGTACAAAGAAGGAAACATCAAACAGAAGAAGAAGCAGCAGGCTTATGACAACTTTGATAATAAGGCTGGAACCATTGAGGAGCAAAATCGGAAAAAGTTTCTGTATGTGTACAACATCAAAAAAGTAGTTCATATATTTGTCGATTTTATCTTTGTTTTGAAGGTTGTTTTTATTGTTGATCGCAAGTTCAGAGACTTTAATGGCATTTTTTACAAATATTTTTTGCTCAAATTTTTCTATGATGTACTCTTTTATGACTTGCAAAATTGCAATAAGTGAAAAAATGACAATTACGACAACGCTTAAGACAGTAATGGAGATAGAAGCATGTGCCAGTACGCTGTTAATAATAAATGCTGAGGTCAACGGACTCACAAGCAGTAAAATTGCTTCAATAACAGAATAGTACAGAAGATAAAAAATATTTTTTTTATCTTTTGATGCAATACTTTTGAGCTGCTTGAAAACATTACTAAAAATTTCTTCATTTGTCATGTTGTTTTTTGCCCCTAAATCTAAATTATGCCATACAAAACTGCTTTATATGCTTGAATACCGCTGCCGAACCATTTTTTCAATGGCAACTGTAACATAAATCAGCACTCCAACGGCAAATATATTGAGCCAGTCATGCAAACTGATCGGTGCAGTATGAAACATTTTATTCATAATCGGCAGATATGTCAGGGCAACAGAAGCGCCTATCATACAAAAAATACCGATCCATATCCAGAGATTGCTGAAGAGTCCCAGCTTAAATATGGAAAAACGCAGTGAACGGGAATTGAGCAAATAAAAAGATTCTCCAACGGCAAAAACATTGACTGCTATTGTGCGGGCCTCTTCCAAACTGTTTCCGTGCATGAGTGCCAGTTCAAATAAGCCAAAAGAGCCGCCTAGGAGCATTGTACCCACTAAAAAGATACGAATCAGCATCTCTTTTCTTAGTATCGGAGCAGATGGCGGATGCGGCGGTTTTTGCATCAAACCTGGTTCCTGCGGTTCAAATGCCAGGGCCAGTCCGAGAAAAACTGCAGCTGTCATGTTGATCCACAAAGCCTGAACAGGAAGAATCGGGAGTGTGACATTCGCCAAAATAGCAACCATGATAACAAGTCCCTCTCCAAGATTTGTTGCCAATATGAAACCGATAAATTTGATAATATTTTCCAGTACAGCCCGTCCCTCTTCGACAGCTGCCTCTATAGAAGCAAAATTATCATCAGTCAGTACCATATCTGCCGCTTCCTTGGCAACTTCTGTCCCTGTGATCCCCATAGCAATTCCGATATCGGCTCTGCGAAGCGCAGGGGCATCATTGACACCGTCTCCTGTCATTGCAATAATTTCATTGTTCTTTTGGAGGGCTTCGACGATACGCAGTTTTTGTTCCGGTGTTACTCTGGCAAATACCGAAGCATTTTTTGAAGCTTCGAGCATTTCTTTTTCTTGTAAATTATTCAGTGCATTTCCTGTAATGACGACACTGTTTTCATCTTTTTTCGCAGAATGGATTAATCCCATCTGCCTGGCAATTGCTGTGGCTGTTATGGCATGGTCCCCTGTAATCATTTTTACATCTATGCCTGCCGTTTTGCATGCTTCAATCGAAATTATTGCCTCTTTTCTTGGCGGATCTATCATACCCTGAAGACCGATAAACTCCAAATTGTGAGAGATATGTTCATGTTCGAGTGTTATTTTGTGCTCTATAACAAGTCTGGCAAAGGCCAAGACCCTTAAGCCTTTTTTTGCCATAGATTCCACCTCCATAAAAATGTCATTCTCATCGAGAGGGACAGGCTCGCCGTTTACATCCAAAACAGTACTGCATCGCTGGGTAATACTCTCTGCAGAACCTTTTACATAAATGATATATTTGTTTGTTTCTTTGTCAAAATGCAGAGTTGCCATATACTGGTATTGCGATTCAAAGGGGATCGCATCTATCCTTGGCATGTCAGCTCTTAATGCGTCAGTGTCTATTGCCGCTTTTTTTGCACAGACCAGCAATGCTCCCTCCGTAGGATCTCCTTCTATGCTCCATGCCTTTTCACTCTTTTTGAGTGTGGAATCATTGCATAAAACTCCTGCTTTGAAGAGTTCCAAAAGAGTCCGGTTCTTGCCGCTGTCATAATTTTTGTTTTCTTGGAGGATCTCTCCATCGGGCGAATACCCGACTCCGCTTATCTCAAATTTCTCATTTGCGCAGTAGAGTTCCTGGACGGTCATTTCATTGCGTGTCAATGTCCCTGTTTTGTCTGAACAGATTATTGTGGTGCTTCCCAGGGTTTCTACAGCCGGAAGATGGCGAATGATTGTATTTCGTTTTGCCATGCGTGCGACACCGATAGCCAAGATAATTGTCATAACAGCAGGCAGACCTTCGGGTATCATGGCAACACTCAGTGCAATGGATGCCATAAACAACTCTTCCCAGGATTTACCGTGCCATAGCCCTACAGCAAATGTGACTGTTGCCAAAAAGAGAATTACCAATAATAAGAGATGACTGAATTTGGATATTTTACGTGTCAAAGGAGTATCCAATACGGTTGCATCATTAAGCAGCTTTGAAATATGACCTATTTCTGTCTCATCGCCTGTTGCAACAACAACACCTGTGCCTGTACCGTATGTGACAAAAGTTGACGAATAGAGCATATTGGTGCGATCCGCAAGAGAAACATCTTCGGGAAGTATTGTATCTGTTTTTGAAACAGGGGTTGATTCTCCTGTAAGGGCGGATTCGTCTATCTGCAGTTCACGGGATGAGAGAAGCCGCATATCAGCAGGGACTTTGTCTCCTGACTGCAGCAACACAATATCTCCAACCACAAGTTTTTTTGCATCAATCTGCTGTTTTTTTCCGCCACGCAACACAGTGCTTACTGTAACTAAAGACTCTGACAAAGCGGCCAGTGCATTGAGTGCTTTGTTTTCCTGGATGAATCCTATGATGGCATTGAGCAAAACAACACCAAAGATCACACTGGCATCAACGTAGGCACCCAGATATATTTTTATGACAATAGCCGCCAGCAAAATATAGACCAGTGCCTGATTGAATTGACTTAAAAAACGAAGGAGTGCAGATTTTGTTTTTTTGACACTTAAAAGATTCGGACCATATTGTTTGTACCTTTTTATTGCCTCATCTTCTTGAAGTCCTTTATTCAAATCCGAGCTTAAGGTTTCCAATATCTCTTTTTGATGAAGAGCATGCCAGCTGTTTTTCATATCTAACCCTGTTTTTATTTTAAAATCAGGTAAATGGTACTCTTTTTTAGCTTAATGATAAATGTTATCGTAAAGGGATAGACCATTTGGCATAGTAGGCAATAAGCCTGAGGGTCAGTGCAGCAAAAAAGAGGATAGAAATATTTGTATACGTGGTTACATGTAAAGTATGCAGTGCATATAAAATAACGGCAATAAGAATAGAAACTGTTCCGTAAAAACCTGTTTTTAAAACAAAAGGTACTTCGTTGATGATGACATCACGTGCAATTCCTCCCCCTACTGCGGTCAGAAAGGACATGGCAATAATGCCTGTGAGATTGAAACTGCTCTCTATGGCGATCAGTGCCCCCGAGATACTGAATGAGACCAGACCGATAGAGTCACTTAAAATAAAAAGAGCTTTGTTCTCGATAGAGTTGCGGTGATGAAATTTAAAAATGATAAGAAGCAGCAAAACAGAGATGACAATCAGTGCCGGATAGTTATGCGAAAAAGTAAAAGGAATTTTTGCTACGGTAACATCTCTCATGATTCCGCCGCCAAGAGCCGTTAGAAATGTAGCGACTAATACACCGAGCAGATCAAGCCTGTTTCTGGTTGCCACAAAAAAGCCACTCATTGAAAAAGCGATAATGCCTATGTACTCTGCTATTTCAAACACAGAGCAAGCCCTTCAACTATTGCTTTTTTTTCCAGGGTTTTGATTTTTTTCTCAAGTGAATCAACCGTCTCTTCAGGGAGTATTTGTAATGATTTTTGCAAGATGATTTTTCCCTCATCATAATTTTCATTGACTTCATGAATGGTGACACCGCTTGTTTTTTCTCTGTTTTTTATGACAGCTTCATGTACAAAGCGTCCATACATGCCGGCACCGCCATATTTTGGCAGTAGAGAGGGATGCGAATTGATTATTGTAAAATTAGATGTAAGCAAAGGAGAGAGCTTTTTCATGTAACCTGATAAAAAAACACATTCGCATTGATACTCTTTCAGCAGCCGGTAAATAGTTTTATCAGGATCCGTATCTGTCTTTGCATTGACAAGTTTACATGTAAGCCCATATTTTTTTGCTTTTTGCAAAACCTTGGCATCTGTGTTGTTTGAAATCACCAAGGCAATGTTGAGCGATAAAATTCCTGCATTGACAGCTTCAAAGATGGCATCAAGACCGCTTCCGTTATGCGATGAAAGTATAGCTATGTTCTTCATGTTTTCTACCTGATTTTGAGTGTGATGAGTGCCAAAATATTCGAAAGAATAGCAATGATCCAAAAACGGACGATAATTTTGTTTTCCGCCCATTTTTTCATTTCAAAATGATGGTGAATCGGCGCCATTAAAAAGACCCGTTTTTTACGGAGCTTGAAGCTGCCTACCTGAAGAATAACGGAAAGCGTCTCTATAACGAAGATGGAACCAATCAAGAGCAGAAGTATTTCGCTTTTACTGATAATTGCCAGATATCCCAAAAATGCGCCTATGGTCAAAGAACCGCTGTCTCCCATAAAAACTTCTGCAGGATGGCAGTTGTACCACAAAAAGCCTGTAAGCGCACCTATGAGGGCACTGGCAATAATGGCTACTTCACTGACCTCAAAATGAGGCATGAGCAGGTAAGCACTGATTTTGACATTGCCTATAATATAGATGATAATACTGAAAGTGGCAAGGGCAACGATGGAAGGCACTGTTGCAAGACCGTCGAGTCCGTCTGTCAGGTTGACTGCATTGGAAGTGGAAATAATGACCAAAACCCATAAAAGAACGGCAAATGCACCCATGTCAAGAAGAGGTGTTTTTAAAAAAGGCACATACAAATCGGTGTTAAAATCAGCAAAGTAACATAAAAAACACGAAACAGCAAGGGCTGAAATGATTTGAAGCAGCAGTTTTGTTCTTGCTTTAAAGCCTGCAAGATTTTCATTTTTTTTGATTTTTGCAAAATCATCCCAAAAGCCTATGAGCGAAAAAAGCACAAGGGTAAGCAGTCCGGCCAAAGCATACGCATTGTCAAGACGGACTGTCAGAAGTGTGGCAATAATGGTAGCACCTATAAAGACGATGCCTCCCATTGTAGGCGTCGAGACTTTTTCCTGATGTCTTTGCGGTGCCCATTCGTTAATAGGCTGCACACTGGATGTTTTTTGGGCCCAACGTATAAATTTTGGCATTAAGTACAATGTAAGAGTGAGGGCAATAAAAAAAGCGATTCCGGCACGAATAGTAATATAGCCTAAAATATTTATGTCGAGAAACTGATGTATAAAATATAGCAAATATTTGTCCTGATTAGAGTCTTGTTTGTTATTTGAAAGTGACATTATAGTATAATCACGCAAGAAAATTATTAATAGGAATAAAATTGAGTAAAAAAGCAATTTTAGTCATAACAGACGGTATTGGCTACTGTGAAAAAACAGAGCATAATGCATTTTATAATGCAAATAAACCTGCGTATGACAAATTTTTTAATGAAGTGCCGCACGCTCTTATAGAAACCTTTGGTTTGAGTGTCGGACTTCCCGAGGGTCAGATGGGCAACTCTGAAGTTGGGCATATGAGTATAGGCAGCGGACGTGTTCTGTATCAGGATCTGGTCAAAATATCATTGGCGCTTAAAGACGGTTCTTTGGAGCAAAATGAAGTTTTGCAAGAGCTTTTTCAAAAATCGGACAGGCTGCATTTAATTGGATTGATGAGTGACGGCGGAGTGCACTCGCATATAGATCATTTTATGGGTATAGCTGATATTGCGGCAAAAAACGGTAAAAAAGTCTTTTTGCATCTTATTACAGACGGAAGAGATGTCTCTCCAACATCGGCACAAAAATATTTAGAAGAAGTAAAAAAGCATTTGAACGAAAATGTAACAATTGCTTCCATATCCGGGCGTTTTTATGCAATGGACAGAGATAACCGCTGGGAACGGATCAAGCGTGCCTATGATGCTATTGTATCTGCACAACCGCAAACAGACATGACGCCTGAAGCCTATATCGGGCACTCTTATTCACTTGGCGAAACCGATGAGTTTGTCGAGCCGACTGCATTTGCAGGATATGAGGGGATGAAAGAGGGAGACAGTGTCCTTACTGTAAATTTCAGAAGTGACAGAATGCGAGAAATGGTAACGGCACTGGCTGATGAAAATTTTACAAAATTTGAAAGAAAAGTACAGCATGTAAACCTTGCAACAATTACCGAATATGACAAAAATTTTCCCTATCCTGTGATGTTTAGAAAAGATGTGCCAAAAAATACTTTGGCTGAAGTGATTGCCAGCGCAGGGCTTCGTCAGTTACATACCGCAGAGACGGAAAAATACGCACATGTGACTTTTTTCTTTAACGGCGGAATTGATGAACCGTATGAAAATGAAACACGGGTTTTGATTCCCTCGCCAAATGTGAAAACATATGATATGAAACCGGAAATGAGTGCAAAAGAGGTTGGTGAGGCTGTTCGTAAGGCAATGGACGGGGAGTATGACTTCATAGTGGTAAATTTTGCCAACGGAGATATGGTCGGACATACCGGTGATTTTGAAGCGGCAAAGAAAGCTGTCGAGGCTGTTGACGAAGAGTTGGGAAAAATATATGCCAAAGCAAAAGAAAAAGAGTATGCATTTGTGTTGACAAGCGATCATGGAAACTGTGAAGAGATGCGGGACGAAAACGGCAATGTGCTGACAAACCATACGGTCGGAAAAGTATGGTGCTTTGTGGATGCACAGGGTGTTGAAAAAGTAAAACCGGGCGGGCTCAACAACATAGCCCCGACGGTTTTAAAGCTGATGGAACTTCCGATTCCAAAAGAGATGGATGGAGCTTTGGTAGAAGTATAACTGACACTACAGAAAAAAATTCAGTTTTTCTCACAACTCATGCTTTAGCATAAAAAGTGCCGATTCCGAAAATGTATAATTTTTCAGGAACCCGTACTTCAGTGCAGGCCTGGGTGTTTTACAAAAAAATTAAAGGAAGGTATAATGAAATTTAGCGGAAAAAATGTTTTAGTAACAGGCGCAAGCCGTGGAATAGGTGCAGAAATCGCCAAAACTTTGGCGGGATTTGGTCTAAAGGTGTGGATAAACTACAGAAGCGGCGCAAAAGAAGCGGATGCGGTAAAAGAGGCAATCGAAGCAGAGGGAGGCAGTGCGGCGGTTATCGGGTTTGATGTAACCGATGAGGCAGCTTTTATTGACGGGATAAAGACAATAGTGGATGCGGACGGTGAGCTTTCCTATCTTGTAAACAATGCAGGCATTACAAAAGACAAGCTGGCATTGCGTATGAAAACAGAAGATTTTATGGCTGTTATTAACGCTAATCTTACCTCTGCTTTTATCGGATGTCGCGAATCTATGAAAGTTATGCGAAAGAAAAAATTCGGTTCGGTTGTCAATATTGCTTCGATTGTAGGCGAAACAGGAAACGGCGGACAGACAAACTATGCAGCGAGCAAAGGCGGGGTTATCGCAATGACAAAAAGCTTTGCAATTGAAGCTGCGACAAGCGGTATACGATACAACACTATCACACCGGGATTTATTGCAACTGAAATGACAGAAGTGCTGAGTGATGAGGTGAAAAAAAGTTTTACAGACAAGATTCCTATGAACCGTTTCGGTGATGCAAAAGAGGTGGCAAACGCAACAGCTTTTTTACTTTCGGACTATGCAAGTTACATTACGGGAGAAACTTTAAAAGTTAACGGCGGAATGAACATGGCATAAATGTCCTCTAAGATATTTATGCTATAATTACAGGATTTTAAACTTAAAAAAACAGGAGCTATAATGGCACTTTTAGATGATATTAAAGAAGTAGTA
The DNA here is from genome assembly GCF_048081595.1 of Sulfurimonas sp. ST-27. Classification (GTDB taxonomy): domain Bacteria; phylum Campylobacterota; class Campylobacteria; order Campylobacterales; family Sulfurimonadaceae; genus Sulfurimonas; species Sulfurimonas hydrogeniphila. The sequence goes on from NZ_CP182226.1 coordinate 532,851, forward strand.
GTTGAGCAGTTAAGCGTTAACCCAGATGAAGTAAAACCGGATTCAAAATTCGTAGAAGATTTAGGTGCAGACAGTCTTGATGTTGTAGAACTGGTAATGGCTCTTGAAGAAAAATTCGACATCGAAATTCCTGATGATGAAGCTGAAAAAATTCAAACTGTTCAAGATGTTGTAAACTATATCGAAAACAAGTAGTCAGTTTTTTAATTTTTCAAAGAGGTTAGTCATCTCTTTGAAAGCAAATATTTTTAATAGTTAATTTTTGTATTGATTTTTAAAAGTATTTTATTATTTTATGGAGAATATTCAATGAAAAGAGTGGTAGTTACAGGTCTGGGAATGATAAATTCAGTAGGTCACGATAAAGAGAGTTCTTTTAAAGCTATATGTGACGGTGAATGCGGAATAGACATCATCACTATATTTGACCCTGAAAAATTCAGTGTAAAAATAGCCGGAGAAGTCAAAGACTTTGATCCTGCTACGGTTATGCCTCCCAAAGAAGTAAAAAAAGCAGACAGATTTATCCACCTTGGACTCAAAGCTGCCAAAGAAGCGATGGAAGATGCGGCACTTCCTGAAGATACAGATATGGAGCGATTCGGAATCAGTGCAGGTTCAGGAATCGGCGGACTCCCTTCCATTGAGAAAAGTTCTGTTATTTTAGAGACTCGCGGACCAAGAAGAATTTCTCCGTTTTTTATTCCGGGTGCTCTTGTAAATATGCTGGGAGGATTTGTTTCTATAGAACACGGAACAAAAGGACCAAACCTTTCAAGTGTAACAGCCTGTGCCGCAGGAACACATGCAATCAGTGAAGCGGTAAAAACCATTATATGCGGCGGAGCCGATAAAATGCTGGTTGTCTCGGCAGAGTCTGCTATAACAGGTGTGGGAGTCGGCGGATTTGCCGCGATGAAAGCACTCTCTACAAGAAATGATGATCCCAAGCATGCCTCTCGTCCTTTTGATGCAAATCGTGACGGTTTTGTTATGGGAGAGGGGGCTGCGGCTCTTGTTTTGGAAACATACGAAGATGCAGTTGCGCGTGGTGCAAAAATATACGGTGAAATTATCGGTTTTGGTGAAAGCGGTGATGCGAATCATATTACAACACCATCATTGGACGGTCCTGCCCGTGCGATGAAAGCTGCCTATAAAATGGCCGGTGAACCGAAACTTGACTATGTCAACGCACATGGAACCAGTACACCGGTAAATGATAAAAATGAAACAGCAGCGCTGAAAGATCTTTTGGGCGGAAAAGAAAACTGTCCTCCGATGAGCTCTATCAAAGGACAGATCGGTCACTGTCTCGGTGCAGCAGGCGGTATAGAGGCTGTTACATGTTTGATGGCGATGCGGGACGGTATCATTCCTCCGACAATCAACTATGAAACACCTGATGAAAACTGTGACCTGGATTATGTTACTGAAGGTGCGAGAAAAGCAGATTTAAACATTGTTATGAGTAACTCATTTGGTTTTGGCGGAACAAACGGCGTTCTTATATTCAAAAAAATCTAATTGACAAGGATTTAATTTGGCTACATACTTAGACTTTGAATATAAAATAAAAGCTATTCAAGAAGATATAATCTCTGCACAGGTTCGCCATGATCAAGGCGCAGTTGAAGAGTTGAAAAAGAAATTAGATAAGGAAGTTACAAAGATTTACAAAAATCTTTCTGACTTTCAAAAGCTTCAACTGGCACGCCATCTTGATCGTCCTTATGCACTGGATTATATTAATCTTATAATGAGAGACAAGTATGAAATACACGGAGACAGACATTTCCGTGATGATGCCGCTATTCTTTGTTATATTGGGTATATTGACAATCAAAAAGTTATGGTTATCGGCGAGCAAAAAGGACGTGGAACAAAAAACAAGTTGAAGCGAAATTTTGGTATGCCGCATCCTGAAGGCTACAGAAAAGCGCTCCGTGCCGCCAAATTGGCCGAAAAATTCAATATTCCGCTTCTTATGCTTGTAGACACACCGGGTGCCTATCCTGGTATAGGGGCAGAAGAGAGAAACCAGAGCGAGGCAATTGCCAGAAATCTGCTTGAACTTGCAGAACTGAAAATTCCTACGGTTTCTATTGTTATCGGAGAGGGCGGTTCCGGCGGTGCTCTTGCCATCGGCGTTGCAGATAAATTTGCAATGATGCGTTATTCTATCTTCAGTGTTATTTCGCCTGAAGGTTGTGCTGCAATTCTCTGGAATGATCCTAAAAAAGTAGAAACTGCTACAAACGCACTTAAAATCACCAGTGCAGATTTAAAAGAGCTTGATTTGATTGACGATATTATAGATGAACCTTTAATCGGAGCACACAGAGAAAAAGAAAAAGCAGCACAGGTTCTTAAAGAGTATTTTTTACAAAAAGTGGACGAATTAAAAGCTATGAGTGAAGAAGAGAGAATGAATGCACGCTATGCAAAACTCACAAAACCGGGTGCTTTCAAGGAGTAACTCTACTGCTCTTTTTCCTCTTTTTTTATCTCTAAAAGAGGATCAAATTTTGGGCGTTTCAGCCTTGGCGCCTCTTTTGAAAACTTGATTAAATCTTCTACCGTTTTTATATCTTCATCCAGATTCTCCAGACTTAACAAAAACAGTCCATAGGTTGTAATGACATCGCTCATGGCTCTGTGATGCCTGGCTTCCGGATTTAATCGCAGTGTTTCATTCAGATAGGAAAGTGCATATCTGTAAGAGACAATAGTTCTTTCAGCCAAGGCAAGAGAACAGAGACTCCTGTTTAGCAGGGGTTCCAAGCCGATTTTTTGCAGGCTTTTGGATATAAAGCTGTAATCAAATTTGACATCATGGGCAACAAACACGGCATTGCCCAAGAAGAGTTTAAATCGTTGCAGAACATCTTTGAGCTGAGGCGCATTTGTTGTATCATCGGCAGTTATGCCTGTAATCTCCGTGATATGAGGATTAATTTCTTTGGTATGGACCAAAGATTCAAATCTGTCTATGATTATTCCATTTTTTACTTTTACAGCAGCAATCTCAATGATCTGGTGTTTTTCTATTTTTGAACCGTTTGTTTCGATATCAACGATACAGAATTCCGCCTGATGGATGGGAATAAATTTTGTATCGAAATAGTAATATCCCTGGTGTCTGATTACATGTAAACCCTGTGCTTTCCAGAGTTCTATGGAAAGTTCAAGCTCTTCGCTCAGTTGCTCTTTGAGTGTTTTTAAAGAGAGTCCGCGTGAAGAGAGTCGTGAAATGCTTTTGGCATCAAGATTGAAATTATCAGTGAGCATTGTGTATAAACTCTCTTACTTTAGCTGTATCTTTTTTCCCGTGTGATATTTCTACACCGCTGCTGACATCAAAAGCATAAAAACCGTACTTTTTCAGAGCATGAATGTTGTCGGGAGTTAAGCCGCCGGCAAGAATTATTTTGGAACATTCAATGCCCTCAAACCATTCTGCATTAAGTTGTTTTCCTGCACCGCCATATGCTTCACAGTAGGCATCAACAAGTCTGTACTCATCAGCATACTGGAGTACATCTTCTTTTTTTTGTGCTCTTATAACTTTGATATGAGGGATTTTCAGTGCCTCATAAAACGCTTCGTCTGCTTCAAAATGAATCTGGGCAAGTGTCGCACCAACCTCTTTACATGTAGCATTGACTGTCTGTGCATCGACGTTGACAAAGAGGGCTACTTTCTCAACAAAAGGAGGAAGCTTTTGAATAATTTTTTTTGCCTCAGCAGGTGTTAAGCAGCGTGGAGATTTTTCATAAAATACAAATCCAAGTGCATCAGCTCCGGCATCTATTGCCGTCATAGCATCTTCATAAGAGGTAATACCGCAGATTTTTGTACGCATTATATTTGTAAGCTCTTTATCGCTTTGGCTCTGTCTTCGTGCTTAAAAACATAGCTGCCGGCAACGACAACATCAACGCCGGCTTCTTTGAGTGCATGGATATTTTTGTCACTTACCCCGCCGTCTACCTGGATAAGACATTCGGGATTGAGTCTTTTTCTCATAGCATCAAGTTTTTTTGCTTTTGGAAGTACGGAATCTATGAAAGATTGCCCTCCAAAACCCGGGTTGACACTCATAAGCAAAACCATATCCAAATCAGCAAGAAGGTATTCCAATTCTTCGGGAATTGTGTTTGGATTGAGCACTATAGAGGGTTTGATGCCAAGAGAGCGGATTTTTTGTATGAGCCTGTGCGGGTGTTTCTCCTCTTCTATATGAAAAGAGATATATTTTGGCTGCAGAGGTGCGAAAAGCTCTACAAAAAAGGTGTTGTTCTCGACCATAAGATGAATATCCAGGGGTTTTGTAGCAGCTTTGGCTATGGCCGAAACCACAACCGGCCCTATCGTCAGATTGGGTACAAAATGCCCGTCCATGACATCTACATGTACCAGATCACACTCCGCTTCACATATTTCCTGTACATCCCGTGCCAAATTTCCAAAGTCTGCCGAGAGAACGCTAGGGGCTACTTGCATATTCTTCCTTTTAAATTATTGTGGAATTATAAACTATAATAGCTTTTACCTTGTTAAGAAAAACAAAAACTTGTCATTATCAAAGGATAAATCAACCTGAACACCTTTTTTTCCTTTGGCAACTTCTAGCAGTCCTTCAACATTATGGTAGGTTCTAGGAAGGGTAATATCCACACTGATGTGTTCGTCTGCCAAAAGTGTTTTTACTTTTCCTCCGACAATGTTGACAAGTTCAGCCAGGGTATCAAGTATCATCTCTTTGTCGTCAGTACTCTCCCCAATAAGCAGTTCGCAGGCTTTTTTCGCAATGCCCAGCGGAAAAACAAGCATAACCATGCCGTCAATGTCTCCGTAAAAACCGATAGAGCTCGCTATTTTTCCATCTTTGTCAGTAATTTCAATTTTGTCTACTTTTGCCGCATCTTTGATGGCTTTTGAATTGGTCATCATCTCTATAGTGGCTACAGTTGCATCAATAAATCTTGGCAGTTCTGTCACCAGTACTTTGTTAAGTGCACGTTTGTTCTTTGTCGCAGCTGCACTGCTGGCACCAAGTTCGTCCAAAAGTTCTTTGTTTTGTAAAATATCATCCATCTGTTCAAAAAACATGATGCCGGCATCTTCAAGTGTCTCTTTGAAAGAGAGAGGTGTTTTGTCAAAAGACATGCCTACAAAACATATGGTGGCATTGTATTCGGCAGAAGATGATGCAAGCTTTGAGAAAAAATTAAGAGCATGAATGTTCATACTGACAACTTTGTAGGCATCAAAGATAAAAAGTCTAAAACCGACATGCAGGGAGTTGTTGTGATAGGCTATATTAAAAGTATTGCCTATTTCCGCATCCAAAAATGAAGAAACAGTGTATATGATGGCATTGCCCGTGACTCTTGTTGCAACTTTTTGTCCCATTTGCCCGAGATATGTGTCTTCTATGATGACATCATAGGCATTTTCTACTTTTGCTTTTTGTAAAAACTCTTCTTTTGTCTGTGCAACTATCGGGTTGTGGCCATTGTTGTGCAACTCTATTGCCAGAGCGGCTCTTTGTGACTTGTCTTCACTGTAAAGCAGTATATTTTTATTTTTTCCTTTGAACCCGTCTGCAAACAGAGAAGCGATTTGCTGAGTTTTAAAGAGTGAAAAACTTAAATCGCCATCATAAAATTTTTTAAAAGCATCATATTTCTTTTTGTCATAATCACAAAAACCGACGATTATATGGTTTTTGCTTCTGACTTTTTGAAACATTTTTACAAAAGTGTCCAAACCGTTTCTGTTGAAGAAAATAACTTTTTTTAGTGAAACAAGAATCATCGAAGCATTGCTTTTGAGTGTGGCATCTATATCTTCTATGCTCAGAAAGGAACTTCCTGACGAACCGTCAAGGAATCCCTGAGGGTGAAATACGCCGATTCCTTCTCTAATTACCGCTCTCATGAAATCTCCATCAGTTTTGAAAAGTCATCATAGATGTCGCTGACAAAATCAATTTGAAAGTCAATAAAATCATTCAATCCGGCTTCAATAAAAACAGGTTTTGACAGGGTGTAAAAGAGTAGCAGATGCATCCATTTTCCAAGTTTGTTGTTTGTTTCATCCTGAGACGGTTTAATGCCGGAAGATGCCTGAATGATATCGGCAATATTTTTGGGCATTTCCCATTTTTGGGAAATTCTTTCGCATATATCAAACAGGTCCATATTGCAGAGTCTCTGCAATATGGTGTTGAGATCAATCTCATCTACACTTCTAAGAAGCTTTACATCTTCAATTTTTTCACAAAAGAGTGCTTCGGATACTATGATACTTGCAGGGAGCAGAGCAACAGCACTCTGAAAGTCTTTATCTTCTATCTGCAAATAAGCGGTAATTTTGTGCCAGTCAACAGAGAGTCCGGCCTGTAAATCATAAAAAGAAGATTTGTTCAGTTTGAAGAGTTTCCATTTTGCGGGAGAAAGCAAAGAGATCATATAGTTGTAAGCCGCCTGCTGTGATCTTGAGACACCAAGTATGCCAAAAATCTGAGAAACATTTGTGACTTCATTTTTAAACCCGTACAAAGGTTTGTTCACCAGCTCTTTCAAATAGGCATTGAGTGCAGGGTCATTCTGTGCCACTTTTGCTGCTTGAACCAGATCACCCTGATCAAGCAAAGCGAGCGTCTGTTTTAAAATCTTTGGTGATGGCGGTATTTTTTCTATAAATGCGTCTATCTGTTGTAATGTAATCAAATTTTACTACTTTATGTTGGATATTATATATTCTAACGAGATTAAGATAAAATTCAAATAAAGTATAGAAAGTATATTCTCAAAAAAAACAAAACAGGCTTAAGTTGCAGTTTTGCTTTTGTTTGCTATAATTCGCAACTTTAAAATATCATTCAAGGATACTCAAATGGCAAGAAGATGTGCTATCAGCGGCAAAGGCCCGATGAGTGGGAACAATGTTTCTCATGCAAAAAACAGAACAAAGCGTCGTTTTTTATTAAACCTAAGAACAGTTCGTATTACATTAGACGACGGTACAACGAAGAAGATTAAGATTTCTGCAAGAGAATTACGCACACTTAAGAAAAATTCGTAGACTATAGGAATCAGTTTTGAATCTTTTACCAAGGATTCGCAAGTTCCTAAATTGGGAGAGCCCTCCCAAACCTGATCCCAAGCTTCTTCCTGAAGTTTATTCCCACCTTAAAGCTTTTCGTCTCCCTTTAATTTTAACAGTATTTGTAATGTTAATAGGAACATCCGGATATGTTCTTATAGATAATTTTACAATAATGGATGCAATTTATCAAACGGCCATTACTTTTACTACTGTTGGGTTTGGTGAAATTGCTCCAATATCAAACGCAGGAAGAATTTTTACTATCAATTTAATTATTGCAGGTTTTGCAGTATTTTCAAGTGCTATAGGTATTTTGGTTTCAGAACTGAACAAGGGGCATATTGTTGCCATAATGAAGGAGAGAAGAATGCTGTACAAAATAGCAAGACTTAAAAAGCATTTTGTTGTGTGCTATCATAATGACTATACAATAGAAGTAACAAAACAGTTGCGAAAAAACCATATTCCTTTTATTGTGATTGATCCAAGAGCTGAAATCCACGAATGGGCAATAGAGCATAAATATCCGCATTTTTTGCAGGCACAGCCTCATGCTGAGCTTTCAATGCTCAAAGCACATCTTTCTTCTGCAAAAGGTTTGATTACTTTGTCGAGTTCTATTGCTGACAATATTGCGCTGATTGCTTCGGTGCGGCTTTTTGAAAAAGAACATTTTTTGCCTCGTCCCTATTATGTGATATCCTCAGCAGAGACAATGAGTGATGTGGAAAAGCTGAAAAAACTTGGAGCAGACACTGTCGTTTCTCCGACAAAACTCACAGCGCAGAGAGTCTCTGCAATGGCAGCCCGTCCCGATATGGAAAATCTGCTTGAAGAATTTTTATATAAAAGTGACAATCCTTTGGATATGCAAGAGATCATAGTGCCGCGTTACAGTTGGGCAGTTCTCAAAAAATTGAAAGAGACACATATCCGGGAAATTGCAAACACATCAGTTGTGGGAATTACCAGAAAAGACGGAAAGCTTATTGGCATGCCAAAGGGAGATACCTTGGTGACAAGTGAGTCGAAACTTCTAGTGATAGGCACACAGGAAGGCATTAAAATAACAAAAGATCTGATTTCAAAAAGAGTCAAACCTAAGGAGTTGAAGTTTGTATAAGTTGATAAAAGTTGATGGTGGGGTTTGTACGGCAGAAGGTTTTTATGCGGATGGCATCAGTGCAGGATTAAAACCGCACAATGCAAAAGATATGGCTTTTGTTTACAGTGATACCCTGTGTGAAATAGCAACAGCATTTACAACAAACAAAATGACGGCAGCACCTATACGCCACTTTAAAGCAAAAGGTGAGTTTCAAACAAATTTTGTACTTATTAATTCTAAAAATGCCAATGCTATGACCGGAAAAGCAGGTATTGAAGATATTGAAGAAATTTTAGCCACCTTGCCGGAGGAAGTGCACAATCCTGTAATGAGCTCAACAGGTGTTATCGGTGTACGACTGCCAAAAGAGAAGATTATAGCCGGTGCCAGACTTTTTGATTTGAAAAAACGAGACGGCAGTTCGGCGGCGGCAGCGATTATGACAACCGATACTTTTTCAAAACAGATTGCCTACAGAGTTGAGCTTGAAGACGGCAGCAGTTTTCACATTGGTGCAATGGCAAAAGGCGCGGGTATGATTAATCCCGCTATGGCTACTATGCTCTGTTTTATCACAACTGATGCCAAAATTGACAAAGATGAAATGCAAAATATTTTAACTGAAAATGTAAAAACAACTTTTAATGCCGCAAGTGTTGACGGAGATACCTCGACCAATGACACAGTCATGTTGCTCAGCAATGCAAAAAGTAAAGTCTACCACAGGAGAGCATTCACAGAAGCTCTTTATAAAATTATGCGTTTTTTGGCCCGTGAAATGGTAAGAGACGGAGAGGGCGCGACAAAACTTGTTACCTATGAAGTGAGTGGGGCAAAAGATGATGCGGAGGCAGAGATTGTGGCCAAAGCGCTGACCAATTCTTTACTTGTCAAAACGGCACTCTACGGAGAAGACCCAAACTGGGGAAGAATCGCTTCAACAGTCGGTGCAAGCGGTGCTGATGCGGATGAAGAAAAACTGCGTATTGCCTTTGAAGATGTCTGTGTCTATGACAGGGGAACACTCTATTTCGATGCAGTGATGGAGCAAAAAGCCGGTGAGATAATGAAAAGAGAAGCATTTACCATTTATTGCGATTTGGGAATAGGAGACGGAAAGTTCACAGCTTTTGGCTGCGATCTCGGGTATGAATATGTCAAAATAAATGCGGACTATCGAACGTAATCCTCTTTAAACGCCACATAGCGTGAGGCAGAGGCGTAAAGTTCTTTTATCTCCTCCTCGCTCAATTCTCTGACAACTTTTGCAGGGCTTCCCATGATGAGCGAGCGGGGCGGAAAAACTTTGTTTTTTGTCACAAGCGAACCTGCTCCGACTATGCTCTCTTTGCCTATAACCGCACCGTCCAGTATAGTAGCGCTCATGCCGATAAGACAGGCTTTTTCTATGGTACATCCGTGCAGCATGACGCGATGTCCTATGGTCACATCATCTTCGATGATTGTCGGATTTCCGTCACTTTTGTCCTCTTTTTTGTAATGCGTTACATGTATCATACTCAAATCCTGAATATTGACACGATTGCCGATTTTTATATAATGCACATCACCGCGAACGACACAGCCAAACCAGACAGAGCAGTCCTCTCCGCAGCTGACATCCCCTATAACATCTGCAGAAGGGGCTATCCAGCTCCTGTTACCTATAGTCGGAGTTATATTTTTGTATACATGTAACATAAGGCGTGCTCCTTTAACTTTCTATGAAGAGACGGTTAACCAGTTGCTGCACATAGGTAGAGGTCTCTTTTTTGGTTGCTTTTGCAATGCGATTGACATAGTCTTCAAGAAGTTTGTGGTTGTTGATAACCTTTTGCCCCTCTTTTGGTTTGATTTTTATATAGGATCCGTCACTTTGCAGTTCATGTGCAAGGGCATTGTCGGAGCATTGCAGTTTGAGAATCTGTATAATTTTCTTTTTGGCATCTTCATCTTTGATGGCAGTTAAAAGCTCTATACGCCGCACAAGATTTCGGGGCATCCAGTCTGCACTTGAGATATAGACTTTTGATGCATCATTTTTAAAATAAAAAGTACGGGCATGCTCAAGGTATTTTCCCAAAATGGAAACAACTCTTATATTTTCGCTGACATCTTTGATACCGGGCTTCAAACAGCAGATACCACGTACAATAAGCTCAACTTTTACACCGGCTATAGAGGCTTTGTAGAGTGCTCTGATGACATCATCGTCAACAAGTGAGTTTACCTTTGCAATGATATGTCCGTTTTTTCCCTGTCTTGTTTCATTGTGAATGAGAGAAAGGACTTTAGGCTTGATTTGTGAAGGAGACATATATAACTCATTGAGTTTTCCTTTTTTGCTAAAGCCTGTCAAAAAGTGAAAAAAGCGTGTTAAGTCATTGGTAATGGTGTCCTTGCTCGTCATATAACTCATGTCAGTATATATTTTTGCAGTGGAAGGGTTATAGTTTCCTGTGCCTAAATGGGCATACTGCTTGAGTTTTCCGTTTTTTCTTCTTGTGATCAAAGCCGCTTTTGCATGGACTTTAAACCCTTGAATTCCGTAAATAACATGGGCTCCTGATTTTTCAAGCGCTTTTGCCCAAATGAGATTGTTCTCCTCGTCAAAGCGTGCTTTTAGCTCAACCATAACGGTAACCTGTTTTCCCGATTCACTGGCATCCATCAAAGATTTGACGATAGGCGACTTTGTCCCTGAACGGTAGAGTGTCATTTTTATAGAGACAACATCAGGGTCTTTTGCCGCATGTTGAATGAGATTTACCACAGGGTCAAAACTCTGATAAGGATGGTACATCAAGACATCCTGCTTTTCCAGGATAGAGAAAATATCTTCATTGTTTTCAAAAGGCGGCAGATTTTTTGGTTGAAATGCCGGTGCCAAAAGATGTGCAAAGTTTTTGTTCGATACTATCTGCCAAAGACTTGAGAGATTTAAAAAGGTATGGTATCTGTAGATGTCATCTTTGTATATATGTGCATGACGGTTAAAAAAGTTAATGATTTCATCATCAGCATTTGAACCGACCTCAAGCCGGACCATTTCTCCTTTACGGCGAAGTTTGAGCCCCTCTTCAAGAATCTCCATAAAGTCATCAGCTTCCTCTTCTTCTATGGCAATATCAGCATTTCTTGTCACACGAAAAGGGGCATATTTGATAAGCTCATAGCCCGGAAAAAGTTCATCAACATGTTTTTCCACAACACTTTCTATCGGTACATAGGTTCCGTTTCCAAGCTCTACAAATCTGTTTAAAACACGGGGAACACGTATAATTCCAAAGCGTTCTATATTTTCGTTGTCCATATCGCGAAGTTTTACGATAAGCCCGAAACTCAGGTTGTTAAGATGTGGAAAAGGATGTGTGGCATCTATGGCAATGGGAATAATTACCGGATAGATGTTTTCATTGAAATACTGGTTGAGTTTATGTTTGTCCTGATTGTTCACTTCATCATATGTCTTTACACTGATACCATGAGGCTCAAGTTTTTTAAATATTTCACTTCTGCAGTGCTCGACAACCTGCTGTTCCTGATGCAGATAGTTTCTTATTTCGCGAAGCTGTTGCAGAGGTGTCAGCCTGTCGGCCCCTGAGACGATAATACCCGCGGCAAAAAGCTTTTTAAGTCCTGCCACGCGAATCATATAAAATTCGTCCAGATTTGTCCCGTAAATGGCAAGAAATTTGAGACGTTCAAGCAGCGGCAAAGATTCATCCTGTGCCTGTTTGAGGACTCTTGTGTTAAACTGTAACCATGAAAGCTCACGGTTTAAATAAAGATTGGGATTTTTAAGGTTTATCATAAAATTTTCACTTTCTTTGGTAAGTTTTTTCTTTATTATAGCAAAGAAATTATTACTATTTGATTACACCTGTGCCGCTCATGTTGGCTGCGTGGTAAATTGTCACACCGTTTTTTCGGGCATAGTACTCTAAAAGCAACTTCTGCAGTGTCGGCTCAATAGAAGGGGTAAACCATGCATTGTTGCTTATGGCAATCATATATTTTACATTGCCATTGTAGAGCTCTTTACATGTAGCCTCATAACAGACGGCATTTCTGAACTTGATACCTTTTATGACAAAGTCTGTCGGTTTTTTTGCCGTAACAAAATCACTTGATCCTTGAAAAAAAGTATCGTTGATGAATTTTTGTGCAAATTTTGGCAGAGGAATGTACTCGCCAAAGGGTACCAGAATGAGTTTTTTGGCAACCTTGTATCTGCCTTTGTCAAACATATAGGTGACATTGTAGTTGAGATTGTTTTCACGCATCAGTGCACCGGCTATGACAGTGATTTTTTCAGAAGCCTTACGAAGTTCCTGCATCAGTTTCGGCATTTCATTCATAAAAAGAGGGAAGACAGATTCGGGGAATATGACAACATCATAGCCTTCTGCCTGTGCCTGACGGATTTTTTCAAAAATCATGGCAACGGTAGGGTAGAGGCTGCTTCTCTCCCACTTGACACTTTGGGGGATTTCTGTTTGTACCAGCTTTATTTTCAGGGGTGCATCATGCTGCTTGGGATAGCCGTAGTTATAGGCAAAAACGAGAAGCAAAAGAGGCAAATATCTGTATTTATTGTTTTTTATCAGTGAAGGCAGGGAGAGGGCGAGCAAAACAGCCGCCAACTGATATTTGTAAACACCTATATAACTGTTGACAAACAAGAGCTCAATTTTCATCCAGTTCCAGCCAAGCGGTTCAAAAAAGCTGAGTCCAAAAAGCAGTAGGGCCCGTATATAAGGCTTGTCTGTAAAGGCAAGCGGTGCAAAAAAGAGAAGATAAATAATACCGAAGCCGAGAGTAACAAAAGGCTCCATATAACCGACACCCTGGTATTTAAAACTGAAACCGATCCAGTAAAACCAAAAGAGTCCTATAAAAAAACCGCTAAAAAGAACCGCTTTTTTAGGAATGCTAAGAAGCAGTGCTATTGCTCCAAGTCCAAAAAGGGTATTGAAAAATTTATTTTCAATGCCAAAATATTCCAAATAGATAAAAGCACTGAAAAGTGCAGCCGTGCCAATTGCGAGTAAAATATTTTTTGTTAAGGAATTCATTTTGAAATTGTACTGAATTTAAGAGCTTATTAGTATATTTTTTGTATAATCGCTGCAATTTTATAAGAGAAGGAAGCACAAGATATGGAAATTATCTCCCAACTACTACCGTTTGTATTTTTAATTGCAATTATGTATTTCGTAATTATTCGCCCACAGCAAAAAGAGGCCAAGGCCAAAAAAGAGATGATTGAATCTCTTAAAAAAGGTGACAAAGTCATCACTAACGGCGGTTTTATCGTTGTTGTTCATAAAGTTGAAGAGAACTTTTTGATAGTAAAACTTAATGATGATACACTCGTAAAAATTACAAAAGATTCCATTGCAAAGAAGTTCGAGGATGAAGCTTAATTATCGCATAGTCATCTTTGCTCTGGCAATAGTGTTTGGAATTGTATTTTCTCTTCCATCACTTTTACAGACCCAAAGCGGCAAAAAAATAACCTTAGGCCTTGATTTACAGGGTGGACTGCATATGCTGCTCGGTGTGAAAACCGAGGAAGCGACAAAATCACGTATTAAATCAATAGCGGCAAGTATCAAACACTTTGCAGAACGCAATGATATTTTAATAGACGGATTGAGCTTTGACAGCAAAAGTGTAACTTTTGAAGTGCTTGATAGTGACGAGATTAAAAACTTTGATGATTTTTTATCAAAACTTGAAGGTGTGAAAGTTACACACAAAGGTTCTGTCATAACCTTGAGTCTGACGCCTAAAGAGATAGAAAAAACAAAACAGCAGGCAGTCTCGCAGGCAATTGAAACGATCAGAAACAGACTTGACCAGTTCGGACTCTCAGAGCCCGTTGTCGCACGTCAGGGAAAAGAGAAGATACTTGTAGAGCTTGCGGGGATTAAAACACCGCAGGAAGAACAGCGTGCACGCGAGTTGATTTCTCGTGCGGCAAAACTTGAAATGATGGCAGTTGATGAAGCCAGAAATGCACGTGTTTACAATATGAGTGACGCAGATGCGGCGGCATACGGTGATGTGATTTTAGAAGATGTGAAAAATCCTAAAATCAAATATCTTGTGCATGAAATCCCTATTCTGGACGGCGGGATGCTTACCGGTGCAAATGTGGGCTTTGACCAAAACAACCGCCCGGTGATTAATTTTAAACTCAATGCAGAGGGTGCTGACATCTTCGGTGATTTTACCGGTAAAAACGTAGGCAAACGTCTGGCAGTTGTACTTGACGGAAAAGTCTACTCTGCACCGAATATTAATGAACGCATCGGCGGAGGCAGCGGACAGATTTCCGGAAACTATACAGTGCTTGAGGCAAAAGATTTGGCGATTGCGCTGCGTTCGGGTGCATTATTGGCGCCAATATATATGATGGAAAAACGTTCTGTCGGCCCAAGTCTGGGTGCTGACAGTATTAAAGCATCTATGATAGCGCTGATAGGCGGTTTTATTCTTGTTATTGTTTTTATGATGGTTTATTATCGTATGGCAGGGGTAATTGCAAATATTGCCCTGATTGCAAACCTGTTGATTCTTTTGGCGGTTATGAGTCTTTTTGGTGCGACGTTGACGCTGCCGGGTATGGCAGGTATTGTCCTGACGGTCGGTATGGCGGTGGATGCGAATGTCATTATTACCGAAAGAATCCGTGAACTCATTTATGAGGGAAAATCTATGCACAAGGCCATAGAAGAAGGCTACGCAAACGCAATGACGGCAATTTTGGATGCAAATATCACGACGCTGATTGCTTCTGTTGTCTTGTATGTCTATGGTACAGGTGCTATAAAAGGGTTTGCCATTACTATGAGTATCGGTATTTTGGCATCTATGCTCACTGCAATTCTCGGAACACACGGAATTTATCAGATGCTTGAACCTAAAATGGGCAAAAGCAAAAATTACCGTTTCTGGTTTGGGATTAAAGGATAATTATGGAATTTTTTAAGTATAAACAGCCCATTGATTTTATGGGTAAATCAAAAATTGCGATGGCAGTTTCAATTATTCTTATCTTGGCTTCATATGCGATTTTGGCGACAAAAGGACTCAATTACGGGATCGACTTTGCCGGAGGAACGATTGTTCAGGTAAAGTATGACACAAAAGCCCCTATCAAAGCGATGCGGGAAAAACTGCAGGCAGACAAACTTTTTGACGGTGCTTCCATCAGTGAGTTCGGTTCTCCGGATGAAGTTGTCATTCGTATGAAAACATCGAGTGCGAGTGTAGCAAAAGACATCGGTGATGTTGCAAGAGCAGCACTGCAGGGTACAGGCAATTTTACGATTCGCCGTGTTGATATTGTAGGTCCAAAAGTAGGTTCAGAGTTAAAAGAGAAAGGGCTTATGGCACTTTTTCTCTCTATAGCCGCGATTCTTGTTTATGTGGCATTTCGATTTGAATGGCGATTTGCCGTGGCTTCTATAGCCGCGTTAGTGCATGATGTCTCGATTGCAATGGGTGCGGTGGCTCTCTTTCAGATTGATGTCAACCTTGATGTACTTGCTGCAATACTGACACTTTTGGGATATTCGCTCAACGATACAATTATTGTCTTTGACCGTATCCGCGAAGGGATTACAAAATCCAAAAAAGCAAATTTGACAGAGATTATCAATGAATCTATCACAAGAACGCTTGCCCGTACGACACTGACCTCTTTAACGACCTTTTTTGTGGTTTTTACACTGTTTATGTTTGGCGGAGAGATTATTCATGCCTTTGCGTTTACGCTTTTGGTAGGTATAATCGTAGGAACATATTCGTCCATCTTTGTTGCTTCACCGTTGTTGATACTGTTTGGTTTTGATGTGAAAAACTATCATGCAAAACTGGCAGAAAAAGCAAAAAGAGAAGCAGAAAAAAACAGAATGCGCGAACAGTTTGAATCAGGAGTTATGTAATGGATTGGGGTAAAGTAGTATACGTATTTTTTTCATTAATGAGTCTTACATCGATCGCAGGGTTTTTATATGAAAATACGGCTATTTCATTGTTTATAGCCGCAAGTGTGAATCTGATTTCAACAATTTTAAAAATCGGTGTGCGTAATCTGCTTTCAGCCGAACTGTTGGCATCTTCTTTGGTGGCAGACCTGCACCTGATTCCGGCATTTGTCTTTTTGGTTATTGTGCAGAATGATTCCTGGGCAATTGCCCTGGCAATCGGTGCATTGATTGCCAATGTATTTTCAATGGGACTTGTCTACATTGAGAGCAGTAAAACACACGAAGAATATTAACAGGAAGAATAAAATTGGAATATAACGCAAAAACTATAGAAAAAAAATGGCAGGAATACTGGAATCAAAACGAAAGTTTTGAGCCGAGTGAAGATTTTACCAAAGAGAAAAAATACATTCTTTCAATGTTTCCGTTTCCAAGCGGACGCCTGCATATGGGACATGTAAGAAACTACTCTATCAGTGATGCTTTTGCGAGGTACCACAGACAGCAGGGCAAAAATGTTTTACACCCGATTGGCTTTGACAGCTTTGGTATGCCTGCGGAAAATGCTGCTATAAAAAACGGTTCACATCCTAAAAGCTGGACCTATGACAACATTGACTATATGAAAAACGAATTTTATTCTCTGGGTTTCTCTTTCTCACGTAAACGTGAATTTGCCACAAGTGATGAGCTTTATACGAAGTTTGAACAGGGCTTTATCATAGATATGTATAACAAAGGTTTGCTGTACCGTGAAAAAGGGATGCTTAACTGGTGTCCGCATGATCAGACTGTTTTGGCAAACGAGCAGGTAGTGGATGGATGTTGCTGGCGATGTGACACACCGATTGTCAAAAAAGAGATGAATCAGTACTATTTTAAAATTACAGCCTATGCAGACGAACTTTTAAATGATTTGAAAAAACTTGAAGGTGGCTGGCCAAAACAGGTTCTGACGATGCAGGAAAACTGGATAGGCAAGTCAAACGGACTTGCTTTTGATTTACACTTTGATGAAGCAAGTCAAGCAAAACTTTCGCATACATTTGAGTGTTTTGATGTTTTTACAACAAGACCTGACACCATTTACGGTGTGAGTTATACGGCTTTGGCACCTGAACATGAAATTGTTTCGTATATGATAGAGAACAAATTGCTTGATGATTCGGTTATTGCACAAATTGAGACTATGAAAAACACCTCTTCAATCGAGCGGCAAAAAGAGAAATCGGGTGTTTCGCTTGGTTTACATGTAACGCATCCGCTCACAGGAGAAAAAATTCCTGTCTGGGTGGCAAATTTTGTGTTGATGGATTATGGAAGCGGAGCGGTTATGGCCGTACCTGCACATGATGAGAGAGATTATGATTTTGCTAAAAAGTATGACCTGCCTGTAAAACCGGTTATCAAGCCTTTTAAAACAGAACATGACTTTTCAAAATCTGCTTTTACAGAAGTCGGTGAGCTTATAAATTCCGGCGAATTTACAGGGATGAACTCTCAAGAGGCACAGGAAAAAATCATAGCTGTGTTTGAACAAAAAGGTTTGGGCAAAAAGACGACAAACTATAAACTCAAAGACTGGGGTGTGAGTCGTCAAAGATACTGGGGTGCACCTATTCCTTTTATTCATTGTGAGGCGTGCGGTCTTGTTATGGAGAAAAAAGAGAATCTTCCTGTGGCTCTGCCGGATGATGTAGAGATTACAGGAGAGGGAAATCCTTTGGAAAAACACCCGACATGGAAACACTGTAAATGTCCGGAGTGTGGCAAAGATGCTGTTCGTGAAACAGATACGATGGATACTTTTGTAGAATCCTCCTGGTATTTCCTGCGTTTTTGTGCATCGCCTAAAAACTGGGAAAAAGAGGCATTTTCACCTGAGCAGATAAAATACTGGATGCACCAAAAAGGGCATGAAGGTGTTGATCATTACATCGGTGGGATAGAACATGCGATTTTACACCTTTTATATGCGCGTTTTTTTACAAAAGTGTTCCGTGATTTGGGTTATATTGATTTGGACGAACCTTTTGAGAAACTTTTAACCCAGGGAATGGTACTTAAAGACGGGGCCAAAATGAGCAAATCAAAGGGCAATACGGTTGACCCCGATGCCATCATTGAGAAATACGGTGCAGATACGGCACGTCTGTTTATACTTTTTGCCGCACCGCCGACACAGGAACTTGAATGGAATGACAGTGCTGTTGAGGGTGCCTACAAGTTTATAAAAAGATTTTTTGAGCGAAGTGCAAATGTCTTTACATGTAACGAGAAGCCTGAAATCAATCATGCAGACTTGAGTAAAGAAGAGAAGTTTGCCCGTAAAAAAGTCTATGAAGCACTCAAACGTGCCGAAGATGTTTATAATGAAAGATACACATTTAATACAATGATTGCCGGTGTCATGGAGGCGATGAATGCGCTCAATGCACAAAAAAATGCAGATGTATGGACGGAAGGATACTGGATACTCAGCTCGATTATGGAACCTGTTATTCCTCATACCTGTCATGAAATCAGTGAGCAGTATTTCAAACTGAACAACCTGGCTCCGCAAGAAACAGTAGAAGAAGTTTTTGTAGAAGAGAGCATCTCTTTGGGTGTTTCTCTCAACGGGAAAAAAAGAGGGGAAATTGAAGTTGCCGCTGATGCTGATAAAGAGACAATTATTGCAGCAGCAAAAGAAAATATTGCCAAGTGGCTTGAAGGCAAAGAGATTGTCAAAGAGATTTTTGTTCCTAAAAAGCTTGTCAATATTGTTGTAAAGGGCTAAGAATGAGAAAATATTCACATGCATTGAAGGTATTTGTTCTTTTGATTCTTCTTGTTTCAATGAATGCATGCGGATATAAGCCAAGTTCAAAGTATGCCAGAAGTGTTATTGGTTCAAAAATATACACACATGTTGTCATTTCAGCTTTGGATCCCCAAAATACCGTTTTAATAAAAGATGCGGTAGACAGCGCCATTGTGGAAATTTTTCATGCCTCTCTAACAGACAAATCCCATGCCGATACAACGTTGAATTTTTCTCTGACACCACCGAGTTATTCGCCAATTCAGTATAATGCAGAAGGGTATATTATTGCATATCGGGCAAAAATTGTTTTAAAGATTGCAAGAGAATCAAAAAATATTAAAAAAACGTATACGGCAAGAGGTACCTATGACTTTTCGGTTGTACCAAATGCTGTTATAACAGATCAGGAACGATTTGATGCGATAAAATTCAGTGCCATCAAGGCTATAGCATCTTTTGTTGCACAGGTCTCAGCAGAAGGATCACAACTATAAATCAGGAGAAGATTACATGACTATACAAACAATCATAAGTAAAGCTGTCAAAAGATTAAAACTCGAAGGAAAATTACTGACTCCTGACTTTTATGCAGAAGCATTTTGCAAAGAGGCGCAAAAAGCAAATATGCAGGTTGAAGATTGTCAACATATTGACAAGTTCAATGCCATGCTCAACAAAGACTTACAAAAAGAGCTCAAAAAATACAATATAAAAACGATGCATGAGTTTGTGCGTTTGCTGATTTCAAAACTCAACAGAACCAACCCGACGCAGTGTTCAAACCTGCTTGAATCCCAAACATTACTGACAAAAAGGGTACTGCAGGTTATTACTGTACTGCACAACAAAGAAGCGGGTGAGCTTGCACAAAAAACTCTGGAACTTATAGAGCATGGCGCCCAGCCTGAACAGTTGGACCAGTTTCGACAACGATGGGTCAATTTTTTAACTACTTATGATGATGCTTTTTTGCAAAAATTGAAAGAGTACGGTGATGTAGATACGCGGGATTTACAAAAAACTATTGAAAATTTACATTTGGAATGTGTTGGTGCACAAGAAAACCAAAGTGTGGATTTACAGAAAATATCAAAACTTTTGATAGCTTCTTTTGTTCCCTCCATTGCTTCGAGTGTGAATGATACGATTGCAGCTTTGAGTGAAAAAATCCAGAAAAATCCTGAACTGCTTGAACATGAAAGTGTTGAAAATGAAATCAGGTCAGCCATATCTTTGCGCATAGCACTTGACAAAGAAACTGTCAAAGAGATGGTAGAGTCTATTGACGGAGTTCTCGATAAACTTTCACTGCGTCTTATAGACATGATAGAGAGTTCTGACAACTCAAATGCCGAAATACAAAAAATAAAACTTGAGTTGGAATCTTATACGGAAGAATCAACTGTAAACTTTGCACTTGCACATAAAAAACTTTTTACAATTGCTGTTGCCTTAGAGAAAAATACACATCTTTTAAGTAAAGATTTGCAGGGACACAGTGAGGAAGTCAAAGCTTTGAGCAAAAAAGTCCGTACACTTGAAAAAGAGCTTGAAGAAGCAAAACAGGAATCAAAAGAAGATTTTTTAACGAAGTTGTATAACAAGCGCGCGCTTGATGAGTTTTTAACGATGAAAGAGGCAGAATACAAACGCTATGGACATAATTTTGTCATTGTTATGTTTGATATAGACTTTTTTAAAAAAGTAAATGATACCTATGGACATGAAGCCGGGGATGCGGTTTTGGCGGCATTTGCCAAAATACTCAAAAAAGAGAGTAGAACAGTAGATATAGTCGGGCGTTTTGGAGGCGAAGAATTTTTGGCACTTTTAAGTGAGACGGATTTGGAAGGGGGTGTGACTTTTGCCCAAAAGGTGAGAAAGCATGTCGAAAAGACTCGTTTTGTATATAAAGGCAAGCGTATTAAAGTGACTGTGAGTGCCGGTGTCGCGCAACGAAGTGATCATATTTCACTTGACGCGACGATAAATTCTGCCGATGAGTATCTGTATAAAGCAAAAAAAGAGGGAAGAAACAGAGTGGAGTATAAAAAATAAACGTGTTAGAGGAATTTCTTAACAGCAAACCATTGTATTATGACACCATAGACTACACCCGTATGCCCAGAGTATACGCAAAAATCAAAGCTTCATTAAAATTGCCAAAAATTATTCATCTTGTGGGAACAAACGGAAAAGGGACAACAGGACGTTTTTTGGCGTCAGCCTTGTACTCTTTGGGGTTTACTACGGGGCATTATACCTCTCCGCATATACTGACTTTCAATGAACGCATTTGGTTCAACGGAGAAAATGTCAGTGATATACTCTTAAACGAAGCGCATCAAAAGCTTTTATCACTGTTGGATCCCCAGGATGCAGATTCATTAAGCTACTTTGAATATACAACACTTTTGGCAGTTTTTTTGTATCAGGAGTGTGACTATATTGTTCTTGAGGCAGGGCTTGGCGGAGAGCATGATGCAACAGCGGTATTTGAAAATATTTTAACACTTGTGACACCGGTTGGTTTTGATCATGAAGCTTTTTTGGGTTCGGATATTTTGTCCATAGCCACGACAAAACTCAATGCTATGCAAAAAAAAGTAATTGTGTCCAAACAGCCACATAAAGAAGTGATGCAGATTGCCAAAAAAATTGCACAGGAAAAAAATATCCATGTCGCAGACTACAGTGAACTTTTAGATGCACAAGACAAAGCGAAGATTGAAAAAATTGCCAGGTATCACAGGTTGGCGTGCTATTTAAAAGAAAATTTAATGGTAAGTATCGCGGCATTAAAGAGTCTGGGCATTTCGTACGAAGCAGAAGATTTTAAGCATGCAAAATTATTTGGCAGACTTTCTCAATTAGAGACAAACATACTGATAGATGTGGGACACAATACGCTTGCGGCACGTTCAATTTATGAAAGTTTAAAAGAGAATAAATATATATTGGTTTATAATAGTTTTAAAGATAAAAATTACAGTGAAATACTTACTGTTTTACAGCCGATAATTGAACATGTGGAAATTATAGCGGTAGAAGATGAAAGAATAGAAGAATTGAGCAAACTCAAAAAGGCAATAGAGGATTTGCAGATGAAACACACAAGCTTTCAAGGGATAGATGCAAATAAAAATTATCTTGTTTTTGGCTCCTTCAGTGTTGTGGAAACATTTTTGAAGGTGCATGGTGGATAATCATTTTACGGTTACTATTCATGATGACAACGGTGTCAAGCAGTTTAATGTTCACAAGTTTATAAAAAAAGCTTTTTTGTATACCGGACTTTTTTTACTGAGTATTGTACTGATTGCCGCAGGAACTATTTTGTATTTAAATGCCAGTGTAGATAAACTGCAGAGTAAAAAAAATGAAGTGGCACAGGCATATAAAGAGATGCTGCGTCAAAATCAAGCCTTGCAAAAAGAGATGAAGAGTACAACACATTCCCTTTTGGCAAAAGAAAAAGAGCTTGATGAACTTTCAGATTCTTTGTCTCAGATTGAAACGCTCATAGGGCTCAAACCTCTTGCGACTGAATCTTTGGCCGAAAGAGTAAATATGACAATGCTCAGTTCATCGCACAGAGCAACACTGCTGGAACTTATACCAAGCGGATCTCCTGTAAAATACCATGGGATTACAAGCAAATTCGGCTACAGAATACACCCGACACTGCATAAAAAAGAGTTTCATCGTGGTTCTGACATGAAAGCGAAATTCAATACTCCTGTGTATGCAACGGCTGACGGTATTGTTGAATGGGCAGGGCTGCACAGGCGCAGCGGTTTTGGAAAACTTGTCATACTCGAACATGTGTATGGTTTTAAATCGTACTTTGGACATTTAAACAAAATTGTGGTAAAGTCAGGACAATTTGTAAAAAAAGGTGATTTAATTGCCTATACAGGCAATTCCGGGCTCAGTAACGGACCGCATTTGCATTATGAAATACGCTTTATTCACCGTGCATTAAATCCGTATTATTTTATAAAATGGACACAGCAAAATTATGATGAAATTTTTAAAAAGGAGAAAAAGATACCATGGCAATCTTTAATAATGGCAACATCGCGGATAAAAGTGATAAAACAGATGCAAACACAGCAATTGTCACAGCCGGAGCAAAAATCAAAGGCGAAATAGAACTTACATGCAATCTTTATATAGACGGAGAGTTAGAGGGGTTTATAAAGTCGTCCAAAGAGGTGAATGTGGGTAAAAACGGACATGTAAAAGGCGATATTACAACAAAGCGTCTCGTGGTTCAAGGCCTGGTTGAGGGGAGTATACATGCAGACCGTGTTGAAATAAAAGCGGCAGGACATGTAAATGGCGAAATTACCTCGCTTGAACTTGTCATAGAGGCCAAAGGTATTTTTCAGGGAAACTCAATAGTAAAAGAAACAGGAAAGTAATGTCACAGGCAATTTTATTTAATCATTTTAAAAACAATGCACAAAAAGATGCCCTTGAAGTTTTGGTATGTGAAGATGCAAAAGAAGCATATGAACTTGAAAATGTAGCAAAGTTTTTTGGACGGGATGTTGTTGTTTTTCCCGATTTCAGACCAGGTTACGGTGATGATTTGCGTTCTTACAAAGAAGAGTTGCACGAACTCTGTTTTGCTTTAAGAACATACTATTTTTGCGCGAAAAAACCACTTGTAATATCTCCTTTAAAAACACTTCTCTTTCATTTGCCAAAAAAAGAGCTGCTCGGTGAGATGAGGTTTGAATTTGGCTCAGAGATTAATCTCAAAGAGTTTAAAGAGCAGATGCTTTACTGGGGATACACTTTTGTTGATATGGTACAGGTTGCAGGTGAAATTTCTCATCGTGGGGATATTATAGATATTTTTGTGCCTTCTTCCGAAAATCCGATAAGAATTTCCCTCTTTGACAATGAAATAGAACAAATAAAATCCTTTGCCCTTGAAACACAAAGAACCCTCGGCGATGATTTGGAAAGTGTAGAAATACGAAGTGCTTTTTATGCTCTGGATGAAGCATCCTACAATGCCTTGCATCAAAAAATACAAAAGAGTGAATTTGATGCACTCAACAAAGATGTAGCCTCTTTGGGCTTTTGGCATCTTGATGAATTGGCAGAGAATTTTTTAGCAGGCAAAAATGTCAAACTTGTCAGAAATTTAGACAATATACTCAAAGATGCCTACGGTATAAACAATCCGCAGCTTCCAAGAGATGCTTTTGATCTTGAATTGTTAGAAGAAAACGATGCCGTCAAAGAGTTGGTTGTTGTCAATGCCGCCCAGCTTTTAAAAGTACATCCAAACAAGAAAGTAACGCTCATTGCTGCAAATAATGCGACAATAAAACAGGCCGGTATTTATGATGCAACAGGTTTAAGCATTGTAGAGGCTCCTTATATATTAAATATTATTACACCTGATGAGCTGGTTATATCACTGAACAAAGCCGATAAAAAACGCCGCAGAAGAAAAACCTCTATTCTTTTGGATGATTTAAAAGCAGGTGATTATGTAGTTCATGAAGATTATGGTGTTGGTATCTTTGAAAAAATTGAAAAAACCGAAATACTCGGCGGAGTCAAAGACTTTATCGTCATTAAATATGTCGGTGATGATAAAATACTGCTGCCTGTAGAAAACCTCGACTATATTGACCGTTACATCGCAGGAGGCGGTGCGACACCTGTACTGGACAGGCTGGGAAAAGGAAGCTTTGGCAAACTCAAGGCAAAGGTAAAAAAAAGGCTGCTTGAAATTGCAGGACAGATTGTTAACACGGCAGCAGCAAGAGCGCTTATAAAAGCACCAAAGATTTCTTTGGATAAAAAAGAGCTGGAGCAGTTTCAGGCACTTTCAGGCTTTGAATATACAGATGACCAGACTCAGGCTGTTGAGGAGATACTCTCACAAATGAGTTCAGGGCATATAATGGACCGACTTTTAAGCGGAGATGTCGGTTTTGGTAAAACAGAAATCGCACTCAACACTATTTATGCAGCCTACAAGTCAGGCTATCAGTCGGCATTTATTGTACCAACTACACTGCTTTCAGCACAGCACTGGCGTTCTTTGGATGAGCGGTTTAAAGATTTGGGTATCCGTTATGCAAAACTTGACAGATTTGTCACCACAAAAGAGAAAAATGCAGTTATTAAAGGGCTGGCAAGCGGTGAAATAGATTGTGTTGTCGGGACGCATACGCTTTTTGGACTGGAATTTAAGAAACTTGGCGTCGTTATTATAGATGAAGAACACAAGTTTGGCGTGAAGCAAAAAGAGAAAATCAAAGAGCTCTACCATAATGTGCATCTGCTCTCTATGAGTGCAACACCGATTCCGCGATCACTCAATCAGGCACTCAGTTCCATAAAAACAATGAGTCAGCTATTGACAGCGCCGAGTGAGCGCCAGGGTGTAAGGACTTTTGTAAAAGAGTATGATGAAAAGCTGATAAAAGAGGTTATTTTGAGAGAACTTCGTCGTGGCGGTCAGGTTTTTTATGTGCACAATTCAATTGACCATATGCCTATAAAACTGGGAGAACTGCAGGCCCTGTTACCTGACTTGAGAATGCTGATGCTGCATTCTAAAATATCGGCAGTGGAAACAGAAAAAGAGCTGCTGAAATTTGAAGCAGGCGAATATGATGTCATGATAGCCACCTCCATTATTGAGAGCGGTATTCATATGCCCCGTGTCAATACCATCATTGTAGACGGTGCAGACAGATTTGGTATAGCAGATTTGCATCAGCTTCGCGGGCGTGTAGGTCGTGGACACAATGAGGGTTTTGCCTATTTTATTGTACAAAACAAAGAAAATTTGACAGATGAAGCCAAAAAACGCCTTTTGGCATTAGAATCGAACTCCTTTTTAGGTTCGGGTTCTGTGCTGGCACATCATGATTTGGAAATTCGCGGCGGCGGGAATCTTGTAGGAGATGCACAAAGCGGACATATTAAAAATATCGGCTACTCTCTGTATCTTCGAATGCTTGAAGATGCTATAAAAGAGTTGAGCAATACAGCCGAGGGAGAGCGGGCAAAGGTAGATGTAAAACTGAGCATATCCGCTTTTATCAGTGATGAAATTGTACAAGAAGACAGGTTGCGTTTAGATATCTACAGAAGACTTGCCCAGTGTGAAAGTGCTGTGGAGATCTATGAAATAGAAGAAGAGGTAATTGACCGTTTTGGCGAATTGGACATTCCTACCAAACAGTTTTTTGAATTGATGGTTATTAAACTTTTGTCCCTGGAGAAAAAAATCAAAACGATTTCAAACTATGGACAAAATATCACATTTACCTATTTAAATGAGTCCAAGGAGACAATAAAATCAGATTCGAAAGATGATGATGACATTATTAAAGCAACACTGTACTATTTAAGAAACAGCAAACCAAAAGTGCTCTAGTTGGTCTATATTACTCTTTTTTTAAGCGCTTTCGGTGCTGCGACTTTATTGCCGGTAGTGAGTGAAGCTGTATTGGTTTATGATATTACAGCCGGTTACAATATTTATGCTCTGCTGGGTGTTGCTACACTCGGCAATACCCTTGGTTCCTGTTTGAACTACTTTTTGGGCAAAAAAGGGGTTGATTATCTGGCACAGAAAAAATATGTAAAAATGAGAGCGTATAAAAAAGCCGAATCAATGTTTGATCGTTACGGTGCCATCGTGCTGCTGCTCTCCTGGGCTCCGATAATCGGTGACCCTATTACTTTTGTAGCCGGTGCTCTGCATTATAACTTTAAAAGATTTTTTTTGCTTGTTCTGT
This sequence comes from Sulfurimonas sp. ST-27, assembly GCF_048081595.1. Classification (GTDB taxonomy): domain Bacteria; phylum Campylobacterota; class Campylobacteria; order Campylobacterales; family Sulfurimonadaceae; genus Sulfurimonas; species Sulfurimonas hydrogeniphila. Next base: position 559,671 of record NZ_CP182226.1, read on the forward strand.
TTGCAAAAGGTATTCGTTATATACTGTTGGCACTTTTTTTTATCTGATTTTTATCTCTTTGGAAAAAGCTTCAAAAATGCGGTAGGTACTCCAGTGATAGGGTATAAACTCCGGGTGCCACTGCAGACCCAGAATGAAGTCTTCATTGTCTGTTTCAATGGCCTGTATGAGGCCGTTTGTATCTTTTGCTGCAACTTTCAGCCCTTTTCCAAGTGTTCTCACTGTTTGATGATGCAGGGCATTGACTTTTAATTTTTCGGCTTTGAGAATTTTATGCAGATGGCTTTTTGGTTCTATTTTGATGGTGTTTTGAGGCAGCAGAGAATGCGGATGTTTAAAATCCAAATCCATTTCCGGTATATGCGGGTGAAGTGATCCGCCCATAAAGAGATTGATAAGCTGCATGCCTCTGCATATTCCCATAACGGGAATGTTTTGTGTGAGTGCGCGCTCAAGTAAAAAGAGTTCCATTGCATCACGCAGTGGTTCGGTTTTTTTTACACTGGGGTGCCTGGATGTATGAAAAGTATGCGGATCAATATCCACACCTCCTGTAAGCACAAGCCCATCCATTTGGGTGTTCTTGTCCCAATTATCAGGATGCAAAAACCTTGCATTCACACCAAAAAGCGTGAGCAAAGCACGACTTGTCACCCAGGCACTGCGACTTCCTTTGCTTGAGCCTGTTATGATTATATTTGTTTTTTCAGCCATACATTTACCTGCTGCAGCCACTTCTCTTTTTTCAAAAACGAAAAAGGGTCAGTGAGGTATTTGCTGTATTCGCCGGCAAGTTGTGCAAGCATCTCTTTGTCTTGAGCGAGTTTTTCAATGATGACCCAGCTGTTCCAGGCATCGTAAGTGTGCCACTCTTTTTTGTCAACCTTGGAGTTTGGAAGGCGATAATGATAGGCAGGACGTGGTGAAATTTTTTCTTCGGGAAGTGTCTTGAAAACCTGATTGGAATCTATCCAGGCAAGCAGAGGCAAGAGGTCCAGTGCGCGATTACGGGTAGGGTTATATTGCATATAGTCACAGATAAACCGGTTCATATCCGGTTTGTAAGAGGCTTTGAGTACTTTTTGTATATACTCCTCTTCAAAAGGTTTGATATAGGGGCTGATTCTGCGTACAATATCAGGTTGCAGCCATAGCACAAGCGTCTCATAAAGAATGAAAAAGGCCCTGAGTGTATCAATAATTTCTGTTACTTCAAAAGAGAAGGCCTGCGGATTGATATGAAAGCCAAAGGCATAGAGAGGATTGGCATCAGTTCCAAGTGCTCCGTTTATTCGAAACGTCTCTTTTATCTTCTCTATAATTGCAATTTTATCCAAAGGAAGCGGCGGTGTTGTGATTTCATAAGGCACGATAGTTTGAGAAAGGGTGGCTATGAACTCTTCCAAAGCCAGTGCGATTTCTGTTTCGATAAACTGGTCAAGTCCTATATTCTGCAGCCATTTTTGCAGACCCTGTGAAATAAGAAACTGAAAATCAAGGATAAGATTAAAGTCGCCACAGCAGGTATCTCTGATTTTGTAATGATAAGGATTTATTTTTTCCATACTGCCGGATTCTAGAGTTCCAATAAGTAATTCTGCACTTTTTTGTAACTCTATGGCACTGTATTCAAGCTCAAAGCCGACTTTTCGAAGCTCATTTGAAGCGTTGATACGTACAGGTGGTTGCATAAAATGATTCATACTGCAATTATACTGTTTTTTAAAGAAAAACAGGGAAAAGATTTGGCTATAATTCTAAAAAACAAATGAAAAGAATTATACATTGAAAATAGCATTTATAGGCGATATACTAGGTCAGCCCGGACGTATTATGTTGCGGGATTATCTGAAGAAAATAAAAGAAGAACACAAAATAGATTTTGTCATTGCAAATTATGAAAATGCTTCTCACGGTTTTGGGTTGACACTCAAAAATGCAAATGAACTCTTCTCCTACGGCATCGATGTTATGAGCGGAGGCAATCATACCTGGGATAAAAAAGAGATTATTCCTCTTTTAGATACGCATGAACTGCTGCGGCCCCATAATTATCCTGAGGAAGTACCGGGAACCGGTCTGCGTGTTTATGATATAAAGGGTGAAAAACTTGCTGTCCTTAATATAATGGGGCACTATGCAATGCCCTATACCGACAATGCCTTTCGCTGTGCAAAAAATACGGTTGAGGAGCTGCACACGCAGGAGATAAAAAATATTTTTGTTGATTTTCATGCTGAGGCTACAAGTGAAAAACGCGCACTGATGATGATGCTTCAGGGAAAAGTAAGCGGAATTATCGGGACACATACTCATGTAGGCACTGATGATTTTCAAATTGTAAACGGTACGGCATATATGAGTGATATAGGGCTTACAGGGTGCCGTGACAATATTATAGGCATGGACAAGGATGTTCCTGTAAAACAGTTTTTGACAGGTCTAAAAGGGCATTTTGATATTCCAAAAAAGTGTAAAAAAATTCTGCAGATGGCTGTCATGCAAATCAATGACGGCAAATGCAGTGAAGCATATAAACTGAAAATTTTTGATGACAGCAGAGTGATTAAAACCGAGGCATGGCTGGATTAGGCGGCAGTTACTCTGTAGTAGTTGTCATTTGCAATATAGGTATTGATAAATTTCTGTTTTAAAAGAGTGTTGCGTTGTATGTTTTCAGGCTGTTTGACCTCTTGTGTTAACGCTGTTTTGGGTTTTTGCGCAAGAGAAAAATAGTGAGAATTTTCACTGTAGGCATTCTGGGCACTGCTGATTTTTTTTATTTTTTCAAATTTTGTTTTGGCATACTCTTTTTTGGGTGTATTTTGCTGTTGCAGTAACTGCTGGTTGTGTAATGACTTATAGTTTGAAATATAATTGAGTAGTATTTCTACAGAAGAAGCAACAACTTTTTCAAGGCTTTTTGAGAATACTTTTTCTTGCTCTTGAGAGAAATTGTCTCTTTCATTTTGCGTATTTTTATCTATTTTTGATGTGTGCTTGTTTGGTATATATGTATTGTATGATGAAACAAACATCTTTTTTTCCTCTTCAAAATTTCCGCAATTGGTCTATTATACCATAGAATCTTTGATATAATTATAAAAAATAGTAAGGCATATTTATGAGTGCAAATATAGTAATAGTTGAGGATGAGGAAGATTTGCTCGAACTGTTGGAATACACCCTGGAAAAAGAGGGATTTGAAACAATAGGCTTTTTAAATACAAAAACAGTTGTGCAGATTTTAGATGAAGAAGATATAGATTTACTTATAATGGACAGGAACCTTCCCGGTGTTGAAGGAAGTGAGTTTGTTGCAAAACTACGTGATGAGGGGCTTGATATACCCGTTATATTTTTAAGTGCAAAAGACAGAGATGAAGATATTGAGAGTGGCTTTTTGCGAGGCGGAGATGATTACATCACGAAACCGTTTAATATGAAAGAATTGGTCCTTCGCATCCGATCTGTGTTAAAAAGAACTTCAAAAAAATACAATAATTCAAAATTGCTTTTTAGAGATTTACTGCTTGACAAAAGCAGCAGAACATTACATGTAGACGGAAGACCTGTTGATGTGACAAAGCTTGAATTTGATCTTTTAAGTGAATTTATCTTAAATAAAAACAGTGTACTTGACAGGGATTATCTGCTTGAAAATGTTTGGGGTGACAGTGAAAACCACCAGTACAAGACTGTCAATGTTGCCATCAACAGGCTCAAAGAGAAGATAGACCCGGACAAGTCAAAAGACTATATACAAACAGTTCGCGGAGTAGGGTATAAAATATGTTAACAAATTGACATATTTTTAGCTTTCTTGATTTTTCTTGGTTATATTGTTGCTCTTAGGAGTAAGAATGAGAGATTTTCGAACGATTATAGAAGTTTTCAAAGAGCATATTGCGAATGGATCAAATACGAAAGTATATGATAAGGATGTGGCAAATTTACTAAATATTTCCCAATCAAAATTTGCAACAATCAAAAAAAGGAACTCTACCCCTTTTGTTGAGATATTAGAGTATTGTCATCAAAAAGATTTGTGCTGCAGTGAAATTTTTTTTGACTAGATTTTTGACTGCACGGTGACCTTTTTTGCCTCAAACATCTCTATCGCCTTTTGGATCATCGGCTCTTTTGTGATGTCTGTGCCGTTTGTTTCATCTTGCACAGAAGGCTCATCACAGTTTGTCACACAGCTTGCAGCACCGCCTGCTTCAATGTCCTCGACGGTAGAGCCGCTTTGCATTTCGGGCTGTTGTTCGACGGGTTGTGATGCCTGTGTCTGTGGTTCTTCTTCTGTTTCTAACTTCGTGCAGGCAACTCCTTTTATTTTTGTCTCAAAACTAAAGGTTTCACGAACAAGCTGTTTAATGACCGCATATCCGTGTTTGAGCACTTTTTTACACTCTTCGTCCGCACAACTCTCCCAAGTAAGTATGTTTTTTTCATAGGAAACAAAGCGAATGTTTTTTGTAAAACACTCACCAAGTGCATAGTTTCTGTCTGTGATTCTTTCTATGAGCGTTTGAAAAGTGAGAAGATGCTCATTTGTCGGTATTTCCTGCGTATTCTCTACAGAGGTTTCTTTTGCGACTTTGCCGTTCATCTCAGGGGTAGTTTCCTGCATTTTTATTTTTACAGGAGAGGAGCTTTGCACCTCTTTTTTTTCTTCCTGTGATACAATAATTTCAGGACGTTTCACATCTTTTTCAAAAGATTCTATCATCTGATCAATTTCCCGTATTTTAAGCGCTTCTGTCATCTTGAAAAATATCATCGAAAGCACAAAGGAACCATCGGCATTAATGCTGAAAAGATATTTTGATTCACTCAGTATTCTAAAAAACCTGTCAAGTACCAGTGTAGAAAAAAGAGCATCCTGATTATACATTTTATCTTTGAGATAAGCGATGAGTTCGTCTACAACCATTTCACTTTCGTAATCTTCCAGTTCTTTTGTATACTCTACCAGCCGTGCATAGTCTTTTGCAAAAACAGTATCGAAAAGTTTACTGATAAATTTTGGGTCAACCAGTCCGAGCATATCTGTAACGGTACGAACATCAACATGGTTTTTTGAGTAGATTATTGCCTGATCAAGCAATGTCAGCGTATCACGAAGACTTCCGCTCCCGCTTCTTGCGAGAATTTCAAGCGCCTCTGTTTCATACTCTATCCCCTCAAGTTGCAAAATATGGGCAAGATGATTAACGACCTTGTTTGTGGCAATACTTTTAAATCGAAAATGCTGTGTTCTGCTTAAAATTGTTGCAGGAAGTTTGAGCGGGTCAGTGGTTGCAAGGACGAACTTGACATATTGGGGCGGTTCTTCAAGTGTTTTAAGCAGGGCATTAAAAGCCTCTTTTGTGAGCATATGTACTTCATCAATAATGAAGATTTTATATCTGGCAACGGCCGGTTTGTATTTTGTCTGTTCTATAAGGTCACGAATATCGTCGATTTTACGGCTGCTTGCCCCGTCCATCTCTATGATGTCCATATGACGATTCTCTTTTGCCATCACACAGTTGGAACATTTGTCACAAGGTTTATGACTCATTCCTTCTTCGCAAATGAGTGCTTTGGCAAAGATACGGGCAGTTGAAGTTTTTCCGCTCCCGCGCAGCCCTGAAAACAGATAGGCATGAGAGAGTCTGTTTGAATCAAGTGCAAGTGAGAGAGTCTGTGCTATCGTCTCTTGACCGATAAGTTCATCAAAGTTTGACGGACGATATTTTCTGGCTAAAACTTCATGCGCTTCTTTCAAATTCATACTCCAAATTCAGGTAAATAGATTTTAGCAGAGAGTGGATTAAAAGATGATTTAATGAAACTGTTTTTCCTGGTAAATCAAAGGTACAAATACAAAACCTGCATATTCCTCTTGCTGTATTCTGCCATCTTGAAGTTTTTTAAACTTAAAGATGGAATTGCCTACCGGTATGACAAGTACACCGTTGGGTTTGAGTTGTTCAAAAAGTGAAAAAGGAATTTCCGGTGCACTGGCAGAGACCAGTATCTTGTCAAACTGTTCTCCCGGTTTTCCTAACTCTTTGCCTGCTTTTTCGATATGACACTGCCCAAAACCAAACTGCGAAAGGTTTTTTTGTCCAATACTGACAAGCCTCTCAACACGTTCCATGCCCGTAACATGACCGCTTTCACCTACAATGGCGCACAGGAGTGATGTAGTCCAGGCGGAACCTGACCCTATATCCAAAACAGAGTCTCCTTGGCGCGGTTGAAGCAGTTCAAGCATAAAAGCAACTGTTGAAGGCTGAGAGATTGTCTGTCCTTCGCCGATGGGCAGGGGGGCATCTCTGTAAATTGCTTCTTCAAAACCTTCGGGCACAAAATATTTTCTGTCAATCTTTTCAAAAGCTTCTATGATTTGTGGTGTTTTTAAAACGCCAGAATTTTGCATGCTTTGAATGAGTTCACGGTTTGTACTCATATTTGCTCCTTTTGTCTGAAATTTATCTGCAATAAAGTATTCTTTCCATATCATAATGTAAAGCATCTTTTGTTTTGATGATGTTTTTAAATTTTTTTACAAGGATGAATTATGAAATTAGACAATACAGTTATAATCGTGGCAGACTTAGGGGAATTAAAAGCATATAAAACAATAAAACATGAAGATATTTATAACAATGAATTGAAAATTAACTACTCTTTGGAATTGGTGAATGCTGAAGATTTTATTGAGGGCAGAAAAAAACTCCATGAACTCAAAAGTGATGCCAATGGCAGAAAAGGACACGCAACAATTGAAGAACACAGTGTTGAAGAGACGATTGCAAAAAGAACACTTACTGAGGTGGCAGAAGATATAGATATGATTGTGCAGCAGATACAGCCAAAATCTCTGTTTTTAGCGTTTCCACAGGAGAACAATGCCGAACTGCTTGATAAACTCAGCCAGGAAACAAAGGCTGTTTTGAAAAAGAATGTGGCGCTTGATTTGGTGAAAATCGATAAAAACAAACTGTTTGAGTATTTTAACTAATGGGAACTTTTAGTTGATATAGAGTTAAAAGATTATATAATCTTTTAAAAATATCAAATGGTTCTCATGAAAAAATTTAAAGAGTTGCGTAAAAAAGCAAATAAATTTATATACAAAAGCTATGAAATTCAAGAAGATGAAGATAAAATAGCTCTGCACTTTCACTATCAACTTGATGAAGAAGGAAAAACTACTGACTTTCTTCATCGTCTCAGCATTACAAAAAATGAAAAAATATCTACAGATTTTTCTATGCACAATATTGTTTTTCATATCGGCCTTGCAGAAGCCATCAGTTACTACAAAATCGCTCTGCCGCAAGAGTTTGTCATAGAGTGCGGAACAATAAACGAAATGCAGAAAAAATGGTTTGAAAAGCTTTATTTTAATGGGCTGGGGGAGTATATTTATCTCAATGGCATCGAGGTAAAGCAAGAAGATCTTGTTCGCTTTACATGTAAAGGCAAGACATTTGACAAAACAGCTTTATGCACACAGCAAAACATCATCATACCGATTGGCGGAGGAAAAGACTCTCTTGTAAGTTATGAGCTTTTAAAAAAGGAGTTTCCTGATGCATTGATGTTTTCTATGAACCCTATTGTTGCTTCACAAGAGATACTGAAGCAGCATCCAAAACATGCGATAGAACTAAAAAGAGAGCTTGACCTGGAGAAAATTCTGGATTTTAATGCGCGTGGCTACTTAAACGGACATATCCCTTTTTCCTCCATTGTCGGCTTTATCTCCATCTGGCTTGGTCTGCTGTACAAAACGAAGTACATCGTCCTTTCAAACGAATCAAGTGCCAATGAAGAAAACATCATCTATAACGGACAGAAAATCAACCATCAGTACTCAAAATCTATAGAGTTTGAAAATGATTTTCGGGAGTATGTTTTTAGTTTTATAACGGAGGATGTAGAGTATTTCAGTTTTTTGCGTCCTTTGGACGAGATACACATTGCCAAGCTTTTTGCCAGCTTTGCAAAAGAACACTTTTTTACGTTTCGCAGCTGTAATGTCGGGAGTAAACGCAATGAATGGTGTGGCAAATGCCCAAAATGCCTATTTACCTATATCATGCTGTGCAATTATATAGAGGACGCTGCACTGCAAAAAATATTTGGCAAAGATATGCTTGACGATTTGGCACTGCAAGAACTTTTTGACGGACTTTCCCAAAGTGATGCCGTCAAACCTTTTGAGTGTGTGGGGACCTATGATGAGGTCAATTACGCATTAAGCAAAAAATATTATTCGTATTCTCAACAAGAATTGCCGTCCCTGTTGAAAACCTACAAACCAAAAAATATGGAATATCCTTTACATGTAAACTATGACGGGCAAAACAATCTGCCACAAAAATTCAAAAAGAACCTCAAAAGCCATGTTGAAAAACTTAGTTTCTGATTTAAAACAGTATAAAAGTATCGGGATTTTCGGTTTTGGTGTAGAAGGGAAATCTTTTTATAATTTTGCACAAAAATATTTACCAGGTACTGAGCTTGTTATCATAGATAAAAATCATCCTTCTTGTGATGACAATTATTTGGACAAGCTCCATGAAGCAGAACTGATTATCAAATCACCCGGCATCTCTTTGTATAATTTGGACATTGATTATCACTCTTTTCATTTTTCTTCTACAACAGCACTGTTACTCAAGCATTTTAAGCATCAGATTATCGGAGTAACGGGAACAAAAGGCAAAAGTACCCTTGTAACACTTATAGACAGTTTGTTGAAAAATGCAGAAAAAAAGAGTATTTTATGTGGCAATATCGGTATACCCGCTTTTGATATGCTCGAAGAGATCAGTGCTGAGACAAAAATAGTGATGGAACTCTCCTCTCATCAGCTCTTACATGTAACGCACTCCCCTCATATTGCGATTTTGACCAATCTGTTTGAAGAACATTTGGATTATTACAAAGATGTACATCAATACTATGAAGCCAAGTTCAATATATACAGGTATCAGAGCAAAAAGGATGTTTTTATCTATAATCTGGCGCAAAAATTGGACTGCGGATATAATGTATATGAAAATGAACTCAAATACAGTGTGGATTTCAGTCTGCAAAACGGGTTTATTCATCAATCTACTTTGCAGATACTTGAAAAACTCAAAGAAATTTTGGCACTCGGTGATGAGGCATATATGCAAACACTTAACACTTTTCAAACGCTTCCTCACAGGCTGGAATTTGTCAAAGAAGTCAAGGGTGTGTCTTATATAAATGACTCAATAGCAACAATCCCTCAGGCTACCATAGAGGCTGTGAAAATTTTAAAAAATGTTGATACGCTTATAATCGGGGGGAATGACAGAGGTGTGCATTATGAAGTGCTGATAGATTTTTTGCTTGCAAGTGATGTCGCAAACATCATACTTTTTTCGGATACAGGGAAAAAAATTTATGATGCTTTACATGTAAAAGCGAAACAAAAAAATCTGTTTTTGCAAAAAAACTTGCAAGAGAGTGTCAAAAAAGCCTATAATATAGCAAGAAAAACCGTGTTGTTCTCTCCTGCTGCTTCGAGTTTTAACGAATATAAAAACTTTGCAGAGCGTGGGGATGAGTTTAAAAGAGCAGTTAAGCAATTAAAAGGATAGACAATGGCGTTTATAGATGTGGATGAAGATAATTTTGATGTTGTTTTGGCAAGAGAATTTGAAAAAGAAAAATTTGTCGTTTTAAAGTTTGGTTCTTACTACTGTGATGCATGCCAGATTATGGACATGGAGCTTGAGGAGTTGTGTGACAGGCTTGCGAATGTCTCTGTTTTGAGCATTGACAGCGGAAAGTCGGAGTATCTGACACAGCGGTATTTTGTTGAAGAAGTGCCGACTACTTTGATATTTAAAGAGGCAGAGAAACAGCTTTTTTACAGAACAGGGATTACTCTTGCCGATGATATGATAGATGTGATTTTGAAAGAGTGTTAAGGACTTAATCTCAATTTCGGAACCGGTACTTCAGTGCCGGCTGTTGTAATACTCTTGCCACTCTTAGCCCGCACTGAAGTACGGGTTCCTAAAAACATGAACACTAGCTGTTTGTGTTCATACTTTCAAGAAACTCTTCATTCGTAGATTTTTTGCCCATAGTGTTGTAGATAAATTTGAGTGCTTCGACTTCGTTATCCTGTTTATGCAGCATCTGACGAAGAATAAATACCTTCTGCAATACTTCTGGACCGATAAGGAGTTCATCTTTACGTGTTCCTGATTTGAGAATGTCAATAGCAGGGTAGATGCGTCTGTCTGCAATTTTTCTGTCAAGGACGACTTCCATATTTCCTGTTCCTTTGAACTCTTCAAAGATAACTTCATCCATTCGGCTTCCCGTATCAACCAAAGCTGTGGCAATAATAGTCAAACTGCCGCCGTTTTCAATGTTTCTCGCCGCTCCGAAGAAACGTTTTGGCTTATGCAGGGCATTTGCATCCACACCGCCTGAGAGCACTTTTCCGCTTGAAGGGGTAACTGTGTTGTAGGCACGTGCAAGACGAGTGATAGAATCCAGGAGAATAACGACATCACGACCAAGCTCTACTCTACGTTTTGCTTTTTCTATGACCATCTCGGCAACTTTTACATGGTTTTTTGCAGGCATATCAAAGGTAGAACTGTAGACTTCTCCTTTGACGCTTCTCTCCATGTCTGTTACCTCTTCTGGGCGTTCGTCCACAAGAAGTACCATCAAATCAACTTCAGCATGATTTGTCGTAATACCGTGTGCGATCTCTTTTAAAAGCTCTGTTTTCCCGCTTCTTGGAGGCGCAACTATCAAACCGCGCTGTCCCTTTCCGATAGGACAAAAAAGATCCATCATACGGCCTGTCAAGCCTTTTTCACGGTATTCGAGTTTGAGCTGTTCTGTCGGATAAAGTGGTGTGAGGTTTTCAAAAAGAGGTCTTTTCTTACTCTCCTCCGGAGGAAGGGAGTTGACTGCTTCTATCTTTATAAGCGCGTAGTAGCGTTCCTGATCTTTTGGGGGACGAACCTGACCCGTTACAACATCTCCGTTTCGCAGAGCAAAGCGTTTGATTTGTGTGTTTGATACATAGGCATCATTGATACTTTCATTAAAACTCTGATCGATTGAACGGATAAAACCGTAACCGTCTTGCATAATTTCCAAAATACCGCTGAAAAGAATATAGCCGCCCTGTGCAGTCTGTGCTTTGAGTATTTCAAAGATTACATCCTGGCGTTTGAGTTCATTTGGCTGTTCAACACCAAGCTGTGTCGCTATATCAACAAGCTCTTGAATGCTTTTTGTACGAAGTTCTTCGACACTTGAGCCTTTTACAGGAGTGTGTGTTCTGGATTTTGAATTGTTTTTATGATTGTTTTTAGTGTTTTTACGCGATTGTGTGGAAGATTCATTTTCACTCATATGTATGACTGCCTTAATTGATTAGGATTGAAATTGTAGGAAAGATTCAAAGATACCTTGTGTATCTGTCTTGTTGCTGGAATTTTACAATAACTCTGACGCTATTGTCAAGTTTTTGCATTTTTAGGCGTAAAGTTCTTTGTTAAAGGTATCAAACTCTTTGAGTGTTTTTTCCAGAAGCTTCTGTGTTTCTTTGAAAATGTTGAGAGGTTCCTGTACTTTTTGCAGTGATCTGTCAAACATTTCTACAATATTTGTTTTGATAGTATTGTTGCGTGCCTCACTGTTGTTTTCATTGGGTTGAAACAGTGCGGCTATTTTTTTGGCAAGCTTTGTTACCGGTGATTTTGGGGCATCTTCGCTTAACTCCTGTATAAATTTGTCTATATAAGGCTGAGCCGTTTTCATAAAAGCTTCTATCTCTTTTTGGTCCTGTGCATCAATGCCGTTAGTATCTATGGAGAACTTAAATGAGGACATTGAGGAAAAGCTCATAGATGTTTTGCGTGAACTGCCATCTGTCTCATAGTTTGCAGAGGCAGACTTCTCGTTTGCAAAGTCCATTGTTATGATGTCTCCGCTTGAGGTTTTCATGGTAATGTTCAAATCATGGCGGTAGTAACTGTTTGCTGCATAGGATGTGTTCATTTTTCTTTTCTTCTCTTTTTTACTTTTAATCTATATCGGTAATAATGAAAAATTATCAAATGTAAATGATGTTTTCTATACAATTACATTATGAAGAACAAGTATAAGATTTTAGTAACAAATGATGACGGATATGAGGCGAAAGGACTGCTGTGTCTGGTGGAAGCTTTACGTGAGCTCCCAGATGTGGAGGTGACTGTTGTGGCTCCGGCAAATGAAAAGTCTGCCTGCGGGCACTCTTTGACCCTGACAAGACCTTTGCGTTTTGTAGGCATTGAAGAGAACTTTTTTAAACTCGAAGACGGAACACCCACTGACTGCGTGTACCTCTCTTTGAATGCAATTTTTCAGGGAGACAAACCAGACCTTGTTGTCAGCGGGATAAACAGAGGTTCCAACATGGGTGAAGACATTACCTACAGCGGAACCGCTGCAGGTGCTATGGAAGGTGTTTTGCACAATATTCCCTCTGTTGCGATTTCGCAGGTAATGGATTTTGCCAATCCCAAGGGAGATTTTACGCTCGCGCAAAAAACAATCAAAAAGATAGTGACAAAAATACGAAATGAAAAGTTCCCTCTGCCTGAGAGAGAATTTTTAAATATCAACATTCCTCCGGCAGTTGAAGAGGCACAGATGAAGATAACCTATGCAGGGTACAGGGTCTACTCGAATGAAGCCGATGTGCACAGTAATCCACGAGGCGAGAAACACTACTGGCTTGGGCTGCATCCTCTGAATTTTCGAGCAAGAGAAGGTGTCAAAGGTGTGAGCGATTATGAAGCAATACGTGACGGATTTATATCTGTGACTCCGATTATGCTTGATTTGAGTGCGTACAAAAGCATGAAAACATTAGAAGAATGGTTGGACTGATGCAAAAATATGACCGTATAAAACTTGTGTTAAAGGATGATTTTTTTAAACTCGAAGATGCTAAAATATTACTGCTGGGTGTCGGCGGTGTCGGCAGCTTCTGCCTGGACTGTTTATACAGAAGCGGTGTGAAAAATATCACGATTGTAGATTTTGATACCTATGACAAATCAAACCAAAATCGTCAGATGTGGTCGGAACTGCATGAAGGTGAGACAAAGGTGAATGCCTTAAAAGAGCACTATCCGGAGTTACATGTAATCAACAGACGCATAGACGAAGCGTGGGTGCAGGAGTTTGATTTTGAACCATATGACCTGGTACTTGATGCGATAGATGACAGAAATGCAAAACTCGCAATCGCACAAAAATGCCATAAAAAACTCATCTCTTCTTTTGGAAGTGCCAAAAGGCTTGATCCGACAAAGGTTCAGGTGGGTGATATCTGGAAAAGTTACGGCGATAAATTCGGTGCAAAAATTCGGTATGAATTGAAAAAACGCGGTTTTAACAAAAAATATAAAGTGATTTTTTCAAGCGAGGAAGCAGTCATAAAAGAAAAAGGCAGCTTTATGGGGGTCACGGCAACTTTCGGTCTGACCATGTGTGCCGAAGCAATCAAAAAGCTAAGAGAGGAAAAATAGGATTTGTTTGATTTTTTAGAGAGCGACTGGTTTAATATAGGGCTTGAGGTTGTTTTTATAATTTTAATCTCTTATGATGTAAAAAAGTATTTTGAGACAAAAAAGAGAGAATATATCATCAATATTGTCCTGACAATAGCTTTTGCAATATGGGCGCTTTATCCGTACTATAACTCCTACATCGGTTGGGAAGAGGAACAGAAAAAAGAGATGCTTTCGCACTGCAGCGGTGACGAAAACTCTACGAAGCTTTGCAAATGTCTGGATGATGCCACTTTCAAAGAGTATACCTATGATGAGTATAAAAATCTGGACAAAAACAGCACGGAGTATAAAGAGTTTGTAAAAGATGCAAAAGAGGAGTGTCTGGATGATTCATGGTTTTGATTTGAGTTCTGATCTTGTTTGTGAGGGGATTGTCGGTGACGGCTGTGGAGGCGGACGTATTTTTTATGTTCAAGATGAAAAACTGAAAACCTTTGACCCCGTGACAAAAAAGTCTATGATACTCCTGGATAATGTGAGAAATGTTCAAAAAATCAGTAAATCTGCCTGTATTATTACAATAGAGTGTTCAGATCAAACCAGAGAGTTTGATCTTTCATCACTGTAGTTTTCTGACACATACCAGTTTGTTTGTATTGCATTTATCCGTTGATGAGATGAAACCGTTTCCTGTATAGACGGTATAAGCATTAAATCCGTCACTGCTTTTGTCTATATCTTTACTCCAGTACAGCGCAGTATCAAGGTACCTGAATTTTGCTTTGAGTTTTTTTGACTCTCCCAGGTGTTGCAGTTCCTTTTTTGTCGGCAGTCGCCAGTCATCTTTTTGCGCTGCATGTAATGCTTTACAGTAACTGTTTGCCAGTTTCCATATACCGTTAAACTTCTGCATATCCTTTGTATCAAGCCATTGTAACTCTTGCGCTGTATCTGTAACGCTGTTTTGTGCCTGTGCACAGGAGAACAAAACAAAAAGCAGTATAAAAATTTTTTGCATTGCCAAACCTTTTTATTTGAAACTCATGAGCGCATACCCGTCATTTTGGTATCTGATGGTATCTAAGAAACTGTTTTTTGAAATCTTTACAAAAGGCAGAACATCTTCTTTTTCAATAGCATTATGTGCCAGAGACATAGCGCAGGCAGTGATGGTGACATTTTTTCTTTTTGCAAGTTTCTTGAGGTATTGCTGGGATTGTTTTATATCTTGGACATCTTCATCCGGTACTGTCATGTCGTAATCTTTTGCCACCATTGCAACGCAGGAGCCGTGAAGTGTCAGTGCTACTTTTGCAGTATCTCCCTGTTCTTCAATCATATCTATAGTTTTTCCGACAAGCCACATACGGCTTTTTATATAAGATGCATCAGCCGAACTGCAGTCAAAGACAACTTTATACTCTCTGGCATTGACAAGTACACTAAAAAGGCTGAGAAGTAAAAAAACATTTTTCATATTCTTACTCTAAGCCAAAAACATTTGAAAGTGTGTTAATGTAGTTAAAGTAACCGGTAATAGCAACTGCTTCGACTATTTGGACATCACTCCAGCCGAGTTTTTTCAAGTTGTCTATCTCTTCTTTTGTAACTTTGTAGTTGTCTTTTTTGGATGCGCGTATACAGAAGTTTAAAAGTGCTTTTTCTGCTTCATCAGCATCCAAATCATCGACACCCTGTAAAACTTCTTCGATTCTCTCCTCACTCATACCTAACATTTTTGCGATACTTTTATGGACATCTACACACATTTTACAGCCATTTTCCAAAGATATAAGCAAAGCGATAGACTCTTTTATATCGTATGAGAGTGTTGTTTCATCCAAAAGGTATTTTTGTATCATTGTGTCTGTTGCAAAGTAAACTTTTTCATCAAGAGCCAAGAGTTTGAATATCTCTCCGAGTTTTCCTGTTTTTTCTAAAATAGGTCTTGCTTTGTCCTGAATTGCAGGGCTCATTTCTTCAAATTCCGGTAGTTGTATATATGCCATATTTTTTCCTTTGTATCTAATTTTTTTTGAAATCTGCAGGGTCTTTATATTCTATTGTCGGCAGCAGATATGCAGTAATCAGTAAAATAGTACTAAAAATTACTACAACAAGTAAAGCGTGATCTTCAAAATAATGAAATATTTGCATTTTTCCCAAATCCGGACCCATGAAGTTTTTTATCTGAGGGTAAAAAAGCGTAAAAACCGCTCCACCGACCATTCCTCCCAAAACGCCGACAAGGGCATCTATTCGGCCCTCAGATACCGAAACAAAAAAAGCAGAGGGACATTTTCCTAAAATAACCAAGCCGATACCAAAAAGTATTGCCCCCGTGATAAGTCCTGCAAGTAAAACAGGTTTTACAGAATAAGAAGCATAACCAGTCTGTACCAAAATATAAAATCCCAGGCTTGAAAGTGCAACGGTTGTCATCGCCATACGAGGAACAAGGGTATCTTCAAAAAGCATAAAACCAGCCATTTTTTCAAATTTATCCAATCTTGAGTATAAAATAACGGCACCAAAAACAAAGCCTGTAAACAGTACCGTCCAAACAGAACCATGTCCTTGCCTTGCCACTATATCAAACATATGTACAATTCTATCTGTCATTTTTGCAAACCTTTTTTTTGTAAAAAAATCTTCCTGTTATCACACCTGTTCCCAGCGCAAAAACGGCAAAGATTATACCACTGAGTGCCAATTGACTGCCACCGGACAAAATATGCCCGGCATTGCATCCGCCTGCTAGTCTGGCACCAAATACAAGCAGAAATCCGGCAATAAAACTCCAAAGCATACGAGATTTGACTGATCTGTTTTTTCTCTCTTTCCAGAGTGTGGGGATAAGACTCAAATGAAAAGACTTTGTTACAAAAATTGACATAAAAAGTCCGCCAAAGAACAGACCGATCAGCATGACACCTTCCCATGCTCCGGATTGTTCTATCTCTGCTGTATAAGCATAACTGCCTGCATCAAGTCCAAATAAAACAGTTGCAAGGTACGCCATTCCGGTTGAAGCACCGATAGGACGATTCGCTCCAAAAGTTGAAAAACTAAAATAAAAAAGTAAACTCATTGCAATTCCGCCAACCCACCAAGGTATCTGTCTAGGCATATAAACTCCATTTGAAATAAATAGTGTAAAGCTACACTTTACAATTTGAATTATATGATATAATTCTTAATCAGTTATTAATTAGGATGAAAAATGGATTATAAAATGTCTGAACTTGTGGCAAAAACAGGTGTTCCAAAATCGACTATACTTTACTATATAAAAGAGGGACTTTTGCCAAATCCTGTAAAAGTAAAGGCAAATGTTCATAAATACAGTGATGAGCATATAGAGCTCATCAAATATATCAAGTATATGAAAGAGGAGATGGGTAGCAGTAACGAACAGGTGAAACTGGTTTTAGAGAAAAAAAACAATTCATTTTCAAGTTCTTACACAATGCTGGCACCGCTCATGAATACTTTAAGCGGTATTGAGATTCACAGCGAGCACTACAGCAAAAAAGAGTTTACAGAGCATTTTGATATTGATGAGGAACTCCTGGAAAGGTTGCTTGCTGATGGTGTTTTAATGCCAATAGGGGAGAATGATTATACTCAAAAAGAAGCTTGTATAGTGAATTTGATAGAGAACTGCAGGGAAGTCGGGGTTGATTATGAGTTGATAAAAGAGTATGTAAAACATGCCCGGGAATTGGCAAAACTGGAACTTAAAATGCAGGAAAAACTATGTGCACTGCGAGATGATAAAAATTTTTCTGCTTTGTGGAAAATAGTATTTGATACACTTTTTAAAACCAAAGAGTATATTTTCAACCGTGCAACATACAAAGAGTTCTACAGAGCAATCAAACAGGAACTGATTGGAACATAGACTTTTTAAAGGTATAGGTAAATATGCTTCCTTTTCCTGGTTCGGATTTTATATCAAGATGTATATCGGCTTCATCTATGATTGATTTGACGATGCTCATACCTATGCCAAACCCGTTTTTATATTCATTTTCCCTGTAGTAGCGTTCGAGAATTTTTTGCGGGTTTTGGATGCCTTTGCCGTAATCCTGAATACTCAAGCATATATTTTCATCCTTGTCAAAAAACAATCTTATCTCTATCCTGCTCTTTGCAAAAGAGAATTTTATGGCATTGGAAAGAGTATTGTCAACGACTCTTTGCAGTTTAGTTGTGCTGAAAAACAGTACAGGTTGTCCTACCTTACATGTAAAGAGAAGTTCTATCTCTTTTAACTGGCAGATAAGTTCAAAATAAGAGACACGCTCCTGTAAAAAGTCATAAAGGTTAATGGGCTCATTTTTGTATTCAACTCTGTTTTGTTTTATGAGATAATCCATGTCATTGTAAATGGTGGCAAGAGAGCGTGTTGCTGATTTTATGCGGTTGAAATATTTGTTTTTGCCGTAAAGCGCATCAAAAAGGTCAACATTTACATTGATGATGCTCAAAGGGGTGTTGATTTCATGCATAGACTCTTTGATAAAATCATCGAGCTTTTCATTGACTCTTCTGAAGGGTTTTGAAAAGCTTTTTAAAAAATAAAAAGAGAGCAGCAAGATGAGCGTAATGATTCCAAAGGCAATGAGGCTGGCTTCAAAAAAAACAGGAGCGAAAGAGATTTCTGTTTTTGTGACCAAATAGTTTGCAAAAAAGTATTTTTTATCCGGGAGTTCTGTGATGAGATACCTATGAGAACCTTTGGAATGGTATCCTGGCATATAGGAGGGGAGGGGTTCGTCTATTTGTGTATAGACCGGAGTAAAATCTTTTTTGTAAAGACCTGAGGCAAAAGAGGCAAATTTTGGAAACTCAAAGATCTCCTGAGGATGGTTTCCAAAGTTGTCCATGGCTTTTATGATGTGCGCCTGGATGGATTTGAGTTCCACTTCTGTTTGCACTTCCTGCAGGTTTATTTTATGATTGATATACAATGACAAAGGCGTCAGGAGTATAAAAGAGACAATCAGTGTATAAATAAGACTGTATTTTTTTACAAACTTTTCTTCATTGACAATCAAGTCGGTATCCTATGCCGTAAATATTCTCAATGACATCCTTTGGCAGCTTTCTTCTTAGGTTGTTTATCTGCACTCTCGCATTGGCAGCTTCAACATTGTTCTCCCAGATCTCTTCATACAGCATTTCAAAAGTGACAATCTGGTTTCTGTGTTTGATGAACAGAGTAAGAATGTCATTTTCTGTTTTGCTCAGTTGAATCTCTCCCGATATACCGATAAGTTTCCGGTTGTTAACATCATACCGGTAGTCACAGGGAAGCTGGAGCATATCACTGTCGGTTTTAAAACAGTTGGATTTTAGGGCATGCTGTACTCTTAACTGTAATTCGATTAAATCAAAAGGCTTTTTAATATAGTCACAACAGCCGTTTGCATATCCCTGCAGCATTGCATCGGCACTTGACATGGAAGTGACAAAAATTGTAGGAATGTTCTTTCCCTCATCTCCGAGTTCTTTTCTTAAAGAAAACCCGTTAAATTCTCCGGGGACATTGACATCCAGAAGGAGCAAGTCATACTCTTTGCAAAAAATGGCATCAAAAGCATCACTGCTGTTCTCAAAACTGTCTACTGTATAGTCTTTTGAGCTGAGAAATTCTTCAATGCTCTCTTTTAAAATTGTCTCATCTTCGAGTAAAAGTATTTTCATTTTATCTTTCCTCTTGAAATTTTTTGAGAGTTGGCATCCAGCAAGAGGGATATTAACTCTTCTTTTGTGTATCTGTTGAGTTTGTTACGTAAATTTTTCTCCAAACAGGCCCTGTCTTTTTGTGTTGTGCATTTTTTCAGTGAAACAAGCTCTTTTGCTGTTAAGTCGGTATAAGGGTCAAAAGCTTTGTCTTTATTGACAATAGTAGAATAAAGATCTTTTCTTGAGTAGCTGAAAAAGCTTTCAAGTTCATTCTCAAAACTGCTGAAAAGTTTGAGTTTTTCTTGTGAAAGTATAAGTATAAAGTAACCTATACGTTCTGCTTTGGAGTTGAGAATGACTTTTGATATGTAGAGATACTCTTCGGTCTGCACAGAACCCAGACTTTCAAGTTTATTCAAGTCCAATCTGCGGAGATTTTGAATGTGATTGATGTTTGCTCCGTTGTTTGCTACTATCATATTTTTAATACGCGGATTGTTTTTTAGCAGTACGGACTGGTTTTGGTATTTGTCATCGAGGAGTGCAATCATATCTATATCGTACTGGGCAAAATATTTTTCAAGGGAAGCAAAACGTTGAATAACCTCAACAAACCCGAGACACTTTTTGTTTTCTACAATAGGAATAGAAGCGATAAGCACAAGCCGTCTTGCCGCTTCATAGGAGAGATGCGGGCTGAGTGTTTTTTTCATCTCTACCAAGTCGGGACGGTAGGCTTTGACATTGACACCCGCATCACTGTTATCCCAGCTGCGTGCAAATATAGTAATGTCTTTTGAAAGAATCTGAATACGGATTTTTGAACCGCTGAATGTTTCAAGTGCCTTCATATGTGTCTGGAGAATTTCATAGGCTTTTTTTGCATCATTGTTTTTAAGCGCGCGCTGGAGTGTTTCATTTTGAGAAAGGGCAAAGGCAAAATTAAAAGCCCGTGCCTTTTCATTTTCTATCTGTTTGTTTAAAATATTGAGTAAAACAGTATGCACTCTGTCAGTAAACTCCTGCTTGTTTTGTGTATAGAAGTAGCCTATAAAAATTACCAGCATTAACAATATTACAGCGAGATATTTCTGATAGAGTTTCATGTTCTTTTTACTTCATACATAAAGAATGTGTATTATTTTTTATAATAATACACAAATCTTGGCGTTAAATTACTTAATTTTGACGTATGCACATCCCTGTCTTTGCAAATTAACGATTTTAATGATGCCCGCAGGTGTTTTTTTCACATAATCCTGCAGTTGCTCATCTTTGACATGTTTTTTCTTCATTGTATTGCCACAGGCAAAAAAGTTGATGTTGTCACCGCCAAGCTGTTTTAAAGATTTAAAACGTGAAACGGTCCCGGCACCTGTCGGACCTCCATGCTCGCAGTAAGGCATTTTAACAAAACCTGTGCCCTTAAAATCTTTCATCATGTATTGAAGACATGGACCAAAAGCGACAACATTTATCTCATACGGAATAAGATTTTTGTCAAAATAGCTGGCTGCGTTATTAATAGTATTGAGCATCAGGTGTATACGTTGAATATCGGGAAAATCACACTGATAGACTATTTTGACTACATCATTTTCTTCTTCTGCGTCACTGTTTTGCGCATAGAGACCTGTTCCGAGCAACATAAGTAATGCCACTGTTGAGAGTTTTTTGAATAATTTCATTGTCAATCCTTTAAAAAGCTGCTGTTATTTGAATAGCAATACGGTTCCCCATATTGTCTAAAACTTTTTGTGCATTTGCATTACCCGGAGCTTTTGCATCCCGTATCATGTAGTTCAGATCGACTCTTGTTGCTCCTTTGAATCTGTATGAGGCACCAAGCGTTAGGGTTTTAAAGTCACGTTCGCCTTTGGTGTCATTGGTCAGACGGTTTAAGTAGTCATATCTGCCAAATACTTCAAACTTTCTCTGAACGATTTCATACTGAAGATTCACATATCCGCCGTCCGCTTTGTTTTCACTGCCTGCAGCGAATTGAAACTGCCAGTTTTCAGTCTGCGGATCAGGATCTGTATCTTTTGCACCGGTATAAATCATCCCAGAGGCTCTCATATATTCCCCTTCGACTCTGATGCCGTCTTTATGGTAGGTAAAGCCTAAACCGTATCGTTTTCGGTCTGCATCAATTTGGGTTGTTGCTGTTCCGTTGTTGGAGAGAAGTTTTCTTTTTCCGCTTTGTCCCCAGACAAACATTTTGAGTGAGTTTGTATAGTATCCTTTGCCGGGATTTGCAAAAATTTTCTCCAGTGCAAGATATCCGTAGTGGGTTGCCTGTGCATTCGAACTGCTCATACTGATACCGTTTCCGTTTCCGTACATGTAAGCATAAGAGATGTTCCATGAATCTACCAGCGGCAAGGTGTCGAAAATCTGTACACCCGTATCTCTAAAAGCGCCGATTGGTCTGTTGATTTCTGTGCTGGTATAGTGAACTGTCTGTGCACCGCCTGCTGCTGCACCTGTCTGTGCTGCTCCTACTTTTGTTACCTGTCGTTCTAAAAGCTGTTGAAATGTCATAGAAGTAAACTCGATGTAAGGAGAAACAAAGACAGCCTGCAAGCCCTCTTCACTTCCCGGATATTTGAACATACCGGCTCTGATTTTCGCCCCTTTTATATGTTTGAGTGTTACAGAAGCATCTGTAAAATAAGTACCGACATTTCTATGTCCGGCAAGATTGTTGACACCGTTGTTTCCAAACTCTGTCATAAAAAAGTAGTTGACAAGGTTGTCATTGTCAGCCATCCCTCTCATCGCCAAACGTGCCCGAAAAAGACTCATACCGGATTGCGATTCCAGGTCAGGGTTTAAAAGAGAAAAAGGTGTTTTGTTTTTACCGTCAGGAGCAATCAAAACTTTTCCCTCGTCTTTTTTGTAATTTGCCTGAATGAATCCCCAGACTTTCGGTTTGTGACTGCGATATGGAACGATTACCCCTTTTGGTGCAAAAAACTCCGGTTGATACCCTTGCAGCTTGAGCCAGTCGGCCGCCTCAATTTGTGAAGCACAGACGAGACCTGCCAGTCCAAGAAGCTTTATTTTTAAAGTTGTTTTCATATTTTCCTCCTATGAAAGATGTCGGCAGTGTAAAACAAGAGTGAAAAGAAAGTGTAAAAAAGAGAATTTTTAGAACCTTTAACTAAAAGCAAAGCTTTCTAAAAGTACTATATCTAACTTTTAAAATATACTTAAGGATTTTGAATGGCTGAAATACATTTGGATACCAAAGCTTTTTTGGTCTCAGAAACAGATACGAAAGGGATTATCCGTTTTGCCAATGATGAGTTTTGTCATTATGCCGGATACAGTGTTGATGAACTTGTTGGCAAACCGCATAATATTGTCCGTCACCCAGATATGCCGCGTGCCGCTTTTAAAGATTTGTGGGATACGATAAAAAGCGGGAAGCGATGGCGGGGCTTTGTAAAAAACAAGGCAAAAAACGGTGACTACTATTGGGTTTTTGCCACGGTTTACCCCTTTACCTCCTGTGACGGGCAACCGGGTTATATCTCCTGCAGAAGAACAGTTTCAGAAATGGAAAAAGAGAAATATGAAAAAATTTATAAAGAGATGAGAGCAAAGGAGCGCCACAATGGTTAATTTTTTAACAAAGATTTCAGTAAGAAACAAGATGCTGCTCAATGTTGCAGTGCCTCTTGCGGTCATTGTCATCATAGCCATAAGTGCAATTTACAGTCATTTGCAAAACAGTCAGCAGTATGAAACATACAGCATCATCGTCGATCTGGATCAAAAAATTTCCAAAGTTGTGCATGAGACACAAAAAGAGCGGGGTGCAACTGCCGGATTTTTGGGTTCAAAAGGGAAAAAGTTTGCACAAAAAC
This sequence comes from Sulfurimonas sp. ST-27, assembly GCF_048081595.1. Lineage (GTDB taxonomy): Bacteria > Campylobacterota > Campylobacteria > Campylobacterales > Sulfurimonadaceae > Sulfurimonas > Sulfurimonas hydrogeniphila. Next base: position 582,820 of record NZ_CP182226.1, read on the forward strand.
TTGTCTCGCAAAAAGAAGAGACTGACAAAAAAATTCAAGAACTGCAAGAGTATCTGCAAAACGGGAATGTCATCAGTCTGTTGGATAAAGATGTCAAAGAATACCTTGAGAAGGCATTACAGGATCTCTCAAGGATAAATACCATTCGTTCTCAGGTGACGGCACAGAGTATGGGAGCAAAGGAGGCGATTGCCTACTATACACAAATGAATGCAAAGTTTTTAAATTTTATAGCAAAAGCTTCTTTGCAGGCAGCGGATGCACAGCTCAGTGCCGAGACCCTGGCGTATTATGATTTTTTACAGTCCAAAGAGAGAGCCGGCATAGAGCGTGCAGTCGGAAGTGCCACTTTCGCAAATGACAAGTTTATCAAAGGGGCAAAAACAAAACTGGCAGGACTGATCTCTGAACAAGAGGCATTTATGAGCAGCTTTGAGACCCTTGCCTCAAAAAAAGATATTGCATACAAGAGAGAGATTCTGCAGGGTAAGGTGATTGAAGAAGTCAAACGGATGGAAACCATTTTGCTGAGTGCCAAAGAGATTGGCGGTTTTGGTGTGGATGCCACCTACTGGTTTGATACGATTACAAAAAAAATAAACAGACTTAAAAAAGTGCAGGAAAAAATAGAAAAAGGATTGAACGGCAGTGACAAAAGAAGCAAAGAACTCTTTCAGCTTGCCATAGACATCGCAAACTTTGTACATGAAACACAAAAAGAGAGAGGTGCTACAGCAGGGTATATAGGCTCAAATGCCAAAAAATTCGTTACCAGACTTCCGGCACAGAGAGCCGCAAGTGATAAAAAACTGGCAAGGCTTAAAGGTGATATCAAAAGTTTTCATTTTCAAAACTATCCGCATGAACTACAAAAACGCGTAAATCAGTTTTTGCAAAAAATTCAAGAATTACAGAGTGTAAGAAAGCGTGTGACATCACTGGATATTGATGTAAAAAGTGCTCTAAATACTTATACTGCCGCAAATACATCTATGCTTGATACGATTGCCTATATGACACATTTGGCAACAGATATAAAAAGCGGAAGAAAGCTCATTGCCTATTACAGTTTTTTAATGGCAAAAGAGAGAGCAGGCATAGAGCGGGCAGTGCTCTCAAATGCTTTTGCCAGAAATAAATTTCTGCCGGGTATGAAAGAGAAATTTGTAAAACTCATAACAGAACAAAAAAGTTTTTTGAGAGTATTTCGCTCTGTAGCCCCTTCCTATCTGGTGGCATATTATACAAAGCAGATGGCTATACAGGCAGTGCAGGAGGTTGAAAAGATGCGAAAAATTGCGCTTGAGGCCAATACCATAGGCGGATTTGGTGTGGATGCTTCTTACTGGTTTGATACCATCACGCAAAAAATCAATCTTTTGAAGAAAGTGGATGACCACCTGAGCCAAAATCTTACCCGGTTGGCACATGAAAAATATGAGAATGAAAAAAATGCGCTCTATCTGTATCTTTTTGTAATGCTTTTTATTATTTTGTTTACAGCAGTGCTTTCGTGGCTAATCAGCAAAAATATCACACACTCCGTTTCAAAAATAAGCAAAGGGATGGAACAGTTTTTGGAGTTTTTAAACAGAAAACACAATGTAATCGAGAAGATTGATTTGTCTGGCAGTGATGAACTCGCCCGTGTTGCAAAAATGGTCAACGAACAGACAGATACAATAAATGAAGGAATAGAGAATGATATGCTCTGTGTCGGAGAGTCAATTCTTACTCTTAATAAGGTACAGCAGGGTTCTTTTAAATGCAGAGTCAATTCCGAGGCAACAAACTCGCAAATCCAGACTTTGGCAAATACAATCAATAAAATGCTCGATACCCAGGAAAAAGTGATGGACGATATACTCGAAGGTCTTGAAAAGTATGCAAACTATAACTACCTGGATAAGATTGTTCTTGATGCAAAAATTACAGGAGAGACAAAAGCGGTTGTAGAGAGAGTCAACAATCTTGGCGATGCCATCACAAAACTTTTGAACGATTCCTATAACAATGCAAATGCACTGCTTGAGCGGGCAGATATGCTTGAGTCAAAAATGCAGGAATTAAACAGTTCTACGGCTTCACAGGCAAAAGAGCTGAGTGTGACAACGCAGGCGGTCAATACTATAGCGCAGACCATAGAAGAGACATCCCAAAAAGCAAATGAAGTTGTCAGCCAGTCACAGGATATTAAAAATGTGATGCAGGTTATCAGTGATATAGCGGATCAGACAAATCTGCTGGCACTTAACGCGGCCATTGAAGCGGCACGTGCGGGTGAGCATGGACGCGGATTTGCCGTAGTGGCTGATGAGGTAAGAAAGCTTGCAGAGGGAACACAAAAATCACTGGCTGAAATCAATACAACAGTGAGTATCCTGACGCAGTCCATTACCGATGTTGAGGCCAATATTGCCGAACAAAGCGAGAGTGCGAATTCTATTAACAAAGCAGTTGATGAGGTAAATGCTATGACAGAGCTTAATGCACAGACTGCGGCTGAAGTCAATGAGGTGGCACGGGATGTCAAAGAGATGTCTCTCAAAGCCTTGAGCGAAATAGAAAAAAATAAATTTAACAAAGTGTAAAGTTTTGATATAATCATACAACTAAAAAAATTTAATAAAGAGAATAGATTATGCAAAACAACATAGAACCGATGACACTTTTTGGCTACGAGAAGTTACAGGCCGAAGTGAAAGACTTAAAAGAGGTAAAACGTCCCGGCGTTGTCAAAGCGATTGAAGAAGCGCTTGAACACGGCGATTTAAAAGAAAATGCAGAGTATCATGCGGCAAAAGAGCAGCAAAAAAGCATAGACAACCGCCTTGCAGAGCTTCAGGAGATTTTAGGAAATGCCCAGATTGTTGATCCTAAAGATCTGCAGCACACCAAGGTGAGCTTTGGCTCAACGGTTGTCATGACAAATATGGACACAGACGAAGAGGTAACCTACACGATAGTTGGCGGCTGTGAGAGCAATCCTGACATAGGGCTCATCTCTTTTAACTCTCCTCTGGCAAAACAGCTTCTTGGCAAAGAAGAGGGTGACGAGGTCAAAGTCCGTCTCCCCGGCGGTGAAAAAGAGTTTGAAATAGACGAGGTGAAATACCAGGATATTGTTTTTGAGTGTAAAGAGTAATGCAAAACAAGAGTAAAATAAATGTAGGCGTGGTCGGGGCAACAGGCTACACAGGGCTGGAACTTGTCAAAATGCTCATAAAACATCCTTTTTTTCATTTGGCATACATCGCAAACTCTGAAGGCGGAACGACCATAAACAAGCTCCATCCTTCTTTAAACGGTGTGTGCGAAGATGAGGTGCAAAAAGCAGATATTGATGCAATGGCGCTTACATGTAAGCTGGTTTTTTTGGCACTGCCGCATAAAACAGCAATGGCTTACGTCAAGCCGTTGTTGGAGAAGGGTGTCAAAGTTGTTGACCTCTCAGCTGACTACAGACTGCCGCAGGATATTTATGAGGCATTTTACTGTCCCCATACAGACCCAAAAAATCTGGAACATGTTGTCTACGGACTCCCTGAACTCAATCGTGAAGCGATAAAGTCTGCAAAACTGGTTGCAAATCCGGGATGTTTTCCGACATCCGCGATATTGGGACTGCTTCCGTTTATGGACAAACGTATTACGGATACACCGATTATAATTGATGCAAAAACAGGAGTGAGCGGAGCAGGCAAAAAGCTCAGTGAAGTGACACATTTTGTGAATGTCAATGACAATCTTTTTGCCTACAATCCTTTGTTGCACAGACATGCTCCCGAAATTGCAGACAAACTGAATGTCTCTTTTGACAAAGTCAGTTTTGTACCGCATCTGGTCCCTGTGACGCGGGGTATGATAAGTTCGATTTATATACAGGTCAGTGATGATTTCGATGCCCTGGATGTTGTAGAAGAATTTTATAAAAATGATGTACATGTAAGGGTAAGTTCTGTGCCGGTGGATATGAAAAATGTTGCCGGAACAAATTTCTGTGACATCTATGCCCAAAGAAAAGGCAATATACTTTTTATATCTTCAAGCATAGACAACCTGATGAGAGGAGCATCTTCTCAGGCTCTTGTCAATGCCAATCTGATGATGGGCATTGATGAGACGACGGCGATACCAGATATAGCCTATGTCCCCTAAACCGGTTATTATCCAAGAGGGTGCGTTTATTGTTTCTGATGCGCACTATTCACACCTGCGTCCGGAACTTTTATATTTTTTACGAGAAATACACAGTAAAAATATGGCAGTACCCCAGCTTATTCTGATGGGAGATATCTTTGATGCTCTGTTTGGGTCTATAGACTTTACATGTAAGCAGAACAAAGAGGTTATAGCGCTTATAAATGATATTTCCAAAGATACGGAAGTTGTCTATCTGGAGGGAAACCATGACTTTAATATAAAAAATGTTTTTCCAAAGGCCAGGGTTTTTTCGATTAAAAACCAGCCGGTAAAAGCATTGTATCAAAAGAAAAAAGTCTATCTTGCACATGGAGACTTTGACGGGGAGAGACTCTATAAACTCTACACATCTTTGATACGAAGCCCTTTTGTTCTTTTTGTTTTAAAGTATATAGATATATTTTCAAAACATGCGATTTTGAAAAATCTTGACAGCTATTTGAGTAAAAAAAATGACTGTCAGAAATTTACGGGTTTTAGAGAGTTTGTACAAAAGCGTTTGGCAGAAAAATATACCTGCGACTATTTTATAGAGGGACATTATCATCAAAATATTTCTTTTGACACAGACGGTTTTTACTATATAAATCTGGGTGCTTTTGCTTGCAATCAAAGATACTTTATTGTAAAATCAGCTCAAGACATAGAGTTGTTGGAAGAAAAAAAATACTCTAGGGAGATATAAAAGATGGATGAAAAGTCTTTAAAAGTTGGTTCCAATGAGATGGAACTTGTTGATTTTCGCATATTCAAACAGGAAAAAGACAAGGTTTATGAAGGTATTTACGGTATCAATGTCTCTAAGGTCAGAGAAATTATACGTTTGCCAAAACTGACAGAGCTGCCAAGTACACCGGAGTTCATAGAGGGAATATTTGATTTGCGTGAAGTGGTCATTCCTGTTGTCAATCTGGCAAAATGGATGGGTGTGACTGAACCCGAAGATGCAAAGAAAAATGCCCGCGTTATTATTACAGAGTTTAACAATGTGCTGATAGGCTTTATAGTTCATGAAGCAAAACGCATCAGAAGAATCAGCTGGAGTGATATAGAACCGGCAACTTTTATGAGCAGTTCCTCAGGACTTGAGAGCAATAAAATAACTGGAGTAACAAAGATAGAGGGTGATAATGTTCTTTTAATCCTGGACCTTGAAAGTGTTGTTCAGGATTTGGGACTGTATGAACCTGAAACAGATTCCGCACCGGAGAAAATAGAAACATTTTCAGGTCTGGCAATGGTGCTTGATGACAGTGCAACGGCTCGTAAAATTGTCAAAGATGCATTGATGAAAATGGGCTTTCATGTTGTAGAAGCGATGGATGGAGAAGAGGGTCTTAATAAACTGAAAGATCTCTATGAAACTTATGGAGATAATTTGGCAGAGAATTTAAAAATAATTATTTCAGATGTTGAAATGCCAAGAATGGACGGTTTTCATTTTGCGGCGAAAGTCAAAGAAGATGAAAGGTTCAGTGATATTCCTATAGTCTTTAACTCATCAATCAGTGATCATTTTAGTGAAACAAGAGGTGAGGAAGCCGGCGGAGAAGCTTATTTGGTTAAGTTTAAGGCAGGTGCATTTTTTGATGAAGTATCACGTATTGTACGTGCACATATGAAGAAATAGGGAGTGTAAATATGGATGAATTTCAAGAGATACTGCAAGATTTTTTAGTTGAATCGTTTGAACTTGTTGAAAAGCTTGACGAAGATTTGGTCGAATTAGAATCCCGTCCGGATGATTTGGAATTGCTAAACGGGATATTTCGTGTCGCACACACCGTGAAAGGGGCTTCATCGTTTTTGAATTTTGACACCTTGACACATTTGACACATCATATGGAAGATGTGCTCAATAAAGCCCGTCATGGAGAGTTGAGTATCACTCCGGATGTTATGGATGTTATTCTGGAGTCTATTGACCTGATGAAAGCACTTTTGGAAAAAATCCGTGACACGAGCAGTGATGAAGGCATAGATGTGGCCGCCTGTGTCGCAAGACTTGACAAAATAAGTAACGGTGACCTTTCAGGACTTGCCGATGCAACAGCAGCACAGGAAAAAGAAGAACAAGAGCCTGCGGCAGCTGAAGAAGAGACTCAGGAAGAAGAACCGGACTATGACAATATGGACCCTGATGAGATAGAAGCTGAAATAGAAAGACTTTTGGCACAGCGCCAGGCCGAAGACAGAGCCAAAAGAGAAGCAAAAATAGCCGCGGGTGAAGAAGTGCCTGTAATGCCACCGGAACCAAATGAAGAAGAGCCGAAAAAAGAAGAAAAACAAGAGAAAAAAGAAGAAGCTCCAAAGGCACCGACTCCTGCTCCTGTTTCACAAAATAAAAAAGCATCGCAAAATGCTTCTGCTGAGGATCCAAAGGCGGCAGCACCGGCAAAACGTGCACCTGCTACGGTTGAGCAGACGATTCGTGTGGATGTCAAAAGACTTGACCATCTGATGAATCTGATCGGTGAACTTGTTTTGGCAAAAAACAGATTGATTAAAATCAATGATGATGTTGAAGAGCGTTATGAGGGAGAAGAATTTTTAGAAGAGCTCAACCAGGTTGTCTCTATTGTTTCTCTTGTAACGACTGATTTGCAAATTGCGGTTATGAAAACGCGTATGCTGCCAATAGGAAAAGTTTTTAACAAATTCCCTAGAATGATCCGGGATCTTTCCCGCGAACTCAACAAAAAGATTGAACTTGTTATCTCCGGTGAAGATACAGAGCTCGACAAATCAATTGTGGAAGAGATCGGGGATCCGCTTGTGCATATTATCCGTAACTCCTGTGACCATGGTATAGAGACGCCAGAAGAGCGTCTTGCAAAAGGAAAACCGGAAGAGGGTACGATTACACTCAAAGCCTATAATGAGGGCAATCAGATTGTGATTCAGATAGATGATGACGGAAAAGGGCTTGACCCGGAGATGCTTAAGCAAAAGTCGCTTGAAAAAGGCATCATCACTGAAAAAGAAGCAGAGCAGATGAGTGACAAAGAAGCTTACACACTTATCTTTAAACCGGGATTTTCAACAGCTGCAGCCGTGACAAGTGTATCCGGACGCGGTGTCGGGATGGATGTTGTCAAAACAAACATCGAAAAACTCAACGGTATCATAGATATTGACAGTGAAATAGACAAGGGTACTTCTATAAAACTGAAAATTCCACTGACTCTGGCAATTATTCAGGCACTTCTTGTGGGTGTTCAAGAAGAGCATTATGCCATTCCTTTAGCCTCTGTTCTTGAAACGGTCAGAATTTCAAAAGATGAAATATATACAGTAGAGGGACGTTCTGTAATGCGATTGCGTGATGATGTTCTTTCTTTGGTGCATATCGGAGATATTTTTGAAGTTGAGCGTATTTTGGATGCGAGTGAACATGCCTATGTTGTTGTTTTGGGACTCGGAACAAGCAAACTGGGGCTTATTGTAGATATTTTGGTAGGGCAGGAAGAGATTGTTATCAAATCTCTCGGTGAGTATCTCAAAGGTATTGAAGGGATTGCGGGAGCTACCATCCGCGGAGACGGAGGAGTGACACTTATCGTTGATGTTGTGGCGCTTATGGATATGGCCAAAGAGACAAAAGCCACGCAGATAAGCTCGTCAGATGAATCTGCGGTGAAAGAGAAAACAAAAGCGAGTGACTATACTGTTATGATCGTTGATGATTCCAAAACAGACAGAACGATTATGCGAAAAGCACTGGAACCTATGGGGATTACTCTTGTTGAAGCGAGTGACGGACAAGAAGCACTTAACCTTCTCAAATCAGGCGATCACAATATAGATGCAATGCTCATTGATATCGAAATGCCAAGGATGGACGGATATACACTTGCCTCGGAGATTAAAAAATACAACAGATATAAAAACCTTCCGCTTATAGCCGTAACATCAAGAACAAGTAAATCTGACCGTATGCGCGGGGTTGAATCAGGTATGGTTGAGTATATCACGAAACCTTATTCTGCCGACTATTTGGCAAGTGTTGTACAGAGAAATGTTAACTTTAAACCGGAGTTTTTATAATGAGTGATAAATTAAAAGATATTATTAACAAACAGGCTGAACAAAATGACAGTGTTGTTGATCAGCTCGATGATGTGGTACAACTTGTCGGATTTGTCATAGGGGATGAAGAGTATGCAGTACCTATTCTTTCCATTCAGGAGATTATCAAACCTTTTCCATGGACAAGAGTTCCGCAGGTGCCTAAGTATGTTTTGGGTGTGTTTAATCTTCGCGGTTCTGTTATTCCGCTTATAGATCTGCGTACAAAATTTGGACTGCCTCCTAAAAAACAGAGCGAAGATACACGCTTTATTGTTATGCGAAACGGCTCTGATGTGGCAGGATTTGTGATTGACAGACTCACAATGGCAATTCGCATTAAAAAAGAGAATGTGGGACCGCCGCCTGATACTGTCAACGGTGATGACACTATTATAGACGGTGTAGGAAAGCAGGCAGATAAAATTATTACTATTTTAAAAGTGAACAAACTTTTAGAAAGAGATTTTTAGCCTTTTTGTCTCATGCCTGAAAACCTACTGCGCACTACCATTGACAAAGAGAGTATTTCCCTTGAATTTTCAGGGGAATTGACACTCTACAATCTTCATCAAGCCCAAGAATTCATTGCAAAAATCGAGCTCTCAAATTTTAAAAAAATTACTGTTGATTTAAGAGATGCCCGCTATCTTGATACCGCCTTTGCTCTTTTTTTAGCTGACCTGCAAGAAGAGTACAATGTAAACACAGAGTGTACAAATACAAACTTTTTGCATACACTTGCATTGACCAAAGAGCATAAAAAAAAGCTCGATAAAAAATACAAACCTTTAAAAGAAAATATATTTGAGTGTATGGGAAAAACTTTTTATCGCTCCTACCTTTCATTTATCTCTTTTATGGAGTTTATCGGGAAGGTTTTTGTCTCTTTTTTGCTCTATTTCAAAAGTGTTAAAAATATCCGTATAAAAGAGATAGCCTTTGAAATCAATGAAAGTGCACTGCGTGCTCTTGGCATTGTAGCATTGACAAGTTTTCTGATTGGTTTGGTGACAGCCTATCAGGCTGCTTATCAGCTTCAGCGATACGGAGGCAATATTTTTATTGTGGATATGATGGGTATTTCTATATTCAGAGAACTTGCCCCCTTGATTACGGCAATAGTCATCGCAGGCAGAAGCGGTTCAGCCTATACGGCACAGATAGGGGCGATGAAAATCACACAGGAGATCGATGCTATGCGGACTATGGGCTTTGACCCATATACTTTTTTGGTTTTGCCAAGAATAGTTGCTCTTGTTGTTATGCTGCCGATACTCATTTTTGTAGCAGATATTATGGCTATGCTCGGAGGCATTATCGTTGCCGATTTGAGTCTGGACCTGCCGCCGGCACTTTTCATTGACAGACTGCAAGAGGTAGTGGCAATGAAACATTTTTATGTGGGACTTGTCAAAGGACCGTTTTTTGCATTTTTGATTGCTTCTATCGGTATTTACAGAGGGTTGATTGTCAAAGATGATACACAAAGTATAGGCTACAATACTACAAAAAGTGTTGTCGAGTCACTTTTTGCCGTAATTGTATGTGATGCGGTTTTTTCTATAGCCTTTACAAATCTGGGGATATAATGGAACTGATTAAAGTACGCGGTGTCAAAACAGTTTTTGGTGACAAAGTAGTGCATGACGGGCTCAATTTACATGTAAACGAAGGTGAAATTTACGGGCTTTTGGGACCAAGCGGCTGCGGAAAAACAACACTGCTGCGTGAAATGGTCATGCTACAGGAGTTTCACTCAGGAAGTATTGAGATTTTGGGACAGAAAATAGAGAGTATCAGTGAAAGCCAGGCACAGGAACTCAGGCGAAAATGGGGTGTATTGTTCCAGTTTGGTGCTCTTTTTTCTTCTTTGACTCTGGCGGAAAATATTGCGTTGGCGCTGCGGGAGTATGCAACACTCTCCCAAAAAATGATAGAAGAAATAGTGGCATTTAAACTTGATCTGGTAGGTTTGAAACCAAGTGATGCATTTTTGTATCCTTCGCAAATAAGCGGAGGTATGCGAAAAAAAGCGGGGATTGCCAGAGCTTTGGCAATGGATCCCAAACTGCTTTTTTTGGATGAACCTACAAGCGGACTTGATCCGATTTCTGCCAGAGAGTTCGATGAACTTATATTGCAGTTGCGTTCAATGCTGGGACTTACTATGGTAATTGTCACACATGATTTACATTCTATATATAATACTTTGGATAGAATGGCTATAATTGATAATAAAAAAATTGCCTATGAGGGCAGTTTAGAAGAGGTTACTTCTGTGAAGAATGATTTTATACAGACTTTTTTTAGAGATACAATATGAACAATAAAGTAAATTATACATTGATAGGGTTTGTCGTTTTGTTGGGAATGCTCAGCATACTCGGATTTGTTTACTGGATGCTCAAACCTGAAAAAGCAGAGGCGACACAAAAGTATATTATATATTTTAACGAATCGGTGTTGGGACTCAATCTTGATGCACCTGTGAAATACAAGGGTATAAAAGTAGGCAAAGTAATACGCTTGCGCATAAATCCGAAAAACACCGAACAGGTGGAGGTGACAGTCAGTATGCTAAAGACGACACCTGTCAAAGAAGATACGGTGGCAAAGCTTACTGCACAGGGCATTACCGGACTGAGTTATATAAATCTGACAGAGGGAAGCAATAATGCACCGCCGCTTACAGCAAAAAAAGGAGAAATGTATCCTGTAATCAAGTCAGCTCCTTCTTTTTTCGCAAATGTGGAACAGTCGCTGGATTCGGTCTCTGAACTGTTGCTTATGACGCTTGACAGAACCAATGAGCTGTTGAGTGAAAAAAACCAGGAACAGTTTTCTAGATTTTTACACGAGAGTGCTATGGTTATGGCAAAAATTGATACAATACTTGATGAAAAAACCATTGCACACCTGCAGGCAAGTGCGAAAAATATGGAACATATCACAGCTCAGATTGATAAAAGTATTCCCAATATGAATAGATTGGTTGCACACAGCATTGCATGGGAAAAGAAAATCAATGACTCTTTTTCGAGTATCAAACAAACATATCTGGAAATGGGACATATTATGAATGATATGGCAAAATCTTTTTCTGATGTACAGAATAACGTTGAAGATATTACAGTGCAGTCCGTACCGTTGATTAACAGCACTGTGACACAAATGCAACAGACATTGATAAATTTAGATGAGCTGTTAGAACATTATGACCGCAGTCCGAGTGATATTTTATATAAAAAAGAAAGATACAAAAGGGGACCTGGTGAAAAATAGATTATTAATTATATGGCTTACATGTATCGCGGTAATAACAATTACCGGATGCACATCGCCGACACCGGCGCAGAATCAGTACCGACTCAATATACAGCCAAAAGCAGTAAAAGTACAGACAGGCAAATGTCGGAAAAAAACACTCAAAGTAGAGCGCTCTTTTGGTGACAAACTCTATATGTCCTTGAAAATGTATTATGTAGAGGGAAAATATGCACAATACTCTTATGCCCAGTCAAGATGGGCGCAGACGCCAAATGATGCTCTAACATATGCTGTTACAGAGTATTTGCGAGATCTGAAGCTTTTTAAGAGTGTGCAAAGTGCAGAATCAAAAACAAAAAACGACTACAGACTGGAAATAAATATAGAAGATTTTATGCAGTATTTTGATGAAAACGAAAAAAATTCTTTTGTCAATGTTGTCATTACATGTAACCTGGTTGATGAAGCGAGTCATAAAACAGTAGCGACAAAAACTTTTTATTTTAAACAAAAAACTTTGTCAGATGATGCAAAAGGCGGGGTTGTTGCACTCAGCAATGCCTTGGATGAAATTTTAAAAGAGTGTGGTTTATGGCTGCAGGGAGTATGTCTTGATAAGTGAAAAAGAGTACAAACAAAGAAGAATACGTTTGGGACGTAAACTGAAGCCTTTGAGTGTAGCTGTCTTGTTGAGTGCAGAGCAAAAAACACGTTCCAATGATACACAATATCCATACCGACAAAACAGTAATTTTTACTATATGAGCGGTTTCACAGAAGACAATTCTGCTTTGGTTATTGTAAAAGATGCAAAAAAATTTCACACTTTTTTGTTTGTTGCCAAAAAAGACAAAATGCAGGAACTCTGGCATGGAAAAAGGCTGGGAAAAGAGAAAGCCAAAGAGCTTTTCATGGTGGATGATGTTTTTGAAATTGATGAGTTTGAAGAAAAACTTAAAGAGTTTACAGAAAATAAAAAACATATCTATCATGATTTCAAACTGGAATATGCAAAGGTTAAAATCTTAAAACGCTTTAAAAAAAGCATACAAAGTTATGAGAATCTGGCGACATATATTGGAAAAATGCGTCTCATAAAGTCAAAATCTGAAATTAAGCTTATTAAAAAAGCTATCAATATTACAAAAAAAGCACATCATAAAGCGATGAAATTGAGTGCGAAACTGCATTATGAGTATGAACTGCAGGCAAATTTAGAGTACATTTTTAAAAAAAACGGTGCCTACAGCGATGCTTATACCTCTATTGTAGCCTGTGGAAACTCTGCCAATACTTTGCATTATGTAAACAACGATAAAAAATTGATGCAAGGGGATCTGATACTCATAGATGCCGGATGTGAATACCGGTATTATGCAAGTGATATAACGCGCACAATTCCTGTCAGCGGAAGTTATACAAAAGCACAAAAAGAACTCTATGAAATGGTTTTACATGTACAAAAAGAGATTATAAAGATGATTTTCCCTGGCGTGTTCAAAAGTGTACTGCAGAAAAAATCCGAAGAGTTGCTGTGTCAGGGAATGATAGATTTGGGAATATTGCAGGGAGAACTCAAAAAACTGCTAAAAGAAAAAGCACACAAAAAATATTATCCGCACGGTATCGGACACTGGATGGGGCTCGATGTGCATGATGAATGTCCCTATAAAAAACCAAACGGCAAAGAGATTCCGCTGCAACCCGGTATGGTTATGACCATAGAACCCGGTATTTACCTTGATGCAGCAGATATAAGTATTCCTAAAAAGTACAGAGGTACAGGCATAAGAATTGAAGACAATATTTTAGTTACGAAAAACGGCTGTGAAAATCTCTCTTCACATATTGCAAAAGAGATAGAGGAAATTACTCGTAAGAGTAACTCCAGCCGGTGAGATTCTCTTTTTTTGCTTCATCAAAGGCATCTGAATCTGCCAGGAAATCCATGACATGCATTACTGTATAGGGAATACTTTTTTGATCCTCCGGCTTTACCAGTAACATAGGCATGGGGGTGTCTTGTGCCTTGCTGAGTGCAAAACCCACTGGCATAAGCTGACTCATGAGTTCTGCAGGTTTGCCTATTTTATGTTCCTGCAAAAATTTTTCCAGTACGGCATCCTGAATATCTTTTGGCAGTGCTTCTTCTGTATTTAAAAAGAGTGTAAAGTGAATGGGTGTCTGTTTGAAATGATCCGGTGCCGGTGCCGCCATAATGATGTACTCTACATTTTTTAAATGCTCTTTTATCTGTTGTCTGTTGAGATATCGGTCTGTTTTTATTGCCTGGGCTTTCATGATTGCTCTTTTTTTATGACAAAATGTCAGTTTTTAAATTTGTTTGGAATTTTAACATATAAGAGGGGGAAGAACAAGAAAAAAAACAGTCGGTACTTCAGTGCGGGATGGCAATATCTATAAAGATTATGGTACAAAATATGCTTAATTATTTGTATCAAAGAAGGATATATATGCAGTTTATCGAAGCACTTAAACTTAGAAGCAAGCTTTTTTTTCTTTTTCTTTTGATTACTGTCGGGCTGTTCGCTCTTGGCTTCATAGGAACAAACTATGTCAATGCAATGAAAAAAAATATGGATTCTTTGTACTTTGGTTCTTTGATACCTGTAACAGAATTGAATGAGATAGTCAAAACATACAGTTACGATCTGGCAGCTACTGTTTACAAGGTGCGTAGAGATGAAATCAGCCCCAGTGAGGCAGCTTTTAAAATAGAAACATCTTTAAAATATATCAATAAAAAATGGCAAAGTTATAAGTCTCATTTTAAGACAGAAGAGGAATTGTATTATCTCGAATATGCTGATTTGGAGATTAATCGTGCCAATAATTATTTTTCCAAAGTTCTAAAAGCCGTGAAAGCTTCCAAAAATTTGGCGCATATATCAATAACAACACTTGAAAAAAAAGTTGAGACAATTCATAATGTTTTGGAAAAACTGATCAATTATGAAGTCAATATGGCGAATTATGAGAGAAAGAAGTTTTTATATACCTATGATTCAATTTTGCTAAAAATTGGTACTTCACTCGGACTTATTATTGTGGGACTGCTGATAATTCTTTTTTATGTATTTGAGAGTATTCAAAAAGATCAGACAAGACTTGAAATTGCAGCGAAGAAACTTAAACTTGTCAATAAAAAGCTTGAAAATGCCTCTTATACAGATTCTTTGACAAATCTTCACAACAGAAGATATTTTAATTTCATTTATGAAAGAGAAGTCAAACGTGCAAAACGAAATAAAGCCTATATTACATTTATGATGCTTGATATTGACTATTTTAAACAATATAATGACACTTATGGACATCTGGCAGGAGATGAAGCACTTAAAAGTGTTGCAAAAGTTTTAAAAGAGACACTCAAACGACCGGGAGACTATGTTTTTAGACTTGGCGGTGAAGAGTTTGGAGTACTTATGAGTGATACGAGTGAGACAAACAGTGCAAATATTGCCCGGGAAATCTGCAATGCTGTAAGAGGCCTTGAAATAAAACATGAAGCTTCAAAAGTACATGAGTATCTTACACTCTCTATTGGAGTCGTTTGTTGTGTAGCAGATGAAGCGCTGGATGAAGATGTATTGATTTCACGGTCTGATGAAATGCTTTATGAAGCAAAAGAGGCCGGAAGAGACAGGTATATAATCACATCCAATGCCTCAAAAGCAAAAATTGCCTAGTGTCCGTTTTTGAAACGAAATTTTTCTTCAGTTAAAAGCGGGCGAAGCTTTTCTTTTATATCTCCCTGAAATTCCATCCAGTTTTCTTTAAGAGTGCCTCCGCAACCAAGCTTTTTTTTCAGTAATTTTAAGAGGAGTGCCAGTTCATTTTTTGGTCTGTGAAATTCTCCAACCAGTGTAACTGTTTTGCCTCTGCGTTTTTCTTTTTTAAAAAGTAAAAAATGTTTCGCGGGTTCTTCCGTAATGTTTGAAGTTTTTGGAGGGCCGGGATTATGAACTTCAGCCCAGCTGTCATCATCTATACTCGCACCGATAAAGAGATCGATTTTTTTCCCTCTACTCATTTTTTTCTCCAAGATAGCGAAATCGTGGTTGCATACAGCCATTGACAGATACAGTTTCAAAAAACATACTGTAAGGCCGTACCCAGAGTCCTTCGTCTCCATACAGGGCGCGATAAAGAACCATAAGCTCTTCTGTTTCAGAGTGCCTTACGGTATCAATCACTTGATACCTTTTACCTTTGTAGTGTTCATAAATACCTGTTTTCATCAGCAAACGCTCTGTGCCAAAATACTCATCTGTTCTTGTGTGTAATTTTTATCATGAAGCGTATCTGTGACATCGTGCAGGGAGTATGTTTTGTGATTATAAAGAACAACAAATATTTCATCCCCTTTTTGTAAAAAAGTAGTTTCTCCATAGGGCGTATATCGTGTAGCCCCTATGCTGATAAGCGCTTTTTTGGGGTAGTTACATGTAACTGTATAACTTTTTAAATCTTCCAGCGGTCCAAAATCTTTTTGGGTATTTATCTGTTTGCATATCCATTGTGTGAGTTTTTCATAAAAGTAGCTGTAACCGCTAAGTGCTACATTTTCGCCATAGGGATGCAAGGCATCATTGCGACGTAAAAAACTGCAGATGCTGAAGTCATCCATTACGCCGCCCTCTTCAAATTTGTCAATTGAAATGAGTTGCGAAGCAAATCCCTTGGAGTTTTGTCCCCAGTTTTTTTTGTCACTGATTTTTTTGGCACCGCTGACACGAATAGAGCAGTCGTTATATGCACCGAAATATTTTGGTTCAATAGCCGTGATTTGTCCGTTTTGATAGGTCAGTTCACACAAAAGTCCTACTTCGGGTTCTGCCTGGACATTGACATCTTCTTTTGGCAGTTGTATCAGTGCAGAAGAAAGCGGATAGGTGAAAAGTATCTCACGCGGACGAGAAGTCTCTTTCTTTTTTTCACAGGGCAGGTAGAAAGGAAAAAGCCCTTTTGGCGCGGCCTCATCCTCTGTTACAATATTTCTGAACTCTTCAAGCTCTCCGGCCTGGGCAAGGTGCAGGGCAAAATTGCCGGCGATTCCAAGACCCAAATACTCTTCGTATTTTTTCATTTTCAGAGTGTTCCGGCTTCTTTGGCAGCAGCAAACTCTTCATAGCTTCCCTGAAAGTCGGTATAGGTATGATCATCATGCAGTTCTATGATGCGTGTGGCAAAAGCGTCAAGAAGTTCACGGTCATGCGAGACACAGATAACATTGCCCTTAAACTCATGCAGTGCTTCACCAAGGGCAACAATCGCTTCAAGATCAAGGTGGTTGGTCGGTTCATCAAGCACCAGGAAGTTACCACCCTCAAGCATCATCTTGCTAAGCATCATTCGGTGTTTTTCTCCCCCCGAAATCGCTTCGACATTTTTCTCCTGCTGCTCTCCGTTAAAAAGCATTCTTCCGAGACAGTTTCTGATTTCTGATATTTCCCGTTTAGGATCAAAGGCACGCAGCCAGTCATAAAGTGTGCCGTCGCCTTTGATAATGTCCGCTGTATCCTGTGGAAAATAGGAAGATTCAATTGTTGCTCCCCAGGTTACAGTACCGCCACAGCTTGGTTTGAGCTCTTCCATAATTATTTTTACAAGTGTTGTTTTTCCTACACCGTTGCCGCCGATAATGGCGATTTTTTCACCCGGATTTACTTTAAAAGTAACATCTTTTAAGACTTCATTGTCTCCGTATGAATGACAGATATGCTCAACATTTAAGGCTTCGTCTCCCATGACTCTTTTTGGTTTGAAAACGATAGAAGGATCACGGCGGGATGACGGTTTAATCTCTTCTATATTTAATTTTTCAAGCTGTTTTTGTCTTGAAGTTGCCTGTTTTGCTTTTGATGCATTGGCGCTGAATCGACGAACAAAAGCTTCTAGCTGCTCTTTTTCTTTGAGTTTTTTTGCATTGTCGAGTTCCATCTGTTTTGCCATGACATTCGCCGCAATATACCAGTCGTCATAGGTGCCGGTAAACTCTCGGATTTTTTGGTAATCAACATCAAGAATGTTTGTGACTACTGCATTGAGAAAATGTCTGTCATGCGAGATGACAACCATCGTTCCCTCATGTCTTTTGAGTTCGTTTTCAAGCCAGCTGATTGTTTCAATATCAAGGTTGTTGGTCGGTTCATCCAAAAACAATACATCAGGCTTTGGATATAAAACCTGCGCCAAAAGAACTTTGAATTTGTCAGCAGAGTCAAGTGTGCTCATCAGTTCATTGTGCTTTTCAGCCGCAATTCCGACATTTTCCAGGATTTTTGCAATGTTTACATCGTATTCATAGGTCGGGTCTTCTTCCACACAGATAGTTTCAAGTTCAGCAAGACGGTTGTTGACAGCATCGTCTTCAAAATCACCGGACATATAAATTTCTTCTTTTTCTTTGATAGCATCATACAAGCGTCTGTTTCCGTATAAAACAGCATCCATAATTGTAAAGTCTTCATAAGCATACTGGTTTTGTCCCAAAACGCCGACTTTGTTTTGTTTTGGAATGATGACTTCCCCGTCATATTCATTGATTTGACCTGAAAGAATTTTCAAAAATGTTGTTTTACCGGCTCCGTTTGCTCCGATAAGACCGTATCTTTTGTGACGGTCTAGTTTTAAGTTTATGTCTTGAAAAAGCACTCTGTTTCCAAAGCGCATTGTTAAGTTTTGTACTGTTACCATATTGTTTAGCCTAGTTAATATTTTTCGCGATTATATCTAAAATATGGTTAAAAAAAGACTACCCGGTTGCGCCCGGAAGCTTTTGCCTCGTATAAAGCCTGATCAACGCGTTTTAAGAGTGATGTTTCCTTTTCTCCGTTTATGTACTCTGTAACGCCAATACTTACTGTGATTTTTTCTACATGTTCAAAAGGATGTTCTTCTACACTTTTACGTATTTTTTGGGCAAGTTCCATAGCCTGTTGTGTATTTGTATGGGGGGCCAGCAGCATAAACTCTTCACCGCCCCATCGTCCGAAACTGTCCGTTTTTCTTATGGTTTGCAAAACAATACGACTCAACTCCTGCAAAATATAATCGCCCACATCATGTCCATAGGTGTCATTGACATTCTTAAATTTGTCTATGTCAAGCATAAGAAGGCTGAAAACTTCACCGTAGCGTTTTGTTCTTTTTATTTCATCTTCTATAAGTGTTGACATTTTATATCGATTATACAGACCTGTAAGCGCATCTTTGGTTGCAAGTTTTTGAAGTTCTTTTTCCAGGGCAACCCGTTGTGTTATATCACGGCTTGTGGAGACAAAGTAGCGCACTTTTCCATCTTTGTCTTTTATGGGAGAGATGATTTTTTCATCATAGTACAGACTTCCGTCTTTTCTTCTGTTGATTAAAGTATTCTGGTAGGTTTTCCCGTCCAAAACAGTTTTCCATAAATTACCATAAAACTTTTTTGAATGTTCTCCTGATTTGAGTATACGGTTGCTTTTTCCTATAAGTTCATTCTCTTCATATTGCGTATTCTCGGTTGCAGCAGGATTTACATAAATGATTTTTCCGTCAACATCTGTAATCTGTACCATTTCATGCATCTGTTCCACAGCCTGTGAAAGAAGTTTTAGCTTCTCTTCGCTCTCTTTGAGCTGCTGCGCCGCTCTTTCATTTTGTATGCGTTGTATAAGAGTTTTTAATTTTTCATTCACAGCATCCAAATCTACCGGTTTGAGAATGTAGCCGTCTATTCCAAGGTTAATGGCTTTGTGTAAAAATTCACTGTCATTGTGGGCTGTTATGAGCATAATAAGTTGGGAAGGATTGATTTTTTTGATGGCTTCAGCCATCTCGAGTCCACTCATTTTTGGCATACGGATATCTGAAATAACAATATCCGGATGGTGCTTTTTGTACAAAGACAGCCCCTCTTCTCCATTTTTTGCAATATAAAGCTTAGTGCAAAAACGCTGCAAAAAGCGTGAGAGCATCTCTCTTACATGTACTTCATCTTCCACATACAATATAGTAATATCATTCTTACTCATCAAAGTCTATCCTAAATTCTGCACCTTCGCCGGTGTTTTTTACGCTCAGTTTTGCGTTCATATTTTCTTCAATCATCATTTTAGACATATACAGACCCATTCCTGTTCCTTTGCCCTGTTCTTTTGTCGTAAAGTAGGGCTCAAAAACCCTGTCTATAACCTCTGGAGTGATTCCGCCACCATTATCACGTACTATTACTGTATGATTCTTTAAAATAATTGTAATTTTAGCGTCACTGATATTTCTTTCAAGCAAAACATCTTTTGCATTGTTTATAAGGTTTAAAATAACCTGCTGCAGTTCATTTTTGTACCCGACTGTTTCAAAATCTTCACCAAGGAGTGTAACTTTGATGTTGTTGTTTTGCAGTTGCGCTGTTTGAATAGAGAGAACTCTTTGTACCGCTTCTTTTACACTGAAGCGTTCCTGTGTTTTGTCAACCCGGTAGAAATTTCTAAAATCGTCAATGGTATCGGACATAAACTGAATTACTTTTTTTGTTGATTTTATGAAGTCATCAAGGTACTCTTTTGTAATTAATCCGTCTTCATAATCGTATTTGAGATTTTGAACGGCTATGCTTATCTCGTTAAGCGGTTGCCTCCACTGATGGGCAATGGCGCCTATCATCTCTCCCATGGAGGCAAGTTTACTCTGCTGTTGGAGTGTTTCAAGCTGTTTGATATTTTCATTTGTTTTTTCTTTCACCAGTTGTTCGAGTGTTTCATTGAGTTTGTTAAGTTCTTCTGTGCGTTCTTTGACTTTTTTCTCGACATCTTTTTTTGACTCTTCTAACTTTTGAAGCATAATCTGCAGAGAGTCTGCCAACTCTTCGATTTCATCATGCGTATGAATAGTATTGAAGTCAATGTTGTTTTTTGACGTATCATCGGCAATGGCTTTTGCAGCCTGGGTGATTTTACTGAGCGGTGTAATAAGCCGGCGGACAAGTATAAGTGAGATCAAAGCAATAAGCAGGGAGACTAACAAACTGTAAAGAGCAAGTGAGCGAATAAAATTTTCATAGTCTTTTTGTAAAAAACTGCTTGTAGATGTCAGTGCAATGTATATGAATTTATCTTTTGTATAGTGAAGTGTTGTATAGGTAAACAATATATCGTCTTTATAATAACTCTGTTTACTCAGATCAAAATCATAATCAAGCCTGTAGTCTTTGTGCCCAAACACATATCCGAATGTTTTGCTTTGGTCCTTATTGTAAATATAGTATTTGTTTTTGTCTGCAAGATAGATGTTTTTAGGGCTGTTTTTGTCATCATATTGTTTAATCACCCGAAAAAGTTTATTGATATTTGCATTGATGATGAGCATACCAAAGAGTTTTTTGTCAATATATATTGGTAAAGAGATGCGAATAGTCGGCGTAAGCGGATAGGAAAGCTGTCCATACTCTTCATTGAGTGTTATATCTGAGACAGAAACCTCTTCCGGATGGAGTTTTATTGTTTCTTGAAAGTATTTTTTTGCTGCTTTGTCTTGCAAAAGACTCTTTTTCTGAATATGTACTCCCTGTTTGTCTTTATATGTGACAAGGAGTTCCCAACCGGTTTTATATAAAAGACGGATGTTGAAATAGGCATCGTTGTGCGATAAAAGAGCGATAAAGTTTTTTTCAAGAGAAGACTCTATTCCTTCTAAAGTTCTGTTTGTTTTTTTATCATAATTGTAAGGATTGTAAAATGCCCGCGAATATGCTGCAACATCTTCATTTTTTGAGAGAACTTTTGCATCATAAATAACCTGTTGGATGTCATTGTGAATACTTTCTTTGTTTTGTTTGAGCTCAAAGTTGAGATGTTCAAGGGAATTCTCTTTTGAATACTGCATCATAAGAGAAAAAGATAAAAAGACAATCACAAGTATTCCGACCGTGGCAATAATAAAAGTGCCGATGGCAACCTTTGTTGAGAGACTAATGCGCATAGGTACTGTCTTTGAGAATTTGTTGTGCGAGTTTGTTTGTTGCCTCTAAGACACTAAAAACATCTGAAGGTGTTTTGTTCTTTGGTGTTTTTTGTGAGAGCGCAGTTGTATGCTCTTGTATATTATAGTAAACGCGCAGTTCTGAAACAGTCCCGCTGATGAGGCGCAAGGCATTATATACAGAGTTTGGTGTGATGATTTTGTCACGCGGAATAGTAAGTGTTGCTGAGTTGAGATTGCCTCTTTTTTTGATTTTTGTAAGTGTCTGCATGAGTTGCAGACTTTGCATAAAGACATCAGAGGGAGCTTTTGATTCATACTTTAGCAAAGGAACAAGTATCTGTTTTTGCGTCAAATGATAACTGACAGTCTGGATGTTTTTGTAGAGTTTGACAGCAAGAATATAGGTCTCATTCGGAGTATACTCCTGGTTTAAAATTGTATCAAGTTCATACGATATTTTCCATAAGAGATTATAAACATCAGAAGGTGTCTTGTCCTGGTATATTTTTTTCTCGAGGTAGTTTCTGTAGGAGATAAAATTATAATTATATTTTTTTGTATTGTAAACAAGGTTGATTTCATCATCAAGTCGTAAAATGAGTTCATATACCTCACTTGGTGTTATTTTTGTATTTGGTGCATCAGGGATTTGTGAGGGGTAAAATCCTTCGAGTGATTTTAGTTTTGCTGTTTTTTCCAAATCTTCAAGTCCCTTAACATAGACATAAATAGGCTCAAGTCCATAGACATACGGTACTTTTTTTGCTTTGAGCTGGATGCCTCTTCTCTCTTTGATTCGCATAATTTTATGCAAAATATATTCGCTGAGTGCATAAACTTCATTAGGTGTTTTGGTAAGTGATTTTTGTGGATACTGATTGAGCGGATGAGAAAAATCAAAAGCAGGCAGAAGTGCTTTTGCATACTCAAGATTTTGGACGACATCCGAAGGTGTCTTTTTTGTTTGGAGTTTTTTTGGTGGAAAGCTTCTTTCTATTCCCAAACGGCGAGAGAGTCTGTTAAGCTCTGCTTTGACGGTTTGCAGAGAGTCATATACTTCTGTGGGAGAGATGACTTTGTGCTTGGCTTTTGGTACAGGTACGGGCGTCATCCAGAGTTTTTTTTCAACTTCACTTATCTTTTTTATCAAATCTATTGAGGCATAGAGTGCATGATTCGGATGAAGGTTTGGTCGTTTTGGCGGCATTTTTACATCACTGTACTCTCTTTGTGAAGAGCGTAAAAATTCAATACGCTCAAGAATCTGCTGTGACTGGATATAAACATCACTTGGGGTAAATCCCTGTCCCAGCAACTCATCAAAACCAAGAGAAACTGTCCAGAGTACCTGGTAAACATCACTCGGTGTTTTGTCTTTGTACTGTTTGTAAGCAAAGTACTTTTTTTGGTTTTTGAGCAGGTAGTGAATCTCTTCTTTTAGTCGTATGACATTGTTATATACATCCTGCGGGGTAATTTTTCTTGGAGGAACAGGCGGAATGGCAATAGGACCAAAGTTGTGTATTTCTCTGTATTTGTTTACTTTTGTCAACACTTCAAGTGTTTTTTGAATAACATGCCGCGGCAGTTTGTTATGTTGCTGTTCAACCTCTTTAAGTGGTTTTGTGATGCCGTTTTCTTTGCGCAGTTCTTCAACCATCTGTTTGAGCACAATAGACTGAGAATAGACATCAGAAGGTGTTTTTACCGAAGCGTATAAAAATATCCCAAAGAGTAAAAAAAGCTGTATAAATTTCATATTCTTCCCGTTTTCTTTTCATTATAGAACAGAAAACTTTTGTACTTTCTTAAATACACATTTGAGCGTTAAAAGTACGGGTTTCTTTAGCTTCTTATTATGTGCTACAATAACATTATGCAAATAAGAGAAATGACACTCAAAGAACTTTATCCCGTGTATGACCTGGTAAAACAGCTTTACACAGAGCTGAGCTACGATGAATTTGAAGACCTTATATACGATATGCGACACATGGAATATAAGATGTTCGGTATTCTGGAACGCGGTGAACTGGTATGCTACGGAGGTGCAGCGGTGCAGACAAGCCTCTGCCATAAAAGACATCTCTATGTTTTTGATTTGGTCACGGATGAAAAATATCGTGAAAAAGGTTATGCAAAAATGATGCTGGAGTATCTGCAGGATTATGCCAAAACTGCCGCCTGCGAAAAACTTGTACTCTCCTTCAAATGGCAAGGAAAAAATGTTATTCAAGTGTAAAAATTTGGTTTTTTTCTGCAGTGCCGACTGTTTGTTGCTTTCCTGCCATGCTCGCCCGCACTGAAGTACGGGTTCCAAAAAAAAACTGTTGTTGCTTTCCTGCCACTCTCAGCCCACTCTGAAGGATGGGTCCCTTTGTATTTTGGAATCGGTACTTTAGTGCCGACTTTGTGTCTTAACTGTGTAAAACCTGCATAACAAACAAATATTCAGCCACAGCACTTTTTGTATTTTTTGCCGCTTCCGCAGGGACAGCTGATATTTCGCTCTATTTTGGAGTTGTAAAGTGTTCCGTCTTTATATTTCCATTGGCCATCTTTCTGCACAAAAAAACTTTTTTCATGCAGTACATGTAAGGTGTCGTTTTCTTTGTAATAGGCTTTAAACTCGACCGTATCTGCCGTTACATGTAACACATCAAGCCTCAGCCACTCTAATGCAGGCGTATGTCGCAAATCTTCAACTGTCTGTGAAACAGAAGTGTGTGCCAAATATTCCCAGTCTTTTTTTACAAATGCCTCATATCTGCTTATCATTAACTCTTTTGGTGTCATAAGGTTCCGTTTTTTAGATAGAATTATACTGTATATTGAACCATTTCAGAACTCAGACTTTTATAGCCTTGAGAGTCGGCACTAAAGTACCGATTCCGAGATACAACGGGACCCAGACTGCAAGCTTATAATCTTGTTCGGAACCCGTACTTAAGTGCGGGCGAGAGTGACAGGGAAGTAACAGCAGTCGGCACTGCAGAAAAAAATTTAGTTTTTTTCACAAGTCATGCTTTAGCATAGAAAGTACCGATTCCGAAATACAAAGGGACCCAGACTTCAGTCTGGGCTGGCATGGATTGAAAGCTTATAAACTTGTTCGTAAGCAAAAAGGTAAAAACATGAAAATAAAATCACTCTATATTGCCGCACAGGAAAAAAATGCAGGGACACTTTTTGTCTCTATGGGTATGATGGAAATACTCAAGCGTAAACTGCATCGTGTCGCTTTTTTTCGCCCGATAATCTTTGACAAAAACATACGTGACGGTGATATAGACTTTATTTTGCAGCGTTATAATCTCGATATAGACTATGCAGCATGTTATGGTTTTGACATTAAAGAAGTCGAAGAGATGATTTCTAAAAAAGAGGACAATCTTCTGATAACCCGTCTTATAGACAAATTCAAAAAGCTTGAACGTGAGTATGATTTTGTACTGTGTGAAGGGATTCGGCGTTCTTTTTTAACCTCGACCATCAGTTATGATTTAAATGTCAAAATCGCCCAAAATTTTGCTGCACCCGTGATAAGCGTCATTAAAGCCGACAGTGCCACAACAAAAGAGATATATGAAAATGTTTTGATTGAAAATGAGTATCTGACTTCTGAGGGATGTACCCATTTTGCCACTTTTGTGAACCGTGTCAATGATGAAAAGTACAAGCAACTGCAAAAAATGTTTGAAAAAGTGCCTTATACAATTTATCTTTTAAAAGAGGTAGAGGAATTGAACTTGCCTACTATTGAAGATGTGATAGAGACGCTTGGCGCAAAAAAGATACTGCTTGAGAGCTATGACCATACCAGAGTGATAAGAAATGTCAAAGTTGCAGCATTGACACTCGATAATTTTTTAGAACATATCGAAGAAGAAGATTTGGTCATTGTTCCCGCTGACAGATCTGATATTATTTTAGGGCTTTTTGGGGCTTTGCACTCTTCAGGTTATCCGAATATTGCTGCGATTATTTTTCCTTTTAGCATGAAGCTTAATAAAAATATTCAAAAGCTCATAGAAGGGCTAAACAGCTTCAAAGTGCCTATACTCTGTGTCGATACCGATACTTTTGAAACAGCAAGAGATGTCATGAAAGTGCACTCAAGACTGCGTGCTCATTCTGAGAGAAAAATCGCACTTGCTTTGGGACTTTTTAACAGCAGTGTGGATATAAAAAGCATAGAAGAAAAGATAGCAACAGCCTACAGTGATATTATGACACCGCAGATGTTTGAATACAAACTTTTTTACATGGCGTCGCAAAATAAAAAAAGAATCGTGTTGCCCGAATCAAGTGATGAACGCATTTTAAGGGCAGCAGAAATAATTTTAAGAAGAGGGGTCGCAGAGATTATTTTTATAGGTGATGAAGAAGAACTCAAAGGGCGTTATCTGCGTTTGGGGCTTGATTTATCCGCGGCAACTGTAGTCAATCATCTCTCATCCCCATTGATAGAAAAGTTTACGGATGTTTTTTACGAGCTGAGAAAACACAAGGGCATCACAAAAGAGGCAGCCAAAGATGCAATGTTGCATGTGAACTATTTTGCCACAATGATGGTACAACTCGGTTATGCCGACGGTATGGTCAGTGGTGCTATTCATGCAACGGCAGATACCATTCGTCCCGCTTTGCAGATTATAAAAACAAAACCGGAATTTTCTGTTGTTTCAAGTGTCTTTTTTATGTGTCTTAAAACAAAGGTGCTTGTGTACGGTGACTGTGCAATCAATCAGGACCCGGACGCGCAAACGCTCGCAGAAATCGCCATTGCATCGGCGCAAAGTGCAAAAATGTTCGGTATTGAGCCAAAAATTGCCATGCTTTCATACTCGACGGGAGAGAGCGGGCACGGCTCTGATGTTGACAAAGTAAGAACTGCCACAAAAATTGTACGCCAAAAGCGACCGGATTTACTTGTAGAAGGGCCTATTCAGTATGATGCGGCAATTGACAAAGAGGTGGCAAAAATCAAACTGCCGAACTCAAAAGTGGCAGGGAAGGCGACGGTATTTGTATTTCCTGATTTAAACACAGGCAACAATACCTATAAAGCCGTACAACGCTCAAGCGGAGCGATTGCCATAGGACCGGTCTTGCAGGGACTCAATAAGCCGGTAAATGATTTGAGCCGAGGCTGTCTGGTGGAGGATATTGTCAATACCGTAGCTATTACGGCTATTCAAGCGGGGGAAAACCAATGAGAGTTGCAGTAATCAATGCCGGAAGTTCTTCTTTAAAATTCAAACTTTTTGCAATGCCGGGTGCAAAAATTTTGCAAAGCGAGCTTGTAGAACATATAGGCGAGCCAAATTCGCCTGTAGCAAACCATTTTGAGGCGATAGAGTCTTTACATGTAAACTTTGCGGAGATTGATGCAGTAGGGCACAGAGTAGTTCACGGTGGTGAGCAGTTTAGAGCTTCTGTTCTTATAGATGATGAGGTTATGCAGGCTATAAGTGATTTAATTCCTTTGGCACCTTTGCATAATCCGGCAAATCTTGAAGGTATAAAAGTCGTTCGTCACTATGCGCCAAACATCCCTCAAATAGCTGTTTTTGATACGGCGTTTCATGCAACACTGAAAAAAGAGGCATTTTTATATGCACTTCCCCATGAGCTGTATGAAAAACATCAAATCCGCCGTTATGGTTTTCACGGGACGTCTCATGCCTATTTACTGCAACAAGCGGCATTATTGCTTGGAAAAAAAGCAGAAGATACAAACATTATAAGCTTGCATCTTGGAAACGGAGCAAGTGCCTGTGCTGTTAAAAACGGGAAAAGCTGCGATACTTCTATGGGATTTACTCCGCTTGAAGGGCTTGTGATGGGAACAAGGAGCGGTGACATTGACCCGGCTATTGTTTTATATCTGCAAGAAGCGTTACATGTAAAGCCGAATGAAATAGATGAAATGCTCAATAAAAAGTCAGGACTGCTTGGTTTGTGCGGCGAAAATGATGTACGAAAGATACAAAACCGCAAAGATGATGCGGCAAAACTGGCACTCGACATTATGGTGCGACGGATTCAAAAGTATATAGGTGCATATATGGTGTTGCTTGAGGATGTGGATGCCATAATATTCAGCGGCGGTATAGGCGAAAATTCTGCATATGTTCGAGAAGCGGTTATGAATAATAAAATACTTAAAAATATAAAATCATTAGTGATAAAAACAGATGAAGAGTTGCAAATAGTAAACGAGTGTTTGGAAGTTTTAAAAAGATAGAAAAATCATACAGGCATAAAAGCCTGCATAAAAGGGGTGTGAGGTTAACTACTAAAGAGGAGTTACGTTCTCTTTCTTAGACTATTTTTCAGAATGTCTATTTTTAGGGGTTTTTCCATTAAAATACCTATTTTTAGGGGTTTGAAGAATACCCAAGTAAACAAAAATAACTTAAAATAAAATAGAAAAATGTTGTCCTAACTTGTATTTTGTTGTCCTTTTAGATATTATTGTTGTCCTAATGTTGTCCTGAAATGAGAAGTCAATTTTAGCATATAAATGAAGATATTTTCTATGTATTGGAGAAAAATAAAGTGTCAGAATATAATAGTTATGGTGGTAAATACTCGGGAATATTGACTAAAAAACTAAAGAATGGTGATTTGGCTTTTTATATTACATTTAGAGATATTGAGTCCAAAGTAAGAAGAAAAAAAGTTGGTGTAGCACCAGAGATGACAAAAAGAAAAGCTTTGGATTGTTTGAATGAAATACGTCAAGAAATTGAAGCAAAAAAAGAATTAGAAAAAAATCCAAACTCACCAATTCCTAAGATGCTTAGAAAAAAAGTTGATAAACAGGTTTATACACTCAATGATCTTGCTGAATATTATTTTCATGAAAATAAGAGTAAAAGTAAACGAGCTATGCAGAATAAATACAATTATCATTTTTCAGACGAAGCTTTTGCAAATAAAAATATACACTTAGTTACAGAGAATGATATAGAAGATTTTATACTAAGAAAAAGCAAACAAAGAGCAGATAACCGTCGATCAAACTCAAGTAATGTGACTAAGTTGCATGAACAAGGTTTTATTCCAAAAAGAAAAAGAAAATCTAAAGCTCTCGATTTATCTCTTGAAGAGAGAGAAAAAGAGGAATATGAAAATAATCTTGTTAAAATCAAAGAACTTGAATCTAAAAATGGTGGCTGGAGAGAAGAGAATAAGATTAAAGTATTGAAAGAAAGAAATAGAGTTCTGGAATATAGATTTTCTCCAGAAGCAAGAAAAAAGCTTTTAAAAGACAAGACTTTAGGAATTGATGAATTAAATGCTCTACTCGGAATTTTATCAAGGAAATCCATTAAAGAGTTATTGCTTATGGCTAGTACGATAGTTACATATGCAAATACTCATAAACATTTAAATATATTTAATCAGTTTCATATACTTAGAGGTAATAAAAACTACATTAGTGTTAATAATGTAAAACCTAGATATTTAACTAAAGAAGAGATCAAAAGCTATTTGAAAGAAGTCAAAAAGGTTACATATGATAATCCTGAAGTACATAATTATCTCTATTTAATATCGCTTCTTGCATTATCGACAGCTGCCAGAAGAGATACTATTTTAAATATTAAGATAGAAGATATAGACTTAGAGAACAATAATATACAATTACGGAATTTTAAAACTGAACATAATTTTACAAGCTCAATAGCAAGTCCAGTGATTAAAGCTGAATTGATTAGGGTGAAAAATAATAGAGAGCCTAGTAGATTTTTGTTTGAAGGTTCTTCAGGTGTAGCAATAACTGCATTTCCTCCAAAGATGAAGGAAGTTTTAGATTATACGGTCAATTGCAATAGATCATATTTAAATTATTTGACAATTAAAGAATTTAGAAATACTGTTGCATCTCATTTAGCAATGAATGGTACATCTATCGCTCATATCGCTCAAGTTTTAGATCATGCATCCACAAGGACAACTGAAATATATTCTCAGTTAGCTCCATCCACCGCAAAAGATGATGTGTCCAGTTTTGTAAATGAATTTTTAGAAGAGTAAGAATCCCTCTACCCCATACACCTACTTCAAATACCCATAAAATAGGCACTTTCAAGCAATTGATTTAATAACTGTCAGCTGATTTTATAGGATTTTTACTGACAATATAACTGACCCTTACAGTAACATTTTACAACTTTTTGAAAAAAATACGCCAATACTAATATCAAGTGCAATTTCCACCTAATTTAACTAGCTAAATTTTTACTCATTTCACTAAAAAACACCCGCCAATTCTAATATCAAAATATTTATGAAATAAACTTTATAAATAATAAATATAAATTTCACAATACTTAACTATAATCCTAAGTAATTAAAAGTACATAAGGCATTATAGATGTTTAAAAATAAATACAAAGAAAAATATTATCAACTTTTATCTGAACATGAAAAGTTACAGGAATCTTATGATAAGCTTGCAAAGGAATTGCAAGAGTTCAAAGTGCAAGATACTGATTCCTCTTGTATGCACTCTTCATTTGACACACTTG
The DNA here is from genome assembly GCF_048081595.1 of Sulfurimonas sp. ST-27. Lineage (GTDB taxonomy): Bacteria > Campylobacterota > Campylobacteria > Campylobacterales > Sulfurimonadaceae > Sulfurimonas > Sulfurimonas hydrogeniphila. The sequence continues at coordinate 612,891 of NZ_CP182226.1, forward strand.
CACAATTACAAAACAATAATTTAAAAAACAACATTAGTGATATACAAAAAAATATGGCAGATGCTATTGATGCTTCTAAAAACAGTTTAGAAAAAACTACAGAACTCTCAAGCAGTATAAAAATGGACATAGAGAGAATTAATGAAATTGTAGAAAAATTATCGGGTTTAACAGTTTTAGCGGATGAGTCTATTACAAATATTGAAAGCTTATCTTCCAAAACAGAAGATATCTCACTAATACTGCAACTTATTAAAGATATTTCAGATCAAACCAACTTGCTTGCTTTAAATGCTGCCATTGAAGCAGCTCGGGCGGGTGAACATGGTCGAGGCTTTGCTGTTGTTGCTGATGAAGTGCGAAAACTAGCAGATAAAACTGTAGGAGAGATAGGACTTTCATTGCAATCTATGAAGCAGGATGTCAGTAGTGTCTCAGAACAATCTGTAGAGATGCAAAGCTTAATTCAAAATTCCAATGAATCTATGAATCGATTAAGTAGATACTTACAACAAGACTTTTTACAACTTCTTGAAACTTTTGATACAATGTATCTTTCAAATAATCATACTTTTATGTCTTTGGCAAAACTAGATCATGTGTTATGGAAAATCAATACTTACTATTCTATTTTAACTGCAAAAGAGCAGTTTTCTTTTGTGGATCATCATAATTGTAGACTTGGTAAGTGGTATGAGAAAGGTGATGGAGAAAAACAGTTTTCACAAACAAAAAGCTACAAATTTTTAGAGTCTCCTCATGCCATTGTGCATAACTCAACAAAAAAGATTTTTGAAAAAATGAAACAAAATCTTCATTTTGAACAATACTTCGAAGATTTTGAAACAATGGAGAAAAACAGTATGGATGTTTTTAAAATACTTGATAAAATATTACAGGAAAAGACCTCTAATGGGGGGGGGAATAAATAATGCTTTATTGTGATGATATCTATCATACAATTGATGAAAAAGTTGAGTACAATATATTAATTGTTGAAGATTCAGAGATGTTTAATAAAGCTATTTCTAGCGAACTCTCTAAAAACAAAAACTTTAAGAGTAAACAAGCATACACTCTCAATGATGCACAAAATCTTCTTCAAGAAGATCACTTTGACTTTATCATCTTAGATCTTAATCTTCCTGATGCTTTTGGTGAAGAGCTTGTTGATGCAATAAAACAAATTTCCCAAGCCAAATTGATTATTTTAACGGCTGAAGTTGATGTTCAGATTCGAGAAACACTTTTTAAAAAAGGAATTTTAGATTATCTTGTAAAAGATAAGACTTTTTCATATTCTCTAAAATCAATTGCAAAAATTATTGAAAATGTAGAACTCAATAAAAAAGATACAATTTTGGTTATAGATGACTCAAAATTTATGTGTAAACAGTTAGAAACTCTATTACATGTAAAGAACTACAATGTACTTACTGCCTTAAATGCAAAAGAGGGCTTAGAGATACTATATAGCAATAGTATCAGTACTCTTATCTTAGATATGGAACTTCCTGACAAACATGGTTTAGAGCTTCTTCAAGAGCTAAAAGTAACGACTGAATATTGTCATCTTCCGGTCATTATCCTCTCTGCAAGTAACGATCCTGAAGTGGTTCGTTCTGCTTTAAAACTAGGAGCTTCAGACTTTATAAAAAAGCCCTTTAACATAGAAGAATTCACTTTAAAAGTTGATTTAAGTGTAACGACATATCGAAAAAGAGTGCAACTGCTTTGCTCACAACAGATGGTTTCTGAGTATAAAGAGATAGTTGACGAGAGCTCTTTAGTAACAAAAACAGATACAAAAGGGATTATTACCTATGCAAACGATGAGTTTTGCAGGGTTTCTGGGTACACCCAAGAAGAGCTTATAGGAAAACCCCACAATATAGTTAGGCATCCCGATATGTCAGCAGAAGTTTTTAAAACAATGTGGAAAACAATTTTAGCAAAAAAAACATGGAAAGGTGTCATCAAAAATCGTACTAAAATGGGACATCCTTACTATGTAAAAAGTACTATTAAGCCCATACTAGATATAAATGGTGATATTGTAGAATTTATATCAATTCGTACTGATATCAGTGAACTTGAAGCATATAAGGAACTTTTAGAAGAAAACCTTGAGATATCAGGAAATAATTTAAACTACTTAAAACAGCATGAGGATGCTACAAATAGTTTTATCTCTGTTATGAAAACCAATAAAAGTGGAAAAATCATCTATGTAAATGATAACTTTTTACAACTTAGTGGCTACTCAAAAAATGAGTTATATGGAAAAGAGTGTAAATCTATTAGAGCGATTAAACATATAAAACAGGGTGATTGCGACAAATTGCACAAGCAGTTACAAGATAAAAAAACAGTCTCTTTTTTATTTGAAAATATTGACAAAGATGGAAATAGTTTCTATACCGATACATTTATATCTCCTCTTATAGACAAAAATAGAGTAATACAGGAGTATGTGCACTTGATGCACAATGTAACTGAAGTTGTCAAAGTGCATCAAGAGCTTGAAGAGACACAAAAAGAGATTATCTACACTATGGGTGAGATTGGTGAGAGCAGGTCTCAAGAGACAGGAAACCATGTAAAACGAGTAGCAGAATATTCTAAGCTTCTTGCACTTTTAGCTGGACTTGGTGAAAAAAATGCCAATCTACTTTTTATTGCATCTCCGATGCATGATATCGGAAAAGTTGCCATCCCTGATGCTATTTTGAACAAGCCTGGACGACACACCTCTGAAGAGTTTGAGATTATGAAAACACATGCTGAAATAGGTTTTAATATCTTAAAAGCATCAAAAAGACCAACACTCAGAGCCGCAGCTGTAGTTGCATATACACATCATGAAAAATGGGATGGCAGCGGATATCCTCGAGGAAAAAAAGGAAATGAGATTCATATTTTTGGTCGTATAACAGCAATTGCTGATGTTTTTGATGCACTTGGAAGTGATAGAGTCTATAAAAAAGCATGGGAACTTGAAAAAATATTAGCACTTTTTAAAGAAGAAAAAGGTAAACATTTTGATCCAAAACTTGTTGATCTATTTTTTGATAATTTAGATAAGTTTTTAGCAATTCGTGACAAATTTAAAGATTAATCTAACTTAATGATTTTCTTTGTAAATTTTCTGTAAAATAATAACTATAAACCTGAATATGAGAGTAGTACAAATGAACATTCTTTTAGTAGAAGATGATAAAGAACTAAAAGCAACACTCACTAGAGGTTTATATGAAGAGGGGATGCATGTCGATAGTGTATCTCTAATTGATGAAGCCAAATCATATATTCAGATGAAAACTTATGATGTTATTATATTAGATAAAATACTTCCTGATGGTGATGGAAGCTCTTTTTGTACTGAACTAAGAAACAATGGCAATAGTGTACCTATTTTAATGTTAAGTGCCTGTGATGAGTGTGACGATATTGTTGATGGACTCAACAAAGGAGCAGATGATTATCTCACAAAGCCTTTTCGTTTCATAGAACTTGTGGCTCGAGTCCGTGCACTCTCAAAACGCTCAACTAACATGAAAAGTCATATCTTAAAAGTAAGAGACTTGACGCTCAACATTATGTCAAGAGAACTAAAAAAAGGAGATAAAATTATAGAATTAAGAAACAATGAATTTAATCTTCTTCTGCTACTAATGAAAAGAAAAAACAGTGTCGTCTCAAAAACCGAGATTATCGATTATATATGGAATATGGAAAACTTTATAGACCCAAATCTTTTGAATGTTACTATTTATAATCTCAGAAAAAAAATAGAAAGTTCTAAAGATACAAAAATCATACACACGGTAAGAGGTATTGGTTATAAAATTGTTGAGTAGACTTTTGAGATATAAAAAAGTTCTTTTTTTACTAACACTGCTTTTAGTTCATATAGTTTTTTTAGAAAATTTGAACTCTTTAGAGCCATATATAAAATACTACATTATATTTAATATTTTTACCATTCTTTACTTTCTCTGGCTAAAAATAAAACTAGTGCATCTCAATAGTTATATAACAGATACTATTATCAGTATTGAAAAAGAGATTTTACATGATAATATCCAACCTCTTTGTATACCTAAAAACATTCAAGAGATTAAACAGTTTGTAGAAGAGGTAAATAAAATAATCTTTTATTTGAATCAAAAAAATAAAGTTGCACAATCATTTAATGCAAATATGGCACATGAGCTAAAAACACCTCTTGCTGAGCTTAAAGCTAAGCTAGAATACTCTCTTTACTACACAGCACTTCAAGATAATCTTGCAACAGAGTTGCGAGCATTTATACAAAAAATAACTAGTCTTGAAAACATAGTCTCTCAAATGCTCTATGTCTCAAATAACAATATAAAAAAACTCAACAACTCTATGCAACGGGTTTTACTCAATGATATCCTCTACTCTATATTGGACACAAAAAAAAGTGAGATAGAAGCTAAACACCTCAAAACAGATATAGAGATCAATCAAGCAATCTCAATGCACGGACATGAAAAACTACTTCAACATGCTATTGGAAATATTATTGATAATGCAATAAAATATTCATTACCAAACAAAAGGATAAAAATTATCCTTAGAAAAAAGAAAAACTTTATTTTTCTTGCAATAATTGATTACGGCATAGGAATAGATAAAAAAGAACTCAAGTTAATTTTTCATCCTTACTATAGAGGTGAAAATGCTTTTTCAAATAGTGATGGGTATGGACTTGGACTTAGCTTGGCAACTTGGATCTTTGAACTTCACAGTGCCTCTATAAAAATTCGAAGCAAAAAAGGCAAAGGAACCTTTGTAGGAGTCAAGTTTTACACTAGTTAAAACTCTATTGCAATGCCAAGTCCAAAGAAGTCTTCAGACTCTCTATTGAGTCCTAATCCTCCGTTTATATCAAGTTGAATATTCTCTTGCAGTAAATATGTAAAACCTCCATCGACTACTTTTTCCGTAGGTATTATTGATGAAGATGGTATGATGGAATAGAGTTCAATAAAACTGGCAAACTTCTCTGTATGGCTAAAAGTAATCCCAGTTGCAGGTTGAAAATCATAGATTCGTTTTTCATCCCTGTAAGTACTCGATTGAAATGTTCCAAAAAATGAGATAGTTTCATTCAGTGTATAATCCCACAAAAGTCCAATGAGTGGTGAAATATTTTCTGTTTTAAAGCTGCTCTGCGTATCTGTCGGCAATGTTACGAGTGTCATAAATGTAAAATTATATTTCTCATTTTTAATGAGGCTATATTTTCCACCTATGGTTATATCAGATGTAGGGCTCTCCTTAAAATCTTTTGTAGTACTCCATCCATCCCATAAAAAATCAAATTCAATATCTTCTGTAACCCCTGTACGAAGTTCAAAAAGAGGAAAATCTTGAGTATTGTTTTTCGATGAAAGTGTGTCAAAAGTGTAATTGTATCCCATCTCAATATTAAACTTTCCAGGTTTCACTGTATATGTTCCTGTACTAAAACCTGGTCTATCAGCAATAATTTCTGCCTGCATATTGACAGATATAAATGCTACCAAAGCAGTACCTAAAAAGATTTTTTTCATACTTCAACTCCTAATATAATGTTCTAGTTGACTTGATACATCCGCATGTCCTAGATAAATGTTTGTTGTATTCTCTTTTTTTAACTTTTGGAGATGTTTATATGCTTGTATCTTCTTCTCATCATTAAAATATATAAACATATTACGAGAGAAAATAATGTCAAATTTTCCAAGCTTAGTAAGATTTGTTTCAAATATATTGGCAATATGAAATTCTACAAACTTTTTAACATCTTCTTTTACATAAAAACTATTATTTTTCTTTGTAAAGTATTTTTCTATAATATCTTGTTTGACTCTATGAAGTGAACGTTCATTATAGATCCCCTCTTTTGCTTTGTGTATAACATTTTTGTCAATATCAACTCCGACAACAATAAAATTACTTATATTCATCTCTAATGCAGTAATGACTATGCTATAAACTTCCTCTCCTGTTGAAGATGGGAGAGATAAAATATGTAATTTCTTATGAGTGTTTTTATAATTTTCTAAAGCTTCTTGAATCTGTTTATGCTCACGAAAAAAGTAGGTTTCATTAATCGTAATGAGGGTTATAAACTCTTCAAAATTAAATGTACTCTCTTGAATATGTTCAAGAAGTTTAGAAAAAGAGGCTATATTATTATTTTTACAATAATCAACTATTTTTTGTTCAATAAGAGGTTTGTTTTCATCTAAAATTATTCCTGATTGCTTCTCAATGTATATATAAAGTTCTTTTTTAGCACTTCTATTTACTTCGACACTATTAGTCTCGTGAGAATACTCAAGAGAGTTTAAAGCTTTTTTTCTAAAAAAATTAAACATTTTGAAGATATTTGGCTATATTGTCAATATGCATGATTTCAATGTTTTGATTTTGCTCATATGCTGCTTTTGGCATTCCATAAACTTTAGCACTCTCACTGCTTTCAGCTATGCACAATGCCCCTTTTTTATAAAGTAAATCCATCCCTTTTGATCCATCATCACCTATACCTGTTAAAATTACAGCTGTAACTCCATACTGAGGCAAACATGCAAGTGCAGACTCAAAAAGAGCATCAATGCTTGGTGTATAGAGTGTTTCGTTATCTAAAGAGTCTAAATAGATAGAATCTGATTGGATTGAGAACTTTGAACTTGTTTTACAAATATAGATAGAAGATGGTTCAACCTTTGTTTTATCTTCTGCAAGGTATAAAGGTAGCGTGGAAACATTTGAGAGTTCTGTAGCAAAACTCTCCATGACATTACTGTTCATATGCTGAGCTATTATAAATGATGCTGTAGTCTTTTTATCTAGTTTTTGGACTATTTTTTTAATATGTCCCGGTCCACCTGTTGATGCTCCAATGAGTACTAGCTTGTGCATTTTCTAACTTTTAAAACTGCTAAGTTGAGCATTTAATTTTTCAATGATATCATTTTGATGCTCAGCTGCTGCAGCAATCTCTTCAACACTTCTTGCATTAGTGATAGATACATCATTGAGCTTTTCCATATTTTTAGAGATATCAACAACTCTGTTTTTGAGTTTATCTACAGCTAAAGAGCTCTCCTGTGCCATTGATTTTGATTTTTCTATAGCATCCATAACACTGTCTATGCTCTCTTCTACATCACCTGCCTGTTCAGCTGCTTGAGCTATCTCTTTTGCGTTTTCTTGCATATTATCGCTTGATTCATCAACTGATTGTACAACAACATTGATGGTGGCATTTATCTCTGTAAGACTTTTTTGGGTTCTCTCTGCAAGCTTTCTTACTTCATCAGCTACCACAGCAAAACCTCGTCCATGCTCTCCTGCTCGTGCTGCTTCAATGGCTGCATTGAGTGAGAGCAGATTTGTCTGTTCAGCTATATCGCCTATGAGTTCAAGTATGCTTTTTACATCATTGGTACTCTCTTTAAGCTCTTGCATCTTCAGTGCAAGTTCTTCCTCTTTTACACTGGAGTCTTTTACGGTAGTAATTAAAGTATTTATTTTTTCTGTAGTTTCTCTTAATGCTTCAAAAGAGTTTTGTGAGATCTTTTGCATCTCTTGAACTGTATCATCAACAAACTCTGCTTCTTGTGTTGTTTGATCTGTATCGTTGTTGATAGATTTTACAAGAGTAGCTTCATCTTCTACCCGTTTGCCAATCTCTAACGATGTAGCAGAGAGTTCGTTTGATATAGATGATGCTTCATTACTAACTGTTTTAGCTTCACTTATGGCATTTTGAACCTTCTCAATAAATTGATTAATATATTTGGCAACATTAGCCAATTCATTTTTACCTTCAATATGGATTCTCTTTGTTAAATCACCATCTCCAGAAGCTAAATTTTTTGCAGCATTCGCTATCTGCATAAGGTTTCTACTAATAGTTGTAGATACAAAAAGCATAAAGACAATAACACCTAAACCTATAGCAATAAAAAGAGTAATCAACTGCATTTGAAGACTTTGAGCAAGTTTCTCTTTCTCTTGTTTTTGATCTTTTCTTAAGGCTACAAGAGCTTTTTGTGCCTCTTTTGCTTCTTTTTTCATCTGCTTATTTACCTGAAGTGACTCCTCACGCAGCTCACTAAAAGTATAAAAAGCTTTTTTATATTCACTTAAAGCTTTCAGGATATCATCTATCATCTTTTTATTTTTTGGACTATCTAAAATATCTTTTATATGTAAAGAGAGCTTTTCAAGATTTCTGATGTATTCCTCTACTTGGTCTTGATACTTTATATCTTTACGGCGAAGGTAGTTTTTCTCTGCTATTCGCATAAACAAAAGCTCTTTTACTATTTTGTTTGCTAAAGATGCCTCTTCTATCTCATCTGCTATAACTCGTACATCTTTTGAGGTGCGTATGACTTTATCTCGCTGTCTTTTTTTAATATCTCTTACTTTTGAAGCAATTATCTCAACATCTTTCGCCTCTTGTATCATTTTTGCTTCCTCTACCAAAGAAGCATCTCGAAGTTTTTGAAACTTTTCAAATAGGCTTAAGTACTGCTCTATGTTTGTTATAACATCTTGAACAAGTTGCTTGTTTTGTGGATCTTTAAAACTCTTCTTTAAAGCATTTGCTTCTTGTAAACTCTCTTGCACAAGTTTTTGAAGCTCATTTGCATAGTTTGCATCTTTTCTTTGTATATAGTTTTTTTCGTTTATTCTTGCTTCAAGCATCTCTTTGACGATTTTGTTGGAGATGGAAGCTTTTTGACTTTTATCTTCAAGTTTGTCCAAATTTGAATCAATAGCAAAATAGAGATAGATAAATGCAAGGGAGATAACGACAGGAACAATGAGGAGTTGTTGTTTAATAGTAATGTTTTTCAACATATAAGCACCTTTGTTTAAAGTTATCTAATACTAGCAAACCGATATGAATTTATGATGATTTAAATATGAAATATATTTCATATTTAATCTAAAAGTCTCTCAAATGACTCCTTTGTCATTGGTTTGTAAAAATAGTAGCCTTGAATTTTTACACTGTTGTGTTTTGTGACACTTTTGAGTGTTGCAGCATCTTCAACTCCCTCTATAACAATAGTAAGATGCAGTGTTTTTGCCAAATAGACAATCCCTTCAAGCAGTTCTTGTGCTCTTACATCATCTAAAAGATTATCAACAAATTTTTTATCTATTTTTATAGTATTGATTGGATAGTCTTTAATGTAAGACAATGAAGAGTACCCTGTCCCAAAATCATCCAAAGAAAACTTAAAGCCTAACTTTTTAATAAGTTCCATAGTGCTAAAAATAAGATCATTGTTTTGAGCAAAAACACTCTCTGTGATCTCAAAGTAGATTTTTTGAGGGTTGATTGATGGATACTTCTGTAATACTCTTTTTAAAAATGGGATAAAGTTTTCATCATAAAACTGTAAGATGGAAAGGTTTATGGAGACTACATTTTTAAATCCTCTTCGCTCTATCATCTCAAAAACCTCTTCTATAATCATATAAGTAACATCAAGAATCATCCCATTACTTTCAAGTTTGGCTATAAACTTAGCAGGGGAGATTATTTCTCCATCTCTCTCCCATCGTAGTAGTGTCTCAACGCCGTAGAGTGCTTCTGTTTTTGGCTCGACTATAGGCTGGAAATATACTCGAAATTCTTTGTTTTGTACAGCATCTCTTAGTTGAATATCTAACAATGTTTCAGATTCTTGTTTTTCATACATTTTTTTATTAAAATAGATGTATTTTGCTTTTCCTGAATTTTTTGCAGCATACATCGCAACATCAGCATATGAGAGTATCTTTTCCCTTGATTCATTTTGGTGGTCTGAGACATATATACCGATAGATATGGAGGTAAAGATAGTATGCTGGTCTATATAGATGGGTTTTTGCATAGTATCTAAAATTTTATTTGCGATATTGCCAGGTACTGTTGGATTTTTGATATTTTGAAGCAGTATAGCAAACTCATCACCACCAAGTCGTGCAAGTATATCGTTGGAGCGAATATGTGTTTTCATCCTTTTTGCAATAATCTCTAAAAGTTTATCTCCCGTTGTATGTCCATAAGTGTCGTTAATATTTTTAAAATTATCAACATCAATAAACATCACTGCAAAGAGTTCATTACTCTTAAGACATTTGCTTATACACTTCTCTATCTCCTCTTGAAACATTTTTCGATTTGGCAGATTTGTTAGTTTATCATAATTTATTAAAATTGAAAGTTCCTGGAAAGTAGTTTGTAGCATTGCTATACTGTTGTTAAGCATCTGGGACATTTTTCCTAATTCATCTTCTGATGTAACACGAATACGCTTAGAAAAATCTTCATGAGAAATGGTAGTAAGTACCTTATTTATCTGCTTAATTGGTTCTATAATAGAACTCATAAGCATTTTTGCAAAAAAACCACTTAAACTCACTATAACTAAAATAATAAGCTGAATTATAATAACTTGCTTACTGAAAATCTCATCAGAGTGTTGGTGTCTCAGTTTTGCTCTTTGTATCTGGTATTCTGAGAGTTCATTGAGTGCCTCTCTTGCTTGACGAAACTCAAAAACAGCCTCTTTGTAGAGAATTGGCTCAAGCTCATTTACACTTTTTTTTAAAAGATTAGGATAAACTTTGTTGTAGATAATTGAAAGATACTCTTGAAAATTTGTTTGAAACTTATCAAGCTCTAACTGCTCCTCTTTTGAGAGTCTGGTGTTGTCATAAGAGTCGAGTTCTTTTTTAATTCTTTGTACCTGCTTGGCTATAATCTCTTTGTGATGTTTGATTTCTAAAGACTCTTTTGCATCAAGTAGTCGTAAGCTTCTATCTCGTATTCTATACAAAGCACCCTTTAAATGTGATATGTTCTCTAAAGGAACAATCTCTTGTGTGTAGATATTATCGACTCGTTTGTTGATCTGAGAAGATTGCCATAAGCTCCACTCACCGATGATAAAGACTAAAAATATCAAACCTCCAAGTGTTAAATATAACCTTGTCTTTAACTGCATCTTGTTAAACATCATTTCACAACTCCCAATAGAATAATCACTTTGGTACTTTAGCATATGAATATGAAATTTTCATTACTCGAGTACAAATGATTAAAATTTAAATTATTTAGGTAGAATTAGACAATGTAAATTCAAAAGAGTTCTAAAAATAATGGTTATAAAAGAAATAAAAATAAAAAATTTTAAAATATTTTCCGAAGAAGAATTTTCCTTTCACAAGGACTTTAATCTGATTATTGGTGTAAAAGGGAGTGGAAAGACATAACTTTTAAGAGCATTGGCAATTTCCCTTGGGGATGGTCTAATGCTTACATCAAAGATGATAAAAGTTTACGACCAATTCAAGATAATGAGTCCCTCTCAAAAAATCAAACACAATGGATTGCCTACAATAAAGGACAGTATATGAAAGGAAAGCTTGAAATGGATAAGGTCGCTCTATTGAAAGTAGTTAATGTAATATAAAAAAAGGCCACTCAAAAATCTCTTACTCTCCTTGTTATATCAACAAAAATTAAATTCTTTTCAAAAAAAAACACTTAAAATGTAAAGAATTACTAAAAAAATTTACTTTTAGAGGTGCTCAATATTAAGAAAATAATAATTTTCTTTATTATTTAGCTTAAAATAATCATGTAAATAAAAAAGGATATTTACATGAATTACAAAGAAATACAAAAAAAGATCAAACAGCTAGAAGAACTAAAAGCTCAAGTTCTCGATGCAGAGGTAAAAGTTATAGGTTATCAAGATAATGAAAAACTATTAAAGCTTTTGAGTGAAGAGTACCCAAAAATTTTCTCACCGGTTAGAAATCAGATTCTGGCTTTAGTTGAAGGTAAAAAGCCTCTTACAAAAGTTGACAGTGCTACAAGAAAAAAATTGGAGTATGCAATTAAAGGAGAGTGTTTTATAAATGAAATCAACCCTCTTGATAAAACAGGTGCACTTCTACCTTTTAAAAAACTGACGGCAAAAATCTCAAAAGAGATCAGTTTGCTTTCTAAAAAAAATATTCGGGCAGATCTGTTAGATTTTTTAGAGTCTTAGTCCAAGCATATACATAAAGCACAGTCGATGTGTTTTATGTTTTTTAATCTTCCAAACTTACATAAAACTTTCATCGATATCTTTTTAAATATCTTCAATAGTTTCAAAAGAGTGTTATATTTTCTTCTCTCTTAAAGACGGAAAATATTGAAAGTGTCATCTCTTCTTCTTTGGAAAAATATTAGTAAGTGCGTAGATATTTTTTCTTATCACACAAGCTGTGAAACATTTTTTTTGTTTATAAGCTCTCATCTTAAAAAAGAGAACTTCAAAAATGTGCATATATTACTATATTATCTATAGGAAATTTTCAACTTTTCAAATTACTCCATTTTTATATCTGGACTCTAGATCATTTTTTAGAGTAAAAAGGACTAAATAAGCATCAGTTTTCATCTGTAATCTGTATCAAAAAAAGATCTAACATTACATCAAAAAAAATTTTGAACTTTCATCCAAAAATCATCTGTAAACAGGATTCATTTTTTGATCTTATTGGAGTGTAAAACAATTGTTTTTTTAGATGAAATGAGATGGTTTTTTTGCAACTTAAAAAGAGAATATTTTGTACTTCTTTCTCCGAAACTCTGTAAAATAGGGTTTGCTTACTTCTTTTTTTACTCTTTTCTATTGTAATTTATCTCTATTTTTTTTACTGTTGTTTGAGTTTATTGAGCAAAAAATATAGGAACTTTCAGATGAAAAATGAGTTCTTCAGCAGTTTATTCGCATCAAAAAATGAGCCATTATTGACTGTTTTTCATTCAAAAAATGACTCCTGTTCTTTGTTTTTTAGATCATTTTTTGAGTTGAGAATCAGAAAATCTCTCTTGTTTTTTACCGGAATAAGCAACTCAAAAAATGCTTGAAAAAATGTAAAAAGGGATAAGATTTTTTCTGAGACTCTTCATCTTTTTTTATGGTGACTTTTACATAAATTGGAATATTTTACATCTAAAATCCAAAGATGTTTTTGCTCTTTAAACCATAAAATTCTTTTGAAAAAAAAGATGATCTAAGCCCCTGTAGAGGATGCTTCCGCTACAATATTGCATCTAAAAAAAGTAGCTGTTTCTCTTAAATAAGAGCAATCTTTTTCTACAATCTTCATATAAAAACAAGGTGGTCTCTCTCTTAAAACATTTCCAAAAACACTGTGACATACACAGATGACTTTATTGTCAGAGTTACTCCATTTGAAAGGTATTTTTTATGGCAACAATGGGCTTTTTACAGAACAAAACATCCAATAAACAAAGAGAAAAAGATACACTGATTGTTGATGATACATTTAGACATTCTTATTGTGTCGGTCAAACAGGCTGTGGAAAAACATCCTCTTTTGTCTATCCAAATCTTGATGATAGACTATCAAAAGGTCATGGAGTTTTAATCTTTGACTATAAAGGCAAAGAGCATGCAAGTGTTAAATATTTAGCAGACAAGCATAATAGATTAGAGGATATTATTGAGCTTGGTATTCCATGGGGTAAGAGTTGCAATCTTATTCAATACTTTAATGAAAAAGAGCTTGGCAATTTTGTTACAGGAATTATGAATCTGAATGAAAAAGATGCTTACTGGTCAACCACAGCTTCGAACCTTGTTATCTCTGTATGGAAGATTATAAAAGCCTATATTGATGTCATCAAAGCAACTGAAGATTATAATATTCAGGAGAACTTGTACAGTGCAATTGTAAGATTTAGACTTCCTGCAAGGGTGACTTTTTCAGATATTGCAGAGGTTCTCTCTTCTCATGAAAATATTGTTCGTTTTATAAGCAATACAAAAAAAATTCATGAACGTTTTGGTACGATAATAGAAGCTAATATTCACGAACTTGTTATGAAAATTGACTCTTTGAGTATACAAGAGAGTTATCTTGAGCTGGTCTCAAAAAACATAGCTTTTAAAAATATTCTCAATGAGCAGAAGAAATCTTTGCAGATATTTACAGACTCCAAGAACGCTTCTAATCAGACAACAACAATTCAGACAATTCTTTTGTCAATGAGTACAACGTTTGCATCTGTTGCCAATAATAAAAGCATAAATGATTATAACGGTATTGAAATTGCAGATAGTCTGAGTCAAGGTAAAGTAGTCATACTCAATGCTCAAGAATTTCAAGATATTGCTCTTGCCACATTGACTTCTTCAATACTTCAGGAACTCTCAAAAAGAGTTCAGCAAAAAGAGATTAGAGGTGTCAGTATATTTATAGATGAAGCGCAGAGGGTTTTAAATAAAGATTTTGGATCGCTGCATTCAGATGTACTGCGTGAGTCCAAAGTTGAACTTTTTCTGGCTTTTCAAAACCATCAATTAATGATTAACAAACTTGGTTCAGATCAGTTTTATGCCCTTATTCAAAATCTCTCTTCTGCATATGTTTTTGCAAATTCTCTGGACTTCCAGGATTTTGAGACATCCAAACTGGAAACATTTGAGTACTATTATAAAAAGAGCGATAGAAAATATATTGCAAAACCATTCTTCCTTGATCATGATGCAGTATTTGAAGCGGTTTTAAAATACTGCAAAATCAATAAACTTTACGATTACCTTGGTATTCCAAAAGAAGATCAGCACAAAATAGTGCAGTTTAATCCCTATCTCTATCAGCAAAATCTTATTGAACTTAAATCAAAAGATGGAAATATAACTGTTATGAAACTAAGAGATGCAGATATAGAGCTGAATGCAAAACAGATGATAGATACAATAATTAAGAACTACTCTGTCAAACTCAGAAAACAAAATGTTACTTCAAAACCTTCACTTATGAGTTACATAGAAAAAAGAGAACGAGAGATCAGTGAATTTTTGGATGTGCAAAATGAGTGAGAGTATTGACAGGAGACTTGATGAAGCCTGCACACCGATATATATTTTTAATAATCAAAAAATAGAAGCAGCAGTTAGAAGAAATGCTCACTTGATAGATGCAAATGATTTGGAGAATGTGCATCGTAGAATTTTAAAAGTGCTGGGAATTGATGGTGAAAAAAGCAGTAGATATTTCAGCTTTGCCAAATTTAAAGCTTTGTACACCAACATAAAACTTTCACAAGAGTCAGTCTCAAATGAGATAACAGATATGGACTTAATCTAAACGGAGAATAAATATGCAGTTATTAACGGATAAACTAAGAAAAATTATTCCACCTTTTTACAGTAGTGAGGATGTTGAATTAGAAGAGAAAATGGTATATGCCAAGTTTTTTTTAACTGATGTAAACTGGACTTGGTACATTTTAGAGTATGATCAAGAGAGTAATAGTTTTTTTGCTCTTGTTGATGGTTTGGATCAGGAACTTGGGTATGTGAGTTTGGATGAACTTGAACAGGTCAGAGGACATATGGGGCTGCATGTTGAAAGAGATTTATATTTTACACCAACTAAATTTGGGGACTTGAAGATATGAAAAAGTTTGAAGATTTGGATGATGCTTTAAAGAAAGAGCTTGAAAAAACAGTTAAGGAAGATCCTTTTGGTCTCAATGCTGAAACACTCTATATGAACATATATAATTCCAGTGGACCGATAACTACAATAGCTGAAATTTTTGAAGTTAAGGCTTTTATTGTTCGTAAAATAAAATCAGGTATTTAATCTTTACGGAGTATAATTATGCATAATTACTATCAGGAGAAGAGTTTGAAATTTTTAGATATTTACTATATTAGGCTCAAAGTATTTCTTCATCAACTTCGTAAAAAGATGTTGAAAGTTTAATGGTGGTAAAAAGTAGAATCTTGAAACTCAATAAAAATTTTGAACCTTCACCAATTCCGGCAGAAGAAGTTTATGGAGGTTTCTTACAGTTCAATATTTCTGCTATTATTAGTGATATTTCATCTAAAAAACTCATTGCTCAACAGAAAAGAATTTATCTAAAACAGTGGTTTGAAGAGCATTCAGCTGATTTTAGTACAATCAATAAAAAACATTTAAAGTCAGTAGATTTAAGTACACCAGTTATTCAAGCAGAGATTAGAATCAATAGGTATGAGATAATTGATGGCAATCATCGTATGAAAAAAGCACTTGATGATGGACGAACATATATAAACTCTTATCAGGTTTCAGGTGAGCAGTTAGCAAACTATCTTTTAAGCAAAAAACAATATGAATCTTATATTCGGTATTGGAATGAGAAAGTTGAAAATTACATAGAAGATATGGTATAAACAACAGATTAAATACTTAGGATGTTACATGATAAAGTTCGATAAAAAAGCGATGCAGAAATTCAATGAAATACCTGATGAAGTTAAACCTAAAATACTCTCAAATGTATATTGCTCTCACTGTAAAGCTATCGTCAAAATTGTTGATTTTGAAGCAAAGATGGATGGAGAGGAGTTGATTCTAACTGGTAAATGTGAAAAGTGTTCCGGCAGTGTTGCAAGGTTGATAGAGTGATAGATGCTTTCTGAGAATATAAAAGTAGAACTTGTGGCACAAAAAGTTTTATTTTACAGGTTTTGTTGACACGGAATTTTTAACACTATCACTCTTTGACTGCTCTAAAAAACTATCCGTATCTATGTAAAAATAGAGTAAATAATCTTATAGAGCAGTTTGAAGTTAGTGCTTAGATTGGCTTTTATCTACTTTCAATATCAGTGTTATTATTTTGAGCTTTTGCTTGCTGTTTCCGTTCAGAAAGGGCATTTTTTGAAGATTTCCTCACCTCTTTTGATTTATCGAAAGAGAGTTTTTTCAGAGCTATCTCCGGTGTATTTGGATGTTTTATGACATGGAGTTTTACTTTATCATACCAACTGTCAGTAAGACTCATAAGAAGCATAGGTTGAGCACTCTTACTGTCTGCCATTGTAAGAAGCATCTCTTCATTGGATAAATTTGATAATGCCAAATAGGGAAATATTATTTCATCACTTTCCCTGTAAAGTTTATTGTAAATTGATACCGGAACATCTTCTCTTTTTGCCAATATAACTCTATACATCTCTTCATCATGATCAGCAATATAGTGTAGAAGTGGATGGTCTCTTATGAATTCATCACTATCAAGTATTTTATCAACGGCTAAAGTAAGAAATTTATGATTCCAAACTGTATCAAATTTATCTCCATTCTCTCCAATCCAACCATCCTGTTCAATAAACTTTTCTGCAAACTTGTTGATTATATCAGTTGTTGAGTTGGGATTTTGCAAAACTTCCAAAACAACATCATCATCTTTTTCGTTTATAAAAAGTTCTAAGATTTCAGGTGTTGCATATTTTGATTTGGCTACTTCTCTTCTGACTGCCCAGTTTTCATCTTGTGCAAGACTTTTTAAAATAGATGCTTCCGGTTTGTCTCTCCAAACCAACTCAACACGTATATCCCCATTTGGATCCTTGGCAAGATTTTTTTGAATATCAAGAGGTGTTTTTGGATCTTTTGCCAATCTTATTTTCACCTCTTGATCTTGACTGTCAGCACAGGCTTGAATAAGTTTATCTCTTAAAATTCCAACGATACTTTTATTCTCCAGCAGCACTGCCAAAATACTGACTTCTTGTAATTTACCTTCGGCATTTGGAAAGCTCAAAGTACTATTGTCATCTATTAATGCCTGTAAAAGCATTTCACTTTTGCCATTAAATGCCTGTGCAATACTGAATTTTTGGTGACTGGAAAGTTTATTCATATCTGATACTATCAACTCTATTGTTTCATTTTCTATATCTTGTTGTTTTTTCATTTTAATCCTTTTCTTTTAAATCTATTTTAAGCAATAGTTTTTCTAAAATATTTATATCAGTTAAATTTGATGAAAAATGTGTAAATTAATCTAGATCTAATAGGGGTTCGCTAAACTTAGATTGTGAAACGGGTTAATTGACAAAAAAGGCCTGTAATACGATCTCTGAGAGATGTGTTTCACAAACGAAGGTTTAATTTACACCTTAATTTTTAAAGGATTTTAATGTTGATAGGTTATGCAAGAGTTTCAAAATCAGATGGAAGTCAGGTCTTAGATTTACAGATTGATGCTTTAGTTGAATCCGGAGTTAACAAAGAAAATATCTATACTGATAAAATCTCAGGATCAAAAAATGAGAGACCTGGGCTTGAAGCATGTTTAAAAGCATTACGCAAAGATGATGTATTGGTTGTATGGAAGCTTGATCGCCTTGGTAGAAATTTAAAACATTTAATCGAAACAATCGATAATCTGACTTCAAGAGGAATTGGCTTTAAGGTCATATCAGGTACAGGTGTAAATATTGATACTACTAATCCTGCAGGAAAAATGATTTTTTCAATTTTTGGAGCTTTGGCAGAATATGAGAGATCTATCATCCGTGAACGCACTGTTGCTGGAATCAAATCTGCTCGTGCCCGTGGTCGTACAGGTGGTCGAAAATTTCAACTTACAAAATCACAAGTGCGACTTGCTCAGGTGGCTATGAAAAATAGAGATACTTCAGTTTCTGAACTTTGCAAAGAACTTGGAGTTACCAGACCAACACTATATCGATATGTTGGACCTACGGGTGAACTTAGAAATTATGGTATAAAAGTTTTAGATATGGCATCTTAAGATTTTCTAGCCATCAAATTATACATTTGTATTCTTAGTGGGGAAATTCTTCCCCAACTTCTAATCCCTTTTTTTAAAAGAATCTGTGCAATTTTTCTATTGCGCAGTTTAATAATGTCACCATTATAATTAACAGCAAAATAACTTGTTATTTGACCTTGATAATGATGTTGTTCTTTTTTTTCATAGACTCCACCTTGTGTTAAGGCCCATTGAAAATAAAAACTGTACGGCTTACTTTGGATATTCTTTTTGTGTATAAAAACTCTTGAGAGTTTACCTGTACTTTTTTCTATAGAAAGTTTTGCTACATATGCTTTGTCATACATATTGTCATGTATAAATTCGCTTTTAATAATTGTTTTCATAAATGTTCCTTGTTAGACTCTATTTTAAGGAACAACAGCCAACAATTTCTTCATCTGTGTAAAAGCATTACAATTTTATTCTCATTCATACATCAATTCACATTTTCTTATTATTTTTTTTAACTCTGCAACCAAATATTTGGGATATAACAACTTGATATCTGTTCCACTTCGTTGAGCATAGCTTAAGATATCATCTTTACATCCTTTTCCAGTAATATAAATTTTATTTCGAAAGTCTATATCTTTAGATAGATCAATTTTGTCTTTGATTTCAGCTGTAAAGCTCTCTTTTTCTGCTTCTTCTATATACATCACTGTATTTTTTAAAACATGTAAATCAAACAAATCTTTCATGTTTGTATTGGCTTCAAAAATAACCTCAATATCTTCTTTGTAGTAATGAGTACTTCCTTCATTTATTTTCTCTTTTTTCCTGTCTTGATATATCTTATGATTATGTTCATACATATCATTAAATATCACGAAACACTTTGTATCTTTCCAATATACCGAAGTTTCTGTCTTATCTGGAACTTTTAAATATAAAATATCTTCAATTCGTACTTGATATTTTTTGTTATGCTCTTCAAATTTTAGATACTTTTTTCTATCTTGTTCAAATAGAATTTGTAAGGTGTCAACATTTTCAAATTCTAGCTTGTTATTAAGTGAACTGTTCGTTTTATTAAGTTTAAAACTCAGAGTGGAGGTATCATCGCTAAGTATTTTAATAATATAGTTTTCTATATTGGCAAAAGCAGCATGATTTTTAGGAGCTTGCAGAGTGAAACCTACTATCTTGTCTATATGGCTTAAAAAATTATCAACTCGATTAGGTGCATTATATTTTAAAAAGGCAGCAAGCAGCGGTAAGAGATCTACCAAAAGATATGTATTATTAAGTGAAAATCTCTGGTAATTAAACCAATGTTGCATATTTAGTTTATAAGCATTAGGAGAAACATATGTGACAACATTGTACACAGATAAAAATTTTAATGCTTTTTCTATAGCATCCCTCTTTGGTTTGTATGTTGAACCATCATTTGCAAAAACTGAAATTTTTATCTTTTTTTTACTATCTTTTAGCCTTTCAATATGCTTAGACAATGAGTTTATTTTTTCTTTGTGTTTTAGAGGATCTTCTCTTTGCAAAGAGTGCAGTTCTTCTTGTAGATTTTTCCTTTTTTTAGCATTTATTGTTTGAAGTAGCTGTATGTGAGTCTCAACAATTTTATGTATTTCCTCTGTATTGATTTTATAGATATCTGCTGTTTTAATTGGATAGTTAGTTTCGTTAATAAGCCTAACTAATACAGCAATTATTGCAAAATTTACATTTTGAATACCTGTTCTATATGGTGCCTTATTTTCATCAGACTCTTTTATTAGTGTTTGTAGATATTGTTCAATTTTTTGTTCATCAGCCTCAGAATATTCTGTACATATCCTATTTAACTCCTGATAATAAACTTCATCACTTCCACATAGTTCCAGATTTTGTGCAATCTCTTTCTTTGCTGCTTTATCAATTGTTTTTTTCTTCATACAGAGCTTCTTTTTTAAATTATTTCCTAGCCTATTTTTTCAAATACGACTTATGAATCGGATATGAATGTCATAACCCTTTTTATCAATAACAAAAGGAGATCAGATGAAAAATCTTATCAAAAAAACTAACCCAAATCCAATAAAAGGATTATCTTCATACAAGAATAGTCTTAATGAGTCTAATATACTCACTTGTGGCTCTATATGCAGTGGTATTGGTGCATTTGAACAGGCATTAAAAAATATAGGTATTACACATATAAATAAATATATGGTAGAGATAGACAAATTTGCTCGCAAGACTTTTGAGGCAAATCATACTGTTGAACACACTTATAAGGATTTAACGCAGTTAGATTCTACAAAAATGCCTTATGTTGATTTGCTGGTGCTCTCACTACCCTGTCAATCATTCAGTATGCAAGGAAAAAGAGGTGGTTTTAATGACACAAGAGGAACCCTAACATTTGATGCTTTAAAAATTGTTAAAGAGACCAAGCCTAAATACATTATCTTTGAAAATGTCAAAGGCATAATCAATCATGATAAGGGTAATACTTTTGAAGTGATTAAGGCTGCATTTGAAGAACTTGATTACAAAATTTACTACCAGGTATTAAACTCCAAACACTTTGGTTCTGCTCAAAACAGAGAAAGACTGTTTCTTGTAGCAATAAGAAAAGATATTCAGCATGGATATCATTTTCCAGAACCTCAAAGCAATCGAAAGTCTGTAAATGAATATATAGAGATAAACAAAAACTACTCTTGCTGTTTATATGATGCTTCCAAGAGAGTTCCTTTTAATGCAAAAAGAGTTACAGATATCATAAAACTCTGGAAACTTCCACATATTAAATATGCTTCTGATCAACGTATATGTTCTACTGAGGGTATTGCACCCTGTATAGTTGCTTCATCTGCAAAGACAAAGTTCTATGATACAAAAAACAAACTGTTCCGATATCTGACACTCGAAGAGATGGCAGCAATCCAGGGATTTCCATCTGATTTTGTATTTCCTGTTTCAAATGCTCAGAAGAAAAAACAAATTGGTAACTCTATTACAATTTCTGTACTTGAAGCAATAATCGAAAATCTGCTTTTATACATAAAGCCGACATCTCTCAAAAGCTCATCAAGAAAAACAGAGCAAAAAACTAAGAGTCTTCTACAAACTTTAAAAAGTATGAAGAATATCTCTTCTGATATTATTACAAAGAATATCAAAAAGATACGCTCTGAGGAATTGAGACGAAGTTCTCAAACAATTGTAAAGAATATTACCAAACCCTTTGTATCAAAAAATATGTATGTTAATCAGGCATTAATCAGCTACTCAAAAGATAAAGATCTGTTTGCATCTTTGAAAAGTATGAATGAAAAAGAACTGCAGATTTTTCTCAAGCAGAGAGATTTGGAAATCATAAACTATGACAGCTTTTCAGATGACACTAATACTAAAAAATTTGTACTGTTTCCTTATGCCGGTGGTAAGCAAGGTGTAAACAAGACAGATATGCAGCAATTAGCTATCAATGCATTTAAAAATAAAAAATATACAAAATTTATAGATATTTTTGCCGGTGGTATGGGTGCTACATATAATGTATTACCTGTTTTACTGCAAAACAGTATTGAAGAAGTTGTAATCAATGATATCAACAAGTCCATTATCAATGTTTACAGACAAATACAGAGGAAATCAAAACAAGTACAACGTCATTTAGCTTCCATCCCTCTTGACTACTATAAAAAATATGGAAAATTTGCACCTGTAAGCAGAGAAGAGGCTCGTGAATTACATATCAGTATAGAAAAAGAATTTAAAGATCTTGAATTACAAAAGAAAATGTCACCTAGAAGAGCAGCTTTATTCCTTTTTTTGATTCACAAGTCTACCGGAGCCATGCTGGATTATGATATGAAAACAAAAACCTGTTTTTTTGAGACATCCTATAAAATTATCAATATAGAACTACTGATTAACAAAGTAGCTCTTTATCATAAGATACTTACAAGTACAAAGATTACATTTAAGTCTGTACAGTATCAAACACTATTGAAAAAATATAAAAACAGTTCAGATGCTTTACTACTTATAGATCCTCCCTATATTGAATATTCTGAAAAAGTATCAAACAACAGCTCCTCTTTTACCTATGGAATAGACTTTAACCATAAAGAGCTGCTGAATAAAATGAAAAATATACAGGCAGACTTTATCTATTACAACAATCATAATCCATTAATTGAAAATTTTGCAACAAGATACTCCTATAGATATAGTAAAAATATCAGAACATATGCCAATGGTGTTTTAAAAGATAGAACCAAGGCTGTTGAAGTTTGCATGACAAAACTTCCAAAAAGAAGTAATAAAAGCTCCTCTGGTGAGCAGTTTGAAACTCCATTGGTTGCATAGTATGCTTTATAGAACAAATGTACTTATTATTTTATCAAGCATAAAAAGGAGATTTAAGCCTCCGTAAAAATAAATATTTTTATAGTAGGGACTTGGTACCTGATACCATTCGACAACTTTTTAAAATTTTAGTGATTGAAATTTATGTCTAAAGAGATACCAACTAAATCTGGTATATCTTCAGATAAATTTCAATGGATTTTAAAAGTTATAAAATATTTACTATGTGCCTTGTTATAGGCACATATTTATATATTATTCTCTTCTTTTTTGAGCTTCAGTGTATACTTTCATTCCCTCTCTTTTGCCAATAGCTATAACCTTGACAACTAAAATATCATCAACAATCTCATAGACTATACGAACCTGCTTTTTGGCAACATAGACTTTTCTCAAACCTGAGAGATTCAGATTGTTCTTATTGCCAAGAAGTGGACCAAGTTCTGGTGAGACTTTTATCTTCTCTAATTTTTTAAAGACTTCAATGCGAACAGAGTTGTTGAGTTTTTTGAGATCCTCTTCGACAAGAGGATGGTAAATAATCTTATACATTTTTTATAGCTGACTTTTGCTGATACCAAATTTGGCAGCCATATCATCTTCAGATATATACTCTGAGAGAGGTGTATCTTTTCTTTGCTCAATCATATTATAGATTTCACTGTGTTCAGCAAGTTCCATTGCCTCTTCAAGAGCTTTGAGCCTTTCATATTCATCTGTTGAGATAACAACAGCTTCAAGCTTGTTGTTTTTAAGAATCCCTATCTTTTCAAGAGAATGTGCTTTTATGCTACTAACTACACTTCCTATCTGTTTTGTAAAGTCTGTAATGGAGAATAATTCATTTTGTGCATATTTAACCATTTTCTTATCCTTTATATTTACTAGTTAATTTCATTGTTAATATTATACTCTATTTTAGTGTTATTGTGAAATACAACAGAGATCACAAAGGGCTACCGCTGTTGTATAGAATATGGTTTGCTTTTTTTTTACTTCTTTTTAGCTCTATTATGTTGAAATTGTCTGATAATATCCTGCTTACTTTTATAATTTTGAAGCAAAAAATCTGAAATATGATACTGCTTACCGGCAACATAAATTAGGTCCTCTTTATCTCTGTGAATGTTAATGAAAGTAAAATTCATATTTTCGATAAGTTTATCTAAAAACTCCTGTCTATTTTTTGCAACTTTTAATGCTTCAAGTAAAGCATTCTGCCATTTTGAAGAGACACTTTTAAACTGTTCAATATCAACATAATCTTTTAGAAGTTCAAGTATCTCAGTATGAGAGCAATCTTTTATCTCCTGAATGTAACTGACAAGATGATAACTGACATCCTTTTTGAAATCATAGATAACTCCGGATTCACTGAAATGTTGATAAGTATTGCTCATATCTGTTTTTATTTTAGTACCTTTATTGCCATATTCAGTAAAGCAGACACCTTCCAAATCATGAATCAATGATTCATAGTCCAATTCTTTGGAGATTGCAACAATATCATAAGAATATATTCCTTTATCAATGGTATAGTTTACAGAAGGTGCTATATAAGTACTTTCTTGATTGAGACTTGCATCCACTGAGTGGCTCTTTTTTGTTTTTTTATTCTTTTTTACTATTGGTGTATTGTTTTGAATATTGTTCTTTGCCTGATCAAGATACTTGTCAAGTGGAATAAGTGATCCTGGGATACGGGTGATATATTTTTCCTCTAAATTATGAGTTGGATAGTAAAATCTTGCCCGATCAAAGAGAGCTTTTGTATCAATATAGGCATTCATATCAAGATCTTTTACAATCAGGGCCATCATCTCTGTATATAACTCTTTTGATATATCTGCTGAGATTATCTGATCCAAATAACAAAACACTCTATATCTCTCTTTGATTGATCCATTTTTACTTTTTAAATGACTTTTGCTTGGAACTATGAGAGCTTGCATGCCTTTTTGGTCTAAAACTTTTTTACAACCTGCTATAGTGAAATCTGTTTCATCATTATCAATATCAAGTATGAGCAGTTGATGATAGCCAATAATATTTTTTTGTGAACGTTTATTATCTTTAAAACAGGCATTTGAGTATGCATAGTTTTTTACTATTTCAATCAATTTTTTTTGACTATCAATACTTGTTGTAAACCAATCCTTTGAGTATATACTCTCTTCATTTTTACATAAACTTATCTTTTTCATATATTTATTATCCTTTGTTCCTTTATAGTTTTAAGCAACAAAGGTAAATAAAATGAAAAGTCTAAAAAATGAAGATAAATATAGAAGATAGTTTGAACAAAAAAAGAAGTAAGCAAACCATATTTTAAACAATGTGTGGAACACATGGAAAATAAAATTTCTTTCATCTATTATTTTTTATTCATTAGATCTACTTTTACAAGGGATGACTTTTGATAGATGAATGTTATTATTATATTTGATAAAAATACATAAATGTATTTTGATAGATTTTATATAGATATCCCTATAATAACTGCATCTATCAAAAGTCATCCTTAAAAAATACAACAGGATTTAAGTCAAAAATCTCCATCAAATACCAAAAGTAAATGAAAATCAAAAATTTTTCCTTAAAACTAATCTATATATTTAGATTAACGAGGATAGTATGAATACAACAGAAGAAAAAATATCGCTTAAACAGCAGATAAATAATATGAAAATGAGCAAAAGAAGGGTGATAGACTTTTATAACTCAATTATTAATATATCTCAAATGGGTAAAGAGGTTTTTAACAGCAAAAATGTAAAAAATATTTTTACACTCAATCATATAGATGAATCAATTATAAACAGTGCAGATATGCAAAAAGAGTACTTAGCAGTTCTCTTAAAAGCAGGCACACCTAATTACAAAGTAGATGTTCCAAATTTTCAGTTCAACTCAAAAGAGAGAGTAAGCTGGATGATTTTAGAGTTTGACATACAAGCCAATCTATCAGAAAATGAAAACATAAGATATACAAGAGAGTATATTGAGTCAGAGATAGGCTTAGAACCTACACTCATAGCAATAGAAGAGTATAAAGTTCTTGCATGCTATTTTTTCCCAAATGCTCCAACAACATTACAAATAAAACGTTTAAAAAAGTATAACTACTTCAAAGATGTTAGGACAGCATTAACTCATAGTTTGGAAGCAAACTGGGATCTAACTGTTGATAAGTACAACGAAACAAAAACATATAGTAATTTTTTACAAAATGCCTTTTATCTTAGTGGCAATATATTTGAAATAGGTGTATTTCAGGAAATTCTGGATGAATATAAAGATTCTCCAATGTTTGAAAAAATAATAAAACAAAAGAAAGCTTATGGTGGTCATAAGTCAGGTGTCACAAAGAGAGCAATGCCATTAAAAGAAAGGAAAGAACTGACAGCACAAGCTAATATAAAAAGATCTGTAACTGCACAAAATAAACTTAAAAAGGTGCTTAAACATATAGTGGAGAGAGAACCAAATCCTAATTTTTCTATCAGACATATTGTACAAGTATTAAAAGAGTTGGATAAGAGGATGTCTCATAAAACTATTGCAAAGTATTTAGCTCAAATTAAATTAGATTTAAATTTAGAATAATCTTAATATTGAAATATATACGATTTATAAGTCGTAGAATGTTTGTATAGTTATTCAGTGGTTGAGATTTAGCTTGAACAAATAAGTTGTTAAAGCATTCAAGAAAACTATCTACTTTTTTTAGAGTAGGTTTTGAAATAATTCATACGAGGAAATAGATATGTATAGTAAAGAAAAATTAAATACGTTAGCTTATTTAGGCATTAAAAATAAATATTCTTCATTTGAATTTGAAGAAAAGTTTTTTGAAGTAAGTGAAAAAAAATATTTTGCTTATGATGATGAACTGTATGGAGCTTCTCTTTGTGCTATTACAAATATAAACAATAAAAGAGCCTCTGTATATGTTGTGATTGATAACGGTAGAGGTAATAAAGATTATGATATCAAAATAACTACATTATATAAGGAAGCCTTGAAAGCTTATAATGATTTGAAGGATCTTATAAAGTCAGATTACAGCATAGACCAAAAATTAAAAAGAAAACAATTATGGTTTGAAGGATTAGAAACATATGAATTAGAGTCTTCAGTTTATGGTGCTATACAGATTGCATATGATTTAAATATAGAGAAATTTATTTTCATTACTTTTAGTAATTATGAAGATGGAGGGTATAGTTATGGAATTAATGGAGACTTAACACAAATCAATACAGAAATGTTTGATAGTAAAGGTGAAGAAATCCCTTATAAATATGGATTTGATCATATTGAAGATGTCGTAAAGTATTTAAAAGATATAGATTTTTGTTTGGAAGATTGGAAAAAAGAAGAACTGTATGAATTTGCACTATTAAGCAGCACAATCGAAAATGCATAAAAAACTAAACAACGGAAAAGAAAAAATTTAAAGAAGGAGGGCATATGACTAATACTGAACAATATATGAACTTATTATACAAAAAATATAATAAGATGCAATTAACAAGAAAAGAAGTAGCTGAAGTATTAGAAATTTCCCTCACTTCTTTGGATACACTTATAACAAATAATACCTTACCTATTAGATATAGAAGAATAGGAAACTCCCAAAAAGCAAGATATATTTTCCCAATTTTAGAAGTAGCAAATTTCTTAGCTTTTGAAGATGCCGCATAATTTACTTACATATATAAAATTAATCAATCATTGTAATTAAGAGTGCTGCTCTTTATATTATTTAATAGCTACTTTAAAAGAGTGTGTATTTTTGTAAATATAGTTGAAAGTTTGGGGAGATGTTGTCTTATTGTTGTCTTATATTGTTTTTGAAAGTTCTTAAACCCCTTAAAATAGGGGTTTAAAGAGAGACTAAAGTGGAGTTACGTTCTCAGCCTGTGGGCCTTTTTGACCTTCACCAACTTCGAAAGTTACTCTTTGACCTTCTTCAAGTGAAACACGTCCACCACCGTTGTTGTTCACTTGACGGAAATGTACGAATACATCTTTTCCACCATTGTCTTGTTCTATGAAACCATAACCTTTTTCGTCGTTAAACCATTTAACTTTACCGTCTTGTAATTCTGCCATTGTCTAGCCTTGTATATTTATTTTGTCAAAAAATTGGGAGAGTCTTTAGGAGGTTTTAACACATAGATCAAAAAACACACTAAAGATGAATTCACGCCTCATCTTTCACTTGGCAACAGTATATCAGCTTTTTTTTAAATTACCAAGAAAATATGTAAATTTAAATAAATTCTTTGTAGAAGTTAAGATTTTGTGCATAAAACCGATAGTAATACATAAAGTTCTATAACAACCAGTCGGCACTAAAGTACCGATTCCGAAAAAAATCATTGAGAAGGCAATATTTATGGACATATCTTCAAACAGTGCAATTAAAAATTTATACACAAAAAAACTCTCTGCTGATGATGTCAAAGCAATTAAAAAAGAGATAGCGCAAAATATGAAAGAGATAGCCTTACATGTAAACAAAAAGCCAAACGGTGTAGATGAAACAATCAATAAAATAGTTTCCAATTTTCAAGACTTTCAAAATTTTTTGCAGAATGTAGGCTATGACGGTAAAAAATCAATAGCTGAGTTGTCAAAAGAAGAAGGCGAACGTATGCTTAAAAAGATGTTTGAAAAGGCAGATTTTCAAAAGCTTGACATAAAAGTATAAACACAAAAAGTAATATTTAATAAATATTTATGTAGAATCTCTGTAATAATTTTACAAGGCTGGACAATTGAGCATTTACAGAGAATATGACATACGCGGAATATATGAAAAAGAGTTAAACGAAGAGAGTGTGACAAAAATAGGCTATGGGCTTGCATCTAAAATAGAGGGCGAATATGTGGCAGTGGGTTATGATGCCAGAAGCCACTCGCCGATTCTTTTTGAGTATCTGGTGGCAGGGCTCAATGCAGGCGGGAAAAAAGTGCTTGACATGGGACTTGTTCCGACACCGGTAAACTACTTCACAAATTATCAGGAGTGGGATGGCATTGTGCCTTCGGCTTCTGTTATGATAACAGGTTCGCATAATCCGAGTGAATACAACGGTTTTAAGATTACGGTAGACAAAGCGCCTTTTTTTGGGGAAGATATTTATGCGCTTGGGCGTGAGTGCGAGACGATGCAAATGCCGCCAAAAGTACCAAGAGATGTGAGTAAAATCAAGGCGAAAGAGCGTTATATAGATTTTATGGTCAATGAATTTCAACACCTTAAAGGGTTGCAAACAAAGATTGTTTATGATTGCGGCAATGGTGTGGCAGGTGTTGTGCTGCCTGAAATCTTTGAAAAACTCGCATTACATGTAAAGGGAATATATGTAGAGCCTGACGGAACTTTTCCAAACCATCATCCTGATCCTTCGGTAGAGGAAAATCTCAAAGATGTCAAAGCCCTGCTTGAAAAAGAGGGTGATATTGCTTTTGCGTATGACGGGGATGCAGACCGTATAGCGGTGCTTACACATAAGAACAACATCAAAGGCGATATGATGGCACTTTTATATGCCATGAAGATGGACAAGCCGACCGTTGTAGGAGAAGTGAAATGCTCACAGGTGATGTATGATGAGTTGGAGCGTCGTGGTGCCAAGGCTGTGATGTATAAAACAGGACATTCAAACCTCAAAGTGAAAATGAAAGAAATCAATGCTGATTTGGCATGTGAGGTGAGCGGGCATGTCTTTTTTAAAAACCGTTATTTCGGCTATGATGATGCGATTTATGCAACACTCAGAATGCTGGAACTGGTACATGAGGGGATAGATTTAGATGCAGAACTTGCCAAACTCCCGCAAGTCTATTCTACTGAAGAAATTAAAGTAGAAACAACAGAAGCACAGAAATTTAAAATCATAGAAAAAGTAAAAGAACTGCTTAAAAATCCGCCTGCCGATTTTCCTGTTATAAAAGATATGATAGACGTGGACGGTGTACGCATCAACTTTGAAAAAGGCTGGGGGCTTGTACGGGCGAGTAACACAACACCGGTTTTAGTGACGCGATTTGAATCAACAGACAAAGAGGAAGCCAAACGCTATGAAAATGCAATCAATGATTTAATAGCCCAGGCAAAAGAAAGTTTATAATTTATATGTATAATAAAGATTAGTTAATCTTAATTAGGTAGAATTCCTGTAAAAAATACGGAGTTTTGCCAATGCTTTACTATACAATGCTTTTTCTTGCTTTTCTTTACTTTAAAATTGCCCGCGTTTACAAAAAAGAAGAAAAATCCAATCTCAATATGAATATTCAAAACACTCTTGTTTTTATTGCTATCGTGGCTTTGCTTGTGTATGGTTTTACCCATAAAACATGGTACACAGTTTTACTTGCCGCTTATCTTTTTCTTATTCTCGCTTCACTCATGGTTTCTGCTGTCCAGGTAGGTGTTTTTATAGAAGGAAAACCTTTTGTCAAGCTCAGTCATTTATATAGGTTTTTAGCACCTATAGGTATGCTTCTTTGGTTTGCCGATATATATTTATGGGGCATTTAACAACGAATTTGTTATAATGTTTTCATTGATAAACTTAAGGAAATTTTTATGAAAACCCATACACTTTTGATGCCTCTGGATATGCACCTGCACCTTCGTGACGGTGTAATGCTTGAAAATGTAGCGCCCTTGACGGCATACAGTTACAGCGGGGCCATAGTGATGCCCAATCTTGTGCCTCCTGTTGAGACAAGAGAAGATCTTTTGGCGTACAGAGAGCGGATTATGGCGGCTGTGCCAAATGATTATTTTGAACCCTACATGACACTGTTTTATAAAAATTATGATAAAGCTTTTTTAGAAAGTATAGTAGATGAAATAACAGCGATTAAACTCTATCCTGCGGGAATTACTACAAATTCAGAGGGCGGTGTCAGCTCTTTTGATATAGAAGAGATGTGTACTACTTTGGAGACGATGAGCAGTTTGGGTATTCCTTTATGCGTGCACGGTGAGACGGATGGTTTTGTGATGGACAGAGAAGCGGAGTTTATGAGTATTTATGAACTTTTGGCACAGAATTTTCCTGATTTGAAAATTATAATGGAGCATATTACAACCAAAGAAGCGGTTGCCATGCTGGACAAATATCCGAATTTGTATGCGACGATTACTGTACATCACCTGCTGTTAACGCTGGATGATGTCATCGGCGGATTGATGCGGCCGCACCTTTTTTGCAAACCGATTGCCAAAAGACCGGAAGATTTGGATGCACTTTTAAGTGTAGCGCTTGAAGCGCATCCAAAAGTAATGTTTGGATCTGATTCTGCGCCGCATCCTCAGCATAAAAAAGAGTCCTGTGGCTGTGCGGCGGGTATTTTTACCGCACCGATTTCACTACAGCTTCTGACAGAAATATTTGACCAGTTTGACAAGTTGGATAATTTACAGGCATTTGTCAGTGACAATGCACAAAATATTTACGGAATCTGTCCTGAGTTTAAAGAAGTGACGCTTGAAAAAAGACCCTTTGTAGTTCCCCAGAACTATGCAGGAGTTGTGCCTATGTATGCGGGTGAAACGATAGGATGGGCTATAGAGAGTGTCGATTAAAATACTGCTGCTTGAAGATGACCTTCTTTTTGGGGAGACCCTGGTGGACTTACTCGAGGAAGAGGGGTATGAAGTGCTTCATTATCCAAACGGGCAGGATGCTCTTGATGCCACCTATGATACAAAGTTTGATATTTATCTTTTGGATATCAATGTGCCTCTTATAGACGGTATTTCTCTGCTCGGTGATTTACGCTCTGCCCAGGATGAAACACCTGCCATTTTTCTCACTTCGCATAAAGAAAAAGAGATGCTTCATCGTGGTTTTGTAAGCGGTTGTGATGACTTTTTAACAAAACCTTTTGACAATGCAGAACTTTTATTTCGCATACAGGCGCTTATAAAAAGAACCAAGATAAAAGAAGCGGAATGTATAGGTGAACTGTGTCATGACAAGCTGCATAAATGTATTTATTATAATAAAACGGTTTTGGAACTTTCAAAAAAAGAGTATGAACTTTTAGCATTGCTGATGAATCATGTCAACTCTCCTGTACCAAAAGAGCTGATATATGAAGAGTTGTGGACAACGGCTGACGGAGGAGGAAGTGATGGCGCTATACGCGTCTATATAAACAGACTCAAACAATTACTGCCTACTATGTGCATAGAAAATATTCGCGGCATCGGATACAAACTTGTTTCGTAATCTTCGAATAATTATCTTTATTTATTACTTTTTTACTGTAGCAGGTTTTTTACTGCTCGGATACTACTTTCTCAACGTATTACATGTAGAGAATCTTTATATGTTTGCTTTTATTGTTCTTTGTATTGTTATACTTTCAGGAGTATTTATATCCAAACTTGCAGTTGATCCCTTGGCTGAGTATGTTCAAGAGTTGCAAAACCTTTCAAAAGAGACCCTCCATGAGCTTAATCTGCCTATCAGCACCATTACAACAACGACACAGCTTTTAGGTAAAAATTGCCATGATGAGAAAATACTCAAACGCATTGGACGTATAAATACAGCCTGTATGATGCTTAAAGAGCGTTATAATGAATTGGATTATCTGATTAAGATGCAAACAAATCAAAAGATAAAAGAGGAGTTTTTTGTTGATGAGTTAGTCAAACAGAGAGTTGGCTTTGTAAAAAAAATATATCCTCAAATGAAATTTAATCTTGTGTTGGAAAAAATGCCTGTATTGAGCGATCAAAAAGGTTTGGGAAAAGTAATTGACAATATTATTGATAATGGGGTAAAATACTCAGGCACTTCAAGAAATATAGATATTGAGGTAAAAAACAACAGTATAAAAATAAAAGATTACGGAATAGGGATGGATGAGGTTGAACTTGTTCGTATTTTTGACAACTATTACCAGTCAAATAAAAATATGCAGGGTTTTGGCATAGGATTAAATCTTGTCAAAAGATTTTGCGAAAGAAACAATATAGAATTACTGTTGCAGTCATCAAAAAATATTGGAACAACAGTAGAATTAAAATTTAAACAGGAATATGAATGCAAATAACAAATGATATAATGACATATGCAGAACAGGCCCTTGATTATGGTGTTATGGGAACCTTGATTCTTATGAGTATTGTCACTTTGTGGCTTTTTATTGAGAGAATGATGTTTTACAAGAGTGTACGTATAGAAGATTATAAACACAGAGACAATTTAGAACTTGACTTAACGGACAATATCAATGTCATCAGTGCAATAGGAACAAATGCACCCTATGTGGGTCTGCTTGGAACAGTCATCGGTATTATGATCACTTTTTATACTTTGGGTGATTTGGGTGCAGTAGATGCAAAAAAAATCATGATAGGACTCGCTCTTGCACTCAAAGCTACGGCGATGGGACTTGTTGTGGCTATGCCGGCTATTGTAGCCTATACAATTCTTCTTCGTAAAGTTGAAAGAATTTTAACAAAGTTTGATGTGGCCCATGAAGTGTAAAAAACAGTTTAAAAAGTTTGACCAGATCAATGTCATTCCTTTTATAGATATTATGCTTGTTCTGCTTGTCATGGTGCTGACAACAGCTACTTTTATAAAGCAGGGCGTTATTCCCGTGAATTTGCCAGAAGCAAAAGCAACAGAAAAAGAAGATACAAAAAAAGAGGTGACGGTTTATGTGAATGCAAAAAGTGAGATATTTTTTGACAAAGAGAAAGTAAACCTCAAAGAGTTACAACAAAAACTTTCTGCTGTTTCCAAAGACCAGACGGTAGTGCTTCGAAGTGACAAAGAGTCCAAGTTTCAGGACTTTGTAAATGTGATGGATATTTTAAAGAAACTGGGACACGAACAGTTGTATATAGTTACGAAAGAGTAGTTTTACATTCAGAGGTGCCCTTTAGTAATTTGTCTGCAGTAGTTTAAACTTTTTTTCTTTTACAGATGTTTTTTTGTTTGCAGCCTGTGGCTTTTTTAATTCAGGTGCTTTTGTATTAAAACTCTTTTTTTCTATTTTTTTTGCATCTTCTTGAAAGAGTGTTGAAGCGAAGAAAAATAAAATCATTATTACGACAACACTTGCATAAAGTAAAATATAGTTTTTTATATGCCCAGACTCAAACGGGTTTTCAATCTTCATCTAAACAAAAACCTTCATCGATTTTAATTTTTCATTTTCAATGCTTGTCTGTTCTATCTGTGAGATTAATTCTTTATCCATAAAAGCGGCTGCGTGTTTTTGCACCAAGGAAACCAGTGTGGCATAGGAACTCAAATCGACTGTTTTTTTTCGTAAGGCAGAGTGTGTGATAAAGTTTAATATATCTTCATCTTTGAGCAAAGGGATGTTTTTGAGAATGTTTTGTGTCATCAACTCATTAAGAGCATCATCATGAAGAAGTACATTGTCAACATTTGCTTTTGCGATTTTTTTGTCAAGACCATGTTCAAAAAGTTTTTTGCTGACTTTTGCTCTAAAACTGTTTGTGCTTTTTGTGTGAATGGTTCCCTGCAGATCTATTTTTGGTAAAACACCACCAAATGCAATATTTCCTATAAAGACTGTTATTATGAAAATTTTATTACTCATCTGTTTTCCTTTCGTTATGTATAAGTGTAGTCATTATAAGACAATAAATTATAAATCAGCTCTTTTTTTGCATAAATTGTAACCATAGGCAATCAATTCTTCTGCTTTGTCGAAGTCAAAAGTGTTGCACAGGTTTCTGGGTATATCTATTTCTATATCAGAAGGATAAGCTGCAAGTTTCATACGGGCGAGTGCTCCCTGGAGTGTTTCAAAAGATTTGTTTGCAATGCTGTACATATTGTCTTCTTTGACAAATGTATCGGGTAATGAGAGAGTCTTCAGATAGTGTTGCAGTTTTTGCCGTATTGGAGTGTCAGTTTTTTTACGTTTTTTTATTGGCATATCAGGAGCAGCTTCAGCACCCAGGTTTACCGAAATAGTAAGGTCTGTATCATCATGAAATGTCGGCGCAATAGGTACCGGATTGAGTACCCCGCCGTCAACAAGTTTTTTTCCTGATGGTGTGATAAAAGGAGTGAAAAAAAGAGGCAGAGAGATGGACGCTCTAATGGCACTTAATAAAGAACCACTGTTAATCCATACTTCTTTCTCAGCTTCTATATCTGTACAGACAGCTGTAAATTTTATATCTAAAGATTCGATGAGGCAGTCACCGACAAGGTTTTCAAGCTTTTGCATCAGTTTCTGTCCTGATACAAGACCGCCTGAACCTTTAAAGTCAAGCAGTTTTAGCATTTCAAGAGTATCTATCTGCTGGAGCCACTCTTCATAAATATGCAGCACTCCGGCTGCATAAAATCCACCGACGAGTGCACCGATAGAACATCCTGAAACAGATTTTATTTCGTAATCGTTTTCTTCGAGGTATCTGATGATGCCAATGTGGGCTAGACCACGGGCACCACCGCTTCCAAGAACCAAGGAGACAGTTTTTTTACTCACTGCTTCTTACATCATTCCCGGCATTCCCATTTGCGGAGGCATTCCTCCTCCCATATCTGCTGCAGGAGCTTCTTCTTTTGGAATTTCAAAAATTGCCGCTTCTGTAGTAAGGAGCAGGCTTGAAACGGAAGTCGCATTTGTAAGCGCAACACGTTCAACTTTAAACGGATCGATAATACCCGCTTCAAACATATCTACATATTCACCTGTTGCCGCATTGAAACCAATATTTTCATTTTCTGCATTTTGAATTGCATTGACAACAACACCGGTGTCAAATCCTGCATTTTGTGCGATCTGTTTTATAGGAGCTTTCACGGCACGTAATATGATTTCAGCACCGATTTTTTGATCGCCTTCAAGGTTATCAATATTTACTTTTGCAGCAGCATGAACCAGTGCCGCTCCACCACCGATGACTATACCTTCTTCAACAGCTGCTTTTGTAGCCGAAAGCGCATCATCAACACGGTCTTTTTTCTCTTTCATTTCAGTCTCAGTTGCAGCACCGACTTTGATGACGGCTACACCACCGCTGAGTTTTGCAAGACGTTCTTGCAGTTTTTCTTTATCATACTCGCTGGAAGTTGCTTCAATCTGTGTTTTTATTTCAGATATACGGGCTTTGACAGCTTCTTCACTTCCTGCACCGTCAACGATGACTGTATTGTCTTTGTCTATGACAACACGTGATGCCTGTCCAAGCATAGAAATTTCTGCACCCTCCAATGTATAGCCTGTTTCCTCAGAAATTACAGTACCGCCTGTCAATGTTGCAATATCTTGCAGCATTGCTTTTCTTCTGTCTCCAAAGCCTGGTGCTTTTACAGCGGAAATGTTGAGTACACCGCGAAGTTTGTTCACAACAAGAGTTGAAAGTGCTTCACCCTCTACATCTTCAGCAATGATAAGTAAAGGACGGTTTGTCTTTTGTACCTGTTCTAAAACCGGCAGCAGATCTTTAAGCGATGCAATTTTACTGTCAACCAGTAAGATATACGGATTTTCGATTTCTGCTGTCATTTTTTCAGTATTTGTAATGAAATACGGGCTTAAATATCCACGGTCAAACTGCATACCTTCAACAACATCAAGCTCATCTACGATACCTTTTGCCTCTT
The DNA here is from genome assembly GCF_048081595.1 of Sulfurimonas sp. ST-27. Taxonomy (GTDB): domain Bacteria; phylum Campylobacterota; class Campylobacteria; order Campylobacterales; family Sulfurimonadaceae; genus Sulfurimonas; species Sulfurimonas hydrogeniphila. The sequence continues at coordinate 649,542 of NZ_CP182226.1, forward strand.
CAACAGTAATTACACCGTCCTGACCGACTTTTTCCATAGCTTCTGCTATCATGTTTCCTATTTTTGCATCGGAGTTTGCAGAAATAGTTGCAACCTGTGCAATTTCATTTTTGTCTTTAATAGATTTAGAAGCTGCTTTTAAGTGCTCCAAAATTGAATCACATGCTTTGTCCATTCCGCGTTTTACTTCAACAGGGTTTGCACCTGCCGTGATGTTTCTAAGCCCTTCGCTGAAAATCGCATTTGCAAGCACTGTTGCCGTTGTTGTTCCGTCTCCGGCTTCATCCGCAGTGTTTGAAGCAACTTCTTTTACAAGTTGTGCTCCCATGTTTTCCAGGTTGTCCTGTAGCTCAATTTCACGGGCAACAGATACACCGTCTTTTGTGATACTAGGCGCACCATAGCTTTTTTGTATCAAAACATTACGACCGCGAGGTCCCATTGTCACTTTTACCGCATCTGTGAGTTTTTCAACTCCGCGTGCCAGTTTGTTTCTTGCGTTATCTGAAAATATTATCTCTTTTGCCATTTGTTAAACTCCTTATATTTTTTAATTTTTTTTACTTAACCAATGATTCCGAAAATATCATCAACATCTATTACTATATATAAATCACCATCAAGTGTAACCTCATTTCCGGAGTATTTACCAAAAATAACTTCATCACCTTTTTTTAGCTCACTCACCTCTGAACTTACTGCTACAATTTCCCCGCGAGAAGGCTTCTCTTTTGCATTATCAGGGATAATAATACCTGAACTCGTAGTATTAGCCTCTTCAACACGTTTAACCAATACTCTTTTTCCTAAAGGTGTAAAATTCATTATATCTCCTTACAAATATGATTAATTTATGAGAAGAATATTACAAGAAAAAAGTAAAAATGTCAATACCTTTAGTCATATTGACTAAGCTTACCTTATTCTTACATGTAAAGTTCTTTGACAAGTTGCTGTATGTGTCCAAATTACTCAATTAAAAGCCTGTTTTAGTAAAAATAAAGTTTAATATATGTATAATTCCACCCTCTTAAACGATGTCAGGGTAGCTCAGCTGGTTAGAGCACTGGTCTCATAAGCCGGGGGTCGGGGGTTCAAGTCCCCCCTCTGACACCATTTTAAAGAGAACTTTTTTACATTCCGGATTAGCTCAGCGGTAGAGTAGGTGACTGTTAATCACTTGGTCACTGGTTCGAATCCAGTATCCGGAGCCAGACTTCAAGAACACCTTAATTTAGGGACTTTCAAGAGATTTTCAACCTCCGAAAGCCAGAAAAAATCAAACTGTGATACTTCAAGAAAAATCTATGATACTAAATTTCTAAGACTCTATCGTGTTAATGAAATCTACTACTATCGTCGTCGTATTAACCAAAAATTATTTAGAATTTCACTTAGAACTAAAAACTTAAATGAAGCTATAAAGAGGAAAAAAGTTTTAGACTTATTAAAAGGAGAGGAGTTGTTTGAGCTGACTACAAAAGATTTTAAACTTGTATTCGAATATAATACAGAAGAGGAACTAAGAATTGCTCTTGAGAATGCCGCAAGATTGCAGATACAGCAACAGCTTCAACACTATAAAACAGTAAAAAATCAAGTAGAAATGTTAGCAACCGACAGTATTCAAAAACCGGAGAAATTTACTTTCGAAGAACTCAAAGAAAAATATATATCTCAAGCTATATATGACGGTAATGTTAAAGAGAGTAGTATAGTTGATTATACAACCACTTTTAACAGGCTTATAGACTATTTTAAAGACAAAGATATAAACGAGCTTACAGTGCAAGATATAGAAGCATTTAAACTCCATTTAAACACAATTATAGTTCGTAAAAAAAATTTATCAAAGAAAACAATCAATAAACACTTAATATATACGAAACAGTTTCTAAAATTCGCAAAGGAACGAGAGTATATATTAAAAAATGTAGCTGAGCCTGTAAAGCTTTACAATAAACGACAAACTAAAGCAGGAAAGAAAAAAGCAAAAAACTTTACAGACGAAGAGATACAAGCACTTTTAACAAAAAAAGAGGATAGATACTATGATAAAACTTTAAAACTTTTTATAAAAATTGCTGTGTATTCTGGAATGAGACTTGGAGAGATAAATTCACTTACAAATGATTCAATCAAGCAAGATGACAAAACGGGTATCTACTACTTTGATTTACAAGAATCTAAAACAATAAACGGTATAAGAAAAATTCCAATACATTACAAAATTTTAGAAGAGGTTTTACAAACAGATTTTCCACTTTATAAAGATAAAAGCGAAGACTCTCTGCAAAAAAAACTGAACCGACAAATTAAAAAAGTTGTCAAAGCTCAACCAGCAAAAACTTTTCATGGATTTAGAGGAACATTTATGCAAAAAGCTGTAAATAATTTTCCAGAAATTTTTGTAGTAACTCAAGATATAGTTGGACATAGCAAAGACGATAAAGCTTCATTGACAATAGATATCTATGCACAAGGTTTTAACTTAGAACTAAAACAAAAAGTTATCAACAGTGTTGATTATTTTTCTTTAGAAAATGAGATTGACTCTGTCAATCAATTGGGATAATTATTAAAACCAAAGTCGAAGAAACGAAGTTTCTTCTCTTCCGGGAAAAGCAAACGAAGTTTGCGTCTAAGCTTCGCTCCGCCGAAGCGTTCAAAAAAAGGTATCTAAAAATTATAAAAAAATAATAAATGAGGGGGCACTATACGCCCATTCGTGTAAGACACGAATGTGGAATAGTGCCGATTTTTCGGCGTAAGACAAAATTTAAATGTCTTACGTTTTTGTCTTACATAATACTTCTTTTTTTATAAAAACCTCGATAAATCCAATTAAAAACCCGTAAGACAAAAATCTTTATAAATACTTCAAAAAATCCGGACTATTAAAATCAATCCGAAAATTGAAATAATTTGAGGATTGCACAGATAATCGAGCCGCTTTCAAGCGTCTCTAACCCCAGAGGGGCCCGAATTTTAGGGGCTTTTCCTTAACGCTTTTCAGCGTTAGTTTTTTATTTTAGCAGTTATTAGAGCCGTTATAGAGCTGTTGTATATTTATCCAATGCCCTTAAACAGGGAAATATCTCGCCGTTCTTGAGCGGTTCAAAGAGCGTTAAAAAGCTAATCAAAAGAATATATCAATATTCTTATCATAAATATTTTAATATTTAAAATTTTGCCCCTCCCAAAAATAAAAGAAGGAAGAAAATTTATAAAATTTGACAAAATTGAAGAACTTTTCTTAAATTTTTTTAAAAAATAGCTCAATCAAGTCTCACCAAATAGATTATAGACTCTCACCATATAGGTGAGACTTATTAACCAAATAGGTGAGAAATAGCATAAACACTAATCAAATAGGTTATAACTCTTCATTAAATTTAGTGAGACTTTTTTATTTTTTTATTTCCATTTTTAAGATTTTTCTCATTTTTTTTGTTAAGATTATCTAACTTAAAAAAAACTTAAGGAGTATGCTATGAAAAATATTACATATTTAGAAACAAGAACAGAAGCGAAAATTGATTTAAAAACAGGTGAAACAAGAGAAGTTGAACAAACAACAGAAAGAACTGTTAAAGTAGAACAAGAACCAAGCTTTATCAAGCTTTATTTGCAAGATATATGTAAATTAAACGATATTCCAAAAACAGGTAGCAAATTGCTTAATGAACTTTTAAAATACACTTCCTATGATAACTCTATATTATTACCAAGTGCTATTAAGAAAGATATAGCAAAAAAGCTTGATACAAGTGTTGGAGTGTTAGATAATGCTTTATCGAAACTTACCAAAAAAGGGATACTCAAAAGAAAAGGAACAGGTGTATATGTGCTTAATCCATTTTTCTTTGGAAAAGGAAAATGGACAGATATTAAAAAAATAAGAGCAGAATGGGAATATAGTGAAGAAGGTAGAGTATTAACAACTGTTGAAATTGAACAAAAAATAGAAAATGAAATTGAAGAACTTATAGAAAATTAGTGATATTATCGAGCTTTTTACAAAAAGCGTGAAGTTATATTATGGAATATACAAGAGATTAAGAAAAATTTAATAAATTCAAAAGTATTATAGTTTCAATTATGTCACTTTGAGGGAGAAACTATGATACATTTATCCGAAGCCAACAACTTAAAGTCCCTAATATACGAGGTTTTAGAGGATTTTTTCGCAAATCCAGTATCCGGAGCCACATCAATTATAACCCTTTATATACAAACTTTCCAACAAATTTATTTACTCACAGCATTTTTTTCAAGACTCATCGGTATTTGCCTGTTTTTTATCAATTTCTGCTAGCATAACACAGAACAAAGGATCATAATTATGAAAACACTTTATATAATAAGACATGCTAAATCGAGTTGGAAAAATATGGATTTGGATGATTTTGACAGGCCTTTAAACAAAAGAGGCAGGCATGATGCTCCAATGATGGGCGAAAGACTTCGCAAAAAAAAGAGTATGCCTGATCTTATTTTGTCGAGTCCTGCAAAACGAGCGAAGATGACGGCAGAGAGTATTGCAAAGAAGGTTCACTATAATAAAAAGAAAATTGTTTATGACCAAAATATTTATGAAGCTGACGTGAGTACGTTGGAAGATATACTTATGGATATTGACGACAAATACAATACCGTGTTTTTGGTAGGACATAATCCGGGGCTGAATGAATTAGCAGAGCATTATGCAGGTTATACAGAAAATTTGCCAACCTGCGGCATTGTCAGTATCGCTTTTACATGTAAACAATGGAAAGATATAGATAGTGACAATGCCAAGTTGCTATTTATTGATTATCCGAAAAAATAAAAAAACATTTATAAAGAAAAATTACTTTTTATAAAGTATGCTTATTTTGCTAATAAATACTATACTGAGATAATTAATAATTCAAAGGAATATTTTATGTATACGGTACAAATGGAAAAAGAGTGTGAGTGCTTTAAAAAAAGTGAATACGAAAACAATGTTACATTTCAAACACAGCAAGAAGCATATAAGTATGCAAATATAGTAGCTGAACTTATGAATGAAGAGTTCTGCGGGAAACACACTTTTGATGCACAACTGGCCGAAGGCGATATGTTTGTAATAAGAGTGGCTTTGAATACTACCGCGGTTTCTGGTTGCAGCACAGGTGTGAGTTGCGATGTTGGCTGTGAATCTACCGATGACTGGTCTCTTGAATCAACACAGAAGTCCAATGGCGGCAGCTGCGGCAGTGGATGTGGTTGTGCTTAAACACAACTATTTTGATATAATAAAAAAAATAGAATCTACAGGCAGACTAAAAGAGAGAGTATTAATGAAAAAAGCATTTACATTACTGGAACTGGTATTTGTAATAGTTGTGATTGGGATATTGGCTGCTGTTATTCTCCCCAGAGTAAAGACAAACCCGGTTGCCGAAGCAGCTGTTCATTTACTTTCACAAATCAGATATACACAGCATTTGGCAATCATAGATGACAAGTTTACCCAAAGTAATACTTGGTACAAAGACCGGTGGCAAATTGTTTTGAATGGCAACAGGTTTTCCATAGTGAGTGATAATAACACAAGATTTGCAAAAGATCCGCAAACTGACACTGATATAAATAGTGTAGTTTTAAAAGGGGTAACTTCAGTTACAACTTCTGGCGGCTGTGCCAATCAGTCTGTAATCAGTTTCGATCATTTAGGCAGACCGCTTGTCGGAAGTCTTGCCGCAACAACAGCTGCATATACTGCAATGGGTAATAATGGTGCACTTTTAACCGTTGATTGTAATCTTACACTTGCAAACGGCAGTGATGAAAATGTTACTATAACTATCAGACCGGAAACAGGATATGCGAGTATTGAACCGTGAAGCGTACTTACGCTCCACCACCAATTTCGGCATGCAGGTCAAGATAATGTTTGTCATTTCGGGGCATAGTATCACTCATATCACGGGCTTCTTCAAGTGCTTTGATAACTTCATCGAGTTTTTCATAAGGCAAATGTACTTTCCAGTCATGGTCGTCATCCCCTTCAAGTGAAATTCCTATACTAACGACGGGACTGCTGAAGTCACCATACGGTTGTTCAATATGAGCAACACTTATCTCTCCATACCTTGAATTCGGCAACTGAATTGTAGCTATTGATAATGCTGATTTAGGCATCTCTTCTCCTTAATTGTCAAGAGCACATAATAATCATAAAAAGTTATTCTTTCTGATTCAAATGGCTTGTATAAAATCTTATCAAATAAGACTGAAAATCTTTTTTTAAATAATATTTAATTATTTAAGTACAGTAAAATAAACCGGAGATTATAAATAATTATATATCAGATTTTATTATATTATAAGAATTTAAATAATTATGATAATCATTCATATAAAAAGAGGATCTAAAGTCAGTCAGTATGCCCCTGCACGCAGTATATATAAAAAAAGGAATCTATAAGTATGCTTTTATTTGAAGAAATAAAATTAGATTGGTTTCTTAAATTTTATAATTCGTTTAATTTCAGTATATTGTACATAGACTTTGAAAAACTCTTTACTGAGTGCATGTCATTGATTGCCATAGTCGTCACATCAGATTTGATACTATGGTTTCTTGCAATATCTTTTATTATGAGAGTGCTTTTTCTGTAAGCATCCGCAATTCTTTTGTAAATTTCATCCATCTCTTTCATGGAATCTTCATCTCCCTGGATGGCTTTGTTAAAAGCCTGAATATTTTTGAGTATTTGATAGCGTATGTTTTTGTAAAACTGCTGTTCTTCCTTTGTATGTGCATTATAAAAATAATCCAAATCATACAGCATATCTTTTATGACTTTAGCGGCAGTGGCAAGATAATTGACTTCTTTTATGAGTCTGTTTAGCTTATCATTGTACTCTTCATCATTATTGACAGCAGAAAGTTCAGAGGCATAACGGTATATTTCACCTTCCAAAAGACGTATTTTTTCATATACTTTTTCAAATTCTACATTAAAACTGTGGGTGTATTTATCTAAAATTTTATCTATCGCCATATGCTCGTCAAGAACTTTTGACGGAGGCACATTGATGGCAAGCAGGGCAAACTCCTGAACTTTTTTCAAAAGATGCTCTATCTCTTTTTTGAGTGCTTCTATAGCAATTTGTGGAACTTCTGTAGATACATTACATATAAATTTTGTAACTTTGTCCTGTGCCTGGTGAAAGTATTTTTGTGTAAATGCCGTTAAAAATGATATAAAAGGATACCAGATAAGAACGCCCAGTATGTTAAACAAGGTATGAAAAATTGCAATTTTTATAACGCCGTCTGTATGCGGAAATGCAAAATTTACCAAACTAATCAATTGATATAAAAAGAGTAAACTGATAACTCCGGTAGAGACATTGAAAAGCAAATGGGCCAGTGCCACTCTTTTTTTATCCGCAATACCGCCAATACTGCCAAGTAAAGCTGTTACGGTTGTTCCTATATTTGTTCCAATTACAAAAGCAGCCGCAGCTTCAAAACCGATTACATGTGTGTAAAGCGCACTTTGTGCAATGGCTATGGAAGCTGAACTTGATTGTATGACAGCGGTTAAAGCGAGTCCTATTAAAGCATACCAATAGGGTGTCGAAAACTGATATGCGGTCATATCAAAGTTTTGGGCACTGTCACTAAAACTCTCTTTCATTCCCTCAAGCCCTAAAAATATAAGACCAAAACCAACCAAAACACCAAAATAGTTTTTCCATTTGGATGTGTCAGAACTTAAGACCTGTCCCATGCCTCCTATTCCTATAACAGCATAGGAGAGCAGTTTTATATCCATGTTAAAGCCGATAACAGCAACAATCCATGCAGTGACAGTTGTTCCTATATTGCTTCCGAGTATAATGGCTATACTGCTTTGCAAACTCATCAGCTGGGCTCCGACAAGAGAAAGAGCCATAAGTGTCACTACGGAAGAGCTTTGAAATACAGCTGTTGAAAAGATTCCTGTAAGCAGGCTTTTAAAATGTGTTTTTGTTGCATTTTGGACAAATCGCTTAAAAGCATACCCTGCGGAAGATTTGATTTGTTCTTCAAGGTAAAGCATTCCGAAGAGGAAAAGTCCCAAACCGGAAAAGGCTTCAATCCAAATCTTATAATGCTCCATCTAGTGTCCGTTGCCAGGTTGACGCTTTCTTTTCAGATTGTCGGCGGGAACATAAAATTCTAAATTTCCGACCTTTTTAACCATGACAGCATTACATGTAAGCAAATTGTTCAGGTTCTCTCTGCTTTTTTCATCAAAAAGCAGAGCAATATCCTCCGGAGTCAAAGGACGCTTGTCTAAAGTATTGAGTACATCTTCTTTTGTATAATAGGAATTGTTTGGCTCTGCATGGAGCCGTGAAGCTATATGGATGGGTAAATCGGCATCAAACATAAGGGCTATGGTATGCAGCTCTTTGTAGCTTATTCCTGTCACAGGGTAGGCCGGAGGTCTGTCTATCGTACCGATATCTACTCTCTGACATTTTATTTTATGCAAAACTTCATTTAGTTTTTGTATCTCCTCTTTTGTATCATTCAAGCCATGTACAAAGAGAATCTCTATAAAAAGTTTTCCTCTATATTTTTGAGAAAAATCTATGACTTTTTGGACAACATTTTCTATCTTGATAGAAGGATGGGGTCTGTCTATCTTTTTAAATATTTCATGGCTTACAGCATCAAGAGAAAGTTTTACCTGGTCAAGTTTTAAAAGGGAGTTGAAAACTTTTTCAGTAACAAGCGTAGCACTGTTTGTCAGTATCAATGTTTGAGTATCTTCTTTTATCTCATTTATGGCATCTATAAGTCTGTCAAGATGAGGGTAGAGTGTAGGTTCTCCGTTGGCAGTCAGTGTTATGACATCTATTTTATCATGAAGGTGCTTACGCAGTTCAGTAATAATTTCATCAACTGAAACGATAAGTGTCTGTTCTTTTACTGTCGCGCTTGGTGCCAGTTCGCAGTAAAGACAGTCAAAATTGCACTGTTTTGCTGATGGTGAAAGATCCACACCCAAACTCATACCGAAACGGCGTGAGTTGACAGGTCCGAAGATAATATTATTTTTTGCTGACACGGTGGCACTCTTGTATGAAGTGCTTTGCATTTTCAACAGGAACATCCGGAAGGATTCCGTGACCCAGGTTGAATATATGGCGTTTTCCCTGCATAGTTTTTTGAATCTCTTCTACCGCCTCAGTCGTTGCCTTTTTTGAGTACAGACGGCATGGTTCCATATTGCCCTGAAGAACATATTTGTCACCGAGTTTTTCTTTTGCCAGTTCCATAGGTGTGGACCAGTCAACACCAAAAACATCGAAATTTCCGTATATTTTATCCAAAAATGCCGGAATGCCTTTGGGAAACATAATAATAGGAATATGGGGATATTTTTCTTTTAGATATTCGGCAATTTCTACCATATATTTCCAGGAAAACTCATCATATTTGTTTGGCTCAATCGCAGCAGCCCAAGAGTCGAAAATCTGTACAACATCTATGCCTGCTTCTATCTGTTTTTGCATGTAAAATTTTACGACATCAGTCACTTTTGCAAGAATTTTGTGCAGAAGTTCAGGGTTTGAATACATCATTTTTTTGCATACATTGTATGTTTTTGTTCCCTGTCCTTCTATCATATATGTTGCAAGTGTCCACGGTGAACCTGTAAAACCAATAAGCGCTTTGTCTTGGGCAAGCTTTGTTTTGATGAGTTTGATGGTGTCATACACATAGGTAAGTTTGCTCGCAGCTTCTTCCCCGCCTGTGAGTCTGTCTATATCTTCTTCGTTTTTAATCGGGTCAGAAAATTTCGGGCCTTCTCCTTTGACAAATGACAAATCCATACCCATTTCATCAGGAATTACAAGGATATCGCTAAAAAGTATAGCCGCATCAACACCAACTATATCTACAGGCTGAAGAGTGACCTCACAGGCCATTTCCGGATTGTGACAAAGATTTAAAAAATCTCCTGCTTTGGCACGTACTGCCATATACTCGGGCAGATAACGCCCCGCCTGTCTCATCATCCATACGGGAGTGTATGGTGTCTCTTTCCCAAAACATGCATCTACAAATATTTTATTTTTTATTCCCATTTTTTTTCCTTAGTGATTGTGTCCGACTTTACTTAAAAAATACAAACCGACAGCAACGGCAGTAATAGATAAAGCCAAATAGAGTAATTCTAACGGTGTCTGGTAGCTTGCAAGTCCCACTTTTTTAAAGAAGCCTACAACCAAAACCATCACAATTACTTTGGATATTTTGTCTTTGAGTTGATCAAGCGAGTGAATAGACAAAATTTTATTTTCTCTTGTAGTATCTTCTCTTGCCGCATCAATATCCGAGATAAACAATTCATACAATCCGAAAGAAAACAACAGCATAACAACGCCGATAAGATATAAATCCACGGCACCTATAATTCCGCCGACAACCAGTTCATGAAAGTGCTCCGGGTGATGATGGTTCACATAGGTGTTTATTACAAGTTTAGCTGTATCATATATATCAAAACTTGCAACAATAAAAAGCGCTACAGCTCCGATCAGACCGAAAATTACGGCCATTAAAACCATAAAGCGCGAACTCCAGAGTCCGCTTTCAAAGATTTTTTCAATCATTTACGATCCTTCTTCCATCTCTATCCATTTTTGGGCAATTCTTACTGCATTTGTAGCAGCGCCTACTCTTAAATTGTCTGCAACGACAAACATATGCAGCATATTGTTTGAAAAGAGGTCATTTCTGATACGCCCGACAAATGTTTCATTTTTGTCTATGCATGCAGCAGGCATAGGATAGAGTGCTTCATCAGGATTGTCCAAAACCACTATGTTGGGTGCTTTTTTTAGGATTTCTCTTGCTTCGTTTGCATCTATTTTAGAATCAAAAGTCATAGTGATTGATTCTGCATGACCGCGAAGTGTCGGAACACGAACACAGGTAGCGCTCAGAGCAATTTCTTTGTGCATGATTTTTGTTGTCTCGTTCACCATTTTCATCTCTTCTTTCGTGTAACCGTTGTCTGTAAATACATCAATTTGAGGGATGACATTGAGTGCAATCTGATGGTTGAATGCCTTGTGCTCTGCTTCATCAAGTTTAAAAGCAAAAAATGCCTGCATTTGACTGACAAGTTCCTCCATGGCAGATTTTCCTGCACCGCTGGTTGCCTGGTATGTATCAACATCAACACGAACCAAATCATATGCTTCGTCAAGAGGTTTGAGTGCCTGTACCATTTGGATAGTGGAACAGTTTGGATTGGCAATAATACCTGTTTCTTTCCATTGCGCAATATCCTGAGGATTGACCTCAGGGACAACAAGAGGAACATTGGGATCCATTCTGAAGTGAGAGGTGTTGTCAATTACAACAGCACCTGCTGCAACTGCGGAAGGGGCAAATTCTGCGCTGACACTGCCTCCGGCACTAAAGAGGGCAATATCCACCTCTTCTTTTTCAAAGACATCATGTGTCAGTTCTATAATATCAAAGCTTTCCTTGTTAAACTCTACCTGCTTGCCGACGCTTCTTGCACTTGCAAGCGGTACCAGTTTTTTAAGAGGAAAATCAATTTCTTCCAATACTCTTAAAATCTCTTCACCGACAGCACCGTTTGCACCGACAACAGCTACATTATATTTTTTCATTCAATTTTCTCCTGTTCTATTTTCTGTTATTTAAAAAAAGTTCGTCTTTTTGAATTTCACTGGTTTCACTGAGTATGACAGAACGCTCCACTACTGAAAGCAACTCTCGAATATTTCCGGGCCAGGTATATGATAAAAGCTCACTTTCTGCCTCAGCAGAGAGGCTTTTTGTATCAAAACCATACTTTTGACAGTTGTGTGCAATCATCTTTTGTGCAATTTCCAATATTTCGTCTTTTCTTTCTCTCAAAGGTGGAATATGGAGAGGAATAGTATTGAGTCTGTAATACAGGTCCTCTCTGAATTCTCCTTTTTTTATCTTCTCGTTTAAATTTGCGTTTGTTGCCGAAACGACGCGTATGTCTATTTTAATGGCTTTTGCAGAGCCAAGTCTGCGCACCTCTTTTTCCTGTAGGGCCCGAAGCAGCTTTGCCTGAACACCATAGGGCATTTCCCCTATCTCATCCAAAAAGAGTGTTCCTCCGTTTGCCAGTTCAAACTGTCCCGCTTTAGCTTCGGTCGCATCGGTAAATGCCCCCTTTTCAAAGCCAAAAAGCTCACTCTCTATCAAGTTCTCAGGAATTGCCGCCATATTGATAGCAATAAAGGGTTTTTTTGCTCTTGGAGAGTTTTTGTGTATATAAGAAGCAAAAACTTCTTTGCCGACACCGCTTTCTCCCAAAAGCAAAATACTTGCATCTGTTTTGGAAGCCTTTTGGGCAATGCCTAAAACTTTTGTAAGTGCTTCAGACGAGCCTAAAAAATCATTCGTCGTTTTTTTGCTTTTTTGCGCCGATTTTTTTACTTTTTGGACAACTGCCTCGCGTTTAATCGCATCGACAAGCGTGTCTACATCAAAAGGTTTGAGCAAAAAATCTTTGACACCAAGATGGATAGATTCGATAGCCCGACTCAGTGTTGCATTCCCTGTCATGATAATAACTTCGTATCTGCCGCCCAGTTCTTTGACAAATTCTATGCCGTCCATTCCGGGCATATTGATATCGGTAATGACCAGATCAAAACTGTCATCAAGTACTTTAAGTGCATCTTTGGCATTTTTAAATGTTTTTACTCTAAACTCTTTGTAATCGCCCATAGCAATTTCAAGAGATTTACGCATATTGATATCATCTTCGACTATGGCTATTTTCACAAAAAGTCCTGTTTTTATTCGGCTATTTTAAAGCTGATATTCTAACAAAATTATCATTAAAATCGACTTTGAAGCATGTTGTTTTTAGAGTAATAATCGTAGTTGAGGTGTTTTGAAAATTTATTGTGCTTGCGTAATGTTGTACATTAAGACCAATTTTTTGTATATAGTTGATGAATTTTTCATTATTGTGTGCAATGATTTTTTTTAAATCTTTACTGTTGTCTGATTCGAGAATGAGTGTATTGGAAGGAAATCCTTTGCACTTGTGCATTGAATGAGATATTTCAAGTCCCCGATTATAAAGTAAAGCATCTTTTACGACATATCTGTAGGAAATAAGATATTCACTTGCAGAGAGTGCAAGTGAATGAAAAAGTATTATTGCACAAATTGAGAGTGAGAAAGTGTGATTTCCATCTCTACTTCGCATAAACCCTCTTTGAATGTTGTTTCCACTATATTTGCATTTCTTACCATTGCATCTACGGATGTTCGTACACTGGAGCGTTTGACCATCATGTTTTTAATAAAGTCTTTCCCGTCTACTCTGACACCTTTTACTTTTTCAGCTATAAGTCTATAAGCATCAGCAATGGCAGCACGTTTTGCCAAAGCATATGCTTGTGCGGGAGATGTTGTATTCATAGGTGCAACACCTTGTCCGACGACACTGATGAGAAGGGGTCTTTTCGCTGAAAGTACTTCGCTTTGCAAAGGTTGTTGCATCTTGTGAACAGGGCAAGGTGCCTTTACTGTTTTGGCAGTTTGGGTAGGAATAGCCGTTACTACAGTCTTAGCAGGTTGTGCTGCAAAAGATACAACACTAAGTAATGTTAGTAATACCAGAGAGTATTTCATAGAATATCCTTAAAGGAGGAGTCAGTATGACTCCAGGTTTTATATTTTAAATTATCAGCAATTACTATTCCAAGTCTAAAGAAGGAGGTGTGTCTTCCTCATCCTCTTCGCTTTTTTCTTCTTTCGGACAGCGTGAAATACTGACAACTTCATCCCCTTTTACTATATAGACCCCGGAAGTGTTTCTGCTTGATTTGGAGATCGTCTGCATATCAACACGTATCATTTTACCGGCTTTTGTGAGCGCCATCATATCCATGCCCTCATCTACCATTAGGCAGCCGACAATATGTTTGCCTGTTTTTGCAGTCATTTTCATGGCAATGACACCGGAACCGCCACGGTTTGTCAGTCTGTATTCTCCTGCATCCGTACGTTTTCCTATCCCTTTTTCAGCGACAATCAAAATCTCCTGATCATCACTTGCTATAATGTTTGCATCGACGACTTCATCACCTTCGTACTTGAACTTAATCCCTCTTACTCCACGTGTACTTCGTCCCTGTTCCCGGGTTTTTTCAATTTCAAATTTGATGCACTGTGCAAGTTTTGTCACAATAAAGAGGTATTTAATGCTTTTGTCCGCAATTTTTGCTGTAATGAGCGCATCATCCTCATCAAGAACAATTGCTCTGACACCGTTGCTTCTGATATTGCTGAATTCGCTTAAATTTGTTCGTTTGACAATTCCGTTTTTTGTAAAGAAAACCAAAGATTTCTCTTCGCTGAAATCAGTTGTCGGAATAATAGACTGAATTTGCTCATCCGCCATTAAATTAAGTAAATTGACAACAGCTTTTCCTTTGGCTGTACGACTTCCTTCAGGTATACGATAGACTTTCAGCCAGTGGAGTTGTCCTCTGTCTGTCACAAAAAGGAGCGTATCGTGCGTATTACATGTAAAGAAGTTTTCTATAAAGTCATCTTCATAGGTTGTGACAGCAGTTTTTCCTTTGCCTCCGCGTTTTTGCTTTTCATAGCTTGCAAGCGGTACACGCTTGATGTATCCTCTGTGTGTAATTGTAACAACCATCGGTTCATTGGGAATCAGGTCTTCTATGTCTATATCATCATAGTCATCTTCGATGTCAGTTCTTCGTTTTGTGGTATATGTTTGTAAAATTTCATCAAATTCATCACCTATTATACCGTGCAGCACTTTTTCACTTTGTAGAATTGACTCAAGAAACTCAATTTGTTTCATAAGTTCTGCCAATTCATTTTCTATTTTTTCAATTTCAAGTCCTGTAAGACGACCAAGACGCATTGCAACAATGCTTGCAGCTTGGATTTCTGAAAAATCGAACTCTGTTACCAGGTTTTCTTTTGCTTCTTCTTCATTTGTGGAAGCACGGATAGTACGAATGACTTTATCAATAATATCTATTGCTTTTTTCAAACCTTCCAAAATATGTGCACGCGCTTTTGCTTTTTCCAAATCAAAAATTGTACGACGGATAATAATAGTTTTTCGGTGGTTGATAAAATGCTTGAGTATGTCAATAAGACCAAAAATTCTTGGTTCCTGGTTTAAAATGGAGAGCATTATGATACCGAAGGTTGTCTGCATTGCAGTTTGTTTAAATAAATTATTTAAAACAATTTCACTGATTGTGTCACGCTTGAGCTCAATGACAACGCGCATACCGTCCCGGTCGGATTCATCTCTGATTTCGCTTACCCCGTCTATCATTTTGTCTTTAACCAAATTGGCAACGTTTTCAATAAGACGGGCTTTGTTTACCTGATAAGGAAGCTCATCAATGACAATGACGTCTTTGTTTCCTTTTTTCTCAATATGTGTTTTTGCACGTACTTTTATACGGCCACGCCCTGTTTCATAGGCATCCATAATCCCTTTTTTCCCAAATATAATGCCGCCTGTCGGAAAATCAGGCGCTTTGATATGTTCCATGATTTCAGGAAGTGTAATATTGGGATTTTCCAGGAGTGCTTTGAGTCCGTTCATAATTTCAGTAGGGTTGTGGGGAGGAATGTTTGTTGCCATACCGACCGCAATCCCTGAAGAACCGTTTATTAAAAGGTTCGGCACACGTGTCGGCATTACATCCGGTTCTTTTGTTGTACCGTCATAGTTGTCTATCATATTGACAGTGTTCTTTTCCAAATCTTTTAAAAGTTCACCTGCATATTTTGTCATACGGGCTTCCGTATAACGCATTGCAGCAGCTGAGTCACCGTCAACCGAACCGAAGTTTCCCTGTCCGTCTACAAGTTCCATCCGCATGGAAAAATCCTGCGCCATTCGCACGAGTGCATCATAAACAGCTGTATCTCCGTGAGGGTGGTACTGACCGATAACATCACCGACGATACGTGCTGATTTTTTATACTTTGCACCAAATGAGAGATTGAGTTTGTCCATTGCATAAAGAATTCTTCTATGAACAGGTTTGAGCCCGTCTCTTACATCAGGCAGGGCACGACCGACAATAACACTCATAGAGTAATCAAGATAGCTGTTTTGAAGAGTTTCTTCTATATTTATACTTTGTATATCACCATTGTTTAACAAGTTGCTCATTGAAACACCTAAAATTTAAATTTATATATATTATCTTATTGTCGCTTAATAAAATGTTTAAAACTGATGAATTTTTGTGTAATTGAATAAATAATAGAGGAATTGTAAAAGCTGCTTAAAAATTAATCAGTTTAAGCTGAAAAAAAAGATGTAATTATTCTATAATTTGTTTTGAAAATATTCAACAAAAGGATTCACATGAAGAAATGGTTATTAGCATTTTTATTTGCTTTACCAACATTCGTATTTGCGGAGGATACAGCAACACTTGATACAGGTGATACAGCATGGATGATGATGTCAACTGCATTAGTATTATTGATGACACCTGCAGGTCTTGCACTGTTTTATGCAGGTATGACAAGAAGTAAAAATGTACTCAATACATACGCTATGGTTTTTGGAGCGTTTGTAGTTGCATTTGTCGTTTGGATTGCTGCCGGTTATTCTATAGCATTTGGTACAGCAGAGTCTGCCGCTGTTCAGAATGTAATGGGTGGATTCGGTAATGTCTTCTTAAACGGAATCAGCTGGCATGATTTAAGCGGAACATATCCTACCTATGTATTTGTGGCATTTCAGGGTACATTTGCAGCTATTACGGTAGCTATTGCTGCAGGTTCGGTTATAGAACGTATTAAATTCTCTACATGGCTGGTATTTGTGGCTCTTTGGGGACTTGTCGTGTATGCTCCTGTTGCTCATATGGTTTGGGGTGGAGACGGTGCCTATCTCTTTGATTTAGGTGCTTTAGACTTTGCCGGTGGTACAGTTGTACATATGAACGGCGGTCTGGCCGGTTTGGTTCTTGCTGTTCTTGTTGGCAAACGTGTCGGATATCCTAAGTCTGCAATGAAACCTGCTACAGTGCTTTTGACTGCGCTTGGTGCAGCTCTTTTATGGTTTGGCTGGTACGGATTCAATGCAGGATCTGCATTTGGAGCGAATGCCATTGCCGGTGTAGCACTCCTGACTACAACGATAGCAACTGCCGCAGCTGCTATTACATGGATGCTTGCTGAGTGGGTTGTTTATAAAAAGCCTACATTGCTGGGACTTGCTACAGGTGCTGTTTCTGGACTTGTCGCTATTACGCCTGCTGCCGGATTTGTTGGTGTGGGTGGTGCTTTTATCGTTGGTATCGTTGGAACGCTCTTCGCTTTTTGGGGTGTGACTGTGCTTAAAAAGAAACTTGGTTATGATGACTCTTTGGATGCATTCGGTGTTCACTTTTTAGCTGGTTTGTTTGGTGCACTCGCAACCGGTCTTTTGGCTTTAAAAGACAATGATCTGTTATGGGACGGACCGCTGAAAGAATCAGGTGACAGAATAGGACAGTTTATTGTTCAGGTTGAGTCTGTTGTTATTGTTGGACTGTTCACTCTTATCGGTACTGTTGTTGTTTACTATGTTGCTACTGCATTGACTGGTGGTTCACGTGTAAGTGAAGATGAAGAAACAATGGGTCTGGATGAATCTGTTCAAGGTGAAAGATACATGAATAACTAATCTCTTTTTGGGATTAGTGTATTGATTTTGTAATCAAAAATGGTTACAATTGATAAATAATAAAACTTTGGAGTAGTGATAATGAAAAAAGTAGAAGCGGTTATCAAACCATTTAAACTGGAAGATGTAAAAGATGCACTGGCAGAAATCGGTATTGACGGTATGACAGTAAGTGAAGTAAAAGGCTATGGCCGTCAAAAAGGGCATAGCGAATTGTACCGCGGTGCCGAGTATGTGGTTGATTTTTTACCGAAAATAAAAATGGAAATGGTTGTTACAGCAGACATGGTAGAACAGGTTACGGCAACAATTGTGGAAGCAGCACGTACAGGTAAAATCGGAGACGGTAAGATTTTTGTAAGCGACATAGAAAAAATTATTAGAATTCGTACAGGTGAAACTGACGAGGAAGCTATCTAAACAATAATGCTTTCTCGGAACCGGTACTTCAGTGCCGGCTGGTGCAATAGTCTTGCCACTCTCAGCCCGGACTGAAGTCTGCGTTGCAAAAAAATGCTTAACTTAATGGCGGTGTCCCACCCCCTTTGGCTTCGCTGGCCGCTATGGCACTCAAGCCGACTCCTTTACAAGGAGTAGAAAATCCACATATTGACTTCTTTGGCATTTAAAAATAATGATTTAATTTTTAAAATATAAATATTTTGCTACACTCAGCTTTTAAGTTCAATTTAAACCCGAATTATGCAATAGAAAATAATAAGTAGGTTCTATGCTTGTGTCCAAGGGATGTTTAGAAAATTGTTGTGCCAACCTTTTTGGTTGGTCAATAATTTTATGAATGTGCCTTGGGTGCAATGATAGAGACTTTCTTGAGTTTTCTGTTGCATAATCCGGGTTAAAGGTTTATAATGTCTGAAACTGATTTCAAATACATACTGGATACTTTCTTTACACTTTTTTCTATGGTTTTGATTATTTTAATGGTTCCGGGTTTTGCCATGCTTGAAGCCGGACTGGTAAGAACAAAAAATGTCTCTTCTGTTTTGACGGTAAATACCATGATTTATGCGGTAGCATCTATGGCATTTTTACTTGTCGGCTACTCTCTTGCGTTTGGTTCCTGGGAAAACTCTTCTATGAGTATATGGGCGGCATTTTTGTTTCAGATGGCATTTGTCGGTAAAACTATAAATATTATGAGTGGTGGAGTGAGTGAGCGTGTAAAAATTATACCACTGATGATATTTACGGTTGTTATGGGTGCTGTTATTTATCCTTTGATTGTTAATGTAAGCTGGGGCGCTGATCTTCTTGCGGGAACAGTGTTGGATATTGACATGTATGATTTGGCAGGTTCAACTGTTATTCACTCCACCGGAGGCTGGGCATTGCTGGCTGCGATTTTGATTATGGGACCAAGAAAAGACAGATACAAAGACGGAAAAATAAAAGTGATACCTGCATCAAATGTACCGCTTGTGGTTCTTGGAGCACTTCTTTTATGGATAGGATGGTTCGGATTTAACGGTGGCAGTGTCGGTTCTATTTCAAGTATCGAAAATGCCGATACGGTTGCAAAAACGATTATGAATACTAATACGGCAGGTTTGGCGGGTGCAATCATTGCAGCTGTTATCATGTATGCACGCTATAAGCTTTTAGATATCACAATGATATTAAACGGTGCATTAGGAGGGCTTGTTGCAATTACTGCAGGACCTGATTTGTATGACATGTACACACCAATCTTGATTGGTGCCATTGGCGGTGCACTTGTTGTTTTTGCTGTACCAATGTTTGACAAATTAAAACTTGATGATCCTGTAGGTGCACTTTCTGTTCACCTTGTCAACGGAATTTGGGGTACACTCGCTGTTGGTATTTTTGTTGATAAAGTGTCACTGATTTCACAACTCAAAGGGATTGTAGTCATCGGAGTTTTTGCATTTGTGAGTTCCTATATTGTTATTTACATTATCAACAAGATTGTTGCATTCAGAGCAGAGGATGATATTCAGGTAGAGGGGCTTGATGTCAATGAGGTTGGCGTTGAAGCCTATCCTGAATTTAAACGCGCCATTTAAAACAATGTATGCTTAATCACTCAAAGTCTCTTTTTCTTTCTTTGCTCGTTCATGCGCTTATTCTGCTGAGCCTGTTTGGTGTTTATAAGTATGTGGTCTCATCTGCCGCATTTGTTGAAGAAGAAAAAAGAGTGTGTGTAAATTTGAGATGTATCAAACAACAGGCTGAAGAAATACATAAGAAGAAAAAAGAGAGAAAAAAAGTTATCTCTGAAAAAAAAGCGAAAAAAATCCCGCAACATAAAAAAGTGATTCCTCCCAAAAAACAAAAAACCCAACAAAAACCCAAGAAAATTAAGAAAAAAATTCCTTTAAAAAAACAGATTAAAAAGAAAGAAGAAACAATAAAAGAGACAAAGATTGAAGAAAAGACAAAACCGGAAAAAAGAATAGAACAAACAGCAGCAGAAAAACCGGAAAAAAAACTAGAAGAAGTCGTGAAAAACATGCCTGTTGCAGAAGAAAATCTTCGCAGGGAAAAGAGGACAAAAAAAACTGTTGAAAAAAAGGTGAGTGAGAAAGAAGCGTATTTGCAGGAAAATCTGGCACAGATTGCCCAATTGATAAAAGAAAACCTCTACTATCCGCGAATGGCACGTAAGCGAGGCATACAGGGTTCTGTTACTGTTCGCTTTATGCTGTTAAAAGATGCTACTGTTATACAAATTACAACAATATCTTCAAGCAGTGGTATCTTGACGCGTGCGGCGATTAAAACAATCGCTGAGCTTTCAGGAAAATTTCCAAAGCCAAAAACAGATATAATGTTGAGTGTACCGATTCGATACTCTTTACAATAACAGTTTTACTCAACAGGCTTGAAATACTCTTTTTGGGCACCGCAACCCGGACATTTCCAGTTCTCAGGAAGATCCTCAAAAGCTGTTCCGGGAGGAATGCCCCTTTTTTCATCACCGATTTTCGGGTCATAAATATGACCGCAAAATACACATTTATATTTTTGCAATTTATCCATAACTGGCTCCTGTTACTTATTATATCTTATTTTCCTGCATTGAGCAGTGCCTGTTGCAGATGATATGCAATACGTGTAATGTGTACCGATGAACGTTGCAGCCACCGAATTGCTTCTAAGTGGTAGGTGCCCTCATCTATGCTAACGGTCCCGTCGGCCATTAACAGTGTTATTTCTTCTCTCTTTTGTTCTGTTTTCCTGTCAATGTCATAGTTGCTCTGCTGTGTATAATTGGCCAGTTCCTGCAAGGATGTTTTTTCAAGGAGTTGCAGACTTGTTTGAATAAGCCCAATAAATTGATTTTTTTCGAATGCCAACAAGGGTGATGACTGAAGAAACAGTGCTTTGTGCTCATCTTCACGACATCGGTCAAAAAGCCGTTGCAGATGGTCAATAACATGAATGAGACTGATAAGCCGTTGCCAGTTTGCATCCTGTGTATTTTTTAAATTAATTTTGTCTAAGAAATTCTGTGTTTCATCTAAAAGCTTGTCAAAAGTATGCAGATTGATTTTGTGTGCATTTTTTTTCGCTCCAAGTAAATAGAGCATATACCGCAATAATGTTTTGAATTCATTTTCAAGAGATTTTTGCACAACACTCAAAGCCAAAGGGATATTTTCAAGTAATGCAGGATCAAAATCCTGTATATACTTTTGTTTTGGTTCGGGTATGATTTTTTCCATAAGATGCGCAAAAGGTATTGTAAAAGGTATAATTGCAATGACACCTAAAAAGTTGAAAAAAGTATGAAACAGTACTAAGACAATTTCAGCCTGTTGCATGAAAAAACCGGGCGCGAAAGATTCAAAGAACAGAGTGTAGGGTGCTATTAAAAAAAGCGCGGCAATACCGGTAAATATATTGTATACAACATGTGAAAAGCCGGTTCTTTTTACTTCTGCAGAGCCACCTATGGTTGCTAAAGCCGCTGTAACTGTTGTACCTACATCCATGCCGACTACCAAGGCTGCTCCCTGCTCAAAACTGATGGCACCTCCGTAAATCATTGTGAGTGTCGCGGCAACACCTGCGCTTGATGACTGTGTGATAATTGTGACAAGAATCCCAAGTAAGAAGAGCTCAAATCGGCCAAAAAAAGAATCTCCCGGAAAGTATTCAGGTGAAATGATGTCTTTATAGACAGACATGCCCTCTTGCATAAAGCTGATACCGACAAAAATCAGACCAAATCCGGCAATGGCAAAACCGATATCCGCTGCTTTTCCTTTTGAAAAAAGTTTTAAACTTGACCCTACAAGTATAAAAGGCAAAACCAGAGTGCCCAGTTTGAGTTTAAATCCGAGAAGTGCTACCATCCATCCTGTAATAGTGGTACCGATATTTGCGCCAAAGATAATACCGAGTGCTTGGGGAAATGTTAATAATCCTGCAGATACAAACCCTACAGCAGCAACTGTTGTAGCACTTGATGACTGTAAAACAGCGGTACTGACAGCTCCTGTTATAACTCCGGTAGTGGGTGTTTTTGTAAAACGAATTAAAGCATTTCTGATAGTATCTCCGGCAAGAGCATGTAAACCCTGGGTCATGATAATCATACCAAGTATAAAAATACCGATGCCCCCAAATGCCTGGGAAAGTGTAGTCCATGAATGCATAACTATGTTGTTCCCTCTTTATAGGATAATGTTATTATGACATAAATTTCTAATGATTGTTTGAAAGTGAGTAAAGTTGGTGACCCCGAGGAGAATCGAACTCCTGTAACATGGATGAAAACCATGGATCCTAACCGCTAGACGACGGGGCCACTTTTTGTAGTTGTTTTTTGATTAGTTGTGCCGAAGTTTAAAGTGAATCGTACATAAGGTACGTGAACTTTAATCTGAGGTGCAAATAACAAAAAAATGGTGTCCTGTGATGGATTCGAACCATCGGCCACATCATTAAAAGTGACGTGCTCTACCAGCTGAGCTAACAGGACTCTTGCCTCTTATTGTTAAGAGGTCGAAATTATAGACAAATACAATTGATATGTCAAGAAAAAAGAGTGAAAATTTATAAATTTTATAAGAAAGCATAGATTTATTTACAATTAAATGCTTTTTAACTACAATCGTTTCACGAAGAGGAGTTTTATGAAAAATATTACAAATATACTAATGGCTTTTTTTATTGTTTTTATGAGCGGATGTTCTCAGAAAGTGACTGTACAGGCACTTGAGCCTGCACAAATTGACAGAATATCGCAAACAAAAGTAATAGCAGTGACAGATTTCACACATGACAGAGTAGGACTTTCGAGAAAAATAGAGGCAAAGCTTTCTAATTTTGAGATAAACAATAAAAAATATTTTACTGTTGTCAGCAGAAACGATATAAATAAAGTTATAGCAGAGCAAAAACTGCAAAACAGTGGTCTTGTCAATGATGAAAAGATTGTCCAGGTTGGAGAACTGATAGGCGCGCAGGCTATAATTTCTGGAAATGTAAGCCCTGTTACCAAAGAAGACAGTTATTTTTATGAGGCTCGTGTCCGTTGTGCAAATAGAAAATGTACAGAACTCGAAACATACCGTGTGCGCTGTATGAAACGGCTTATAGGACTTTCTGCAGAAGTAAGAATAGTGGATGTTGCCAAAGGCGATATCATTTATGCTGATACTTTAGGCAGAACAAGTTCATTTAAGCACTGTGCTGATGATTCGCGGGCGATCCCGTCAAAAATGATGGTGGCGCAAAAGCTTGCCGATGATATAGCAGATACATTTATTTATAAGCTGACTCCGCATTACAGAAAATTTCATGTAAAATTACTTGAGGATCCTGATTTGGATTATACAGATGAACAAGAGAAACTTTTGAAAATCTCTTTAAAATATATTGAGCAGGGGCGTTATGACAAAGCAGAAAAATTTTTGAAAGAGTTGATTGATGCGACAAATATGAAAAGTTATGTGGCATTTTACGATTTGGGTGTGATAAAAGAGGCACAGGGGAAATATGAAGAGGCGAAAGAGTACTATGAATATGCGGACGATTTGATGATAGAGCCGGTTGAGGAGATTAATGAGGCTGTTGTCCGTATCAACTCTCTTATCTCCAAAAGAAAAAAAACACTTGAGCAGTTAAACAGATGAACAAATTAAGCCTACTCTTTCTTATTACAGGGCTGCTTTTAGGCGGTTGTGCTGCAAAGCAAAGAGTTGTTGTTGCAAAAAAAGAGCTTCCGTCATGGTATATGCAACCTCCACAGTCTGACAGTTCTACGCTTTATGCACTGGGGGAAGGTGAAAACCAGCAAGATGCCATTACGAATGCCTTGAGTCTTTTAGCCTCGACATTACATGTAGCGGTTTCATCAAATTTTCGTGCAAAAACAGTTGTAAAAGAGGGAAGTGTCAACAGCTCTGAGGCAACATACATCAATGAAACACAAAGCAGTGTTGAAAAAATAAAAATCAGCGAATATGAAATACTCCATACAAAAAAACTCGGCTTTAAAAGATATGCGGTGCTTATAAAGGTCAATAAACAAAAGTTGTTTCAAGGCTTAAAAAATGAACTGGACCAAAAACTGAAAATATACAGGAGCAAAGTCAAAAATTTACAAAAATGTGATGCCCTCAAACGCTTGGCATATTATAAAAAGATGAAAAAATCATTTACATATATACAGAATGCTCTGATAGTGATGAAAGTGCTGCATAAAGGCTTTGACGACACAAAATACATAGCATGGATGAGTAAAGTAAATGAAGAGTATGATTATCTTCTGAAACATATCAGCTTTTGGGTAAATTCCAATGTGAAAAGTCTGGCTGAACCACTCAGAAGTGCCCTGACCAAACAAAAATTTATCATAAAAAATGTGAAATCAAACATGCACTATACTGTTTTTATTCATGCAAAAATCAAAAAGGCAAGCGCGTACGGTTTTACGCTTGCCCGCAGTGAAATATCTTTTGTAACGAAAAACTATAAAGGGGAAGTGTTAGGAGAAAATGTCATACATGTAACCGGACAGTCTTCCCAGGGCTATGAAATAGCCAGGCAGAATCTTGTCAAAAAGCTTCATTCGCTCATACAAAAAGAGGGCATTTCAAAAGTGTTAAATATTGGTATTTAGTAACCGTTTACTTCTTGGGAATATACTTGCAATAATAATAAAAAGAAATAGTAATAACTGAGGTATAAAAATGATTAATAAAATACAAGAGGTAAAAAAAGAAGTTGCAAAAGTAGTTGTCGGGCAGGAAAAGATGATAGATTCTCTGCTGATTGCACTGTTGTGTGAAGGGCATATCCTTATAGAAGGTGTTCCTGGACTGGCAAAAACAACAACGGTCAATGCACTTTCAAAAGCTCTGGGGCTTGACTTTAAGCGGGCACAGTTCACACCGGATTTACTCCCTTCGGATATTTTGGGGGCTGAAATATACGACCCGCAGAACAATCAGTTTAAAATCAAAAAAGGTCCGATTTTTACAAATCTTTTGCTTGCGGATGAAATTAACCGTGCTCCGGCAAAAGTGCAGTCTGCTTTGCTTGAAGTGATGCAGGAAAAGCAGGTGACAATCGGTGATACGACATTTAAACTTGATCTGCCGTTTTTTGTCATGGCAACACAAAACCCGGTAGAACAAGAGGGCGTCTATCAGCTCCCTGAAGCGCAGCTTGACAGATTTATGCTTAAACTTGTCGTCGGATACAACACAAAAAAAGAAGAGCTTGAAATCGCAAGAAGAATTTCAAGCGGCAATTTTGAGACAATCAATCCGGTTTTGAATAAAAGCGAACTCGAAGAGCTGAAAAAAGTTGTACGCGATATACATGTAGACGAAGAAGTGGAAGAGTACATGATAGAACTCGTCAATGCAACAAGACATCCTGAAGAGTACGGACTCGAAGAGGTCAAAGAGTACATTCAGTTCGGAGCTTCTCCCCGTGTGAGTATAGACATGTTCAAAGCCGTGAAGGCGATGGCATTTATGCGCGGCAAAGACTTTGTTACTCCTGTTGATGTTGCTTATATCGTAAAAGAGTTGATGCGTCACCGTATTGTGCTTACATACGAGGCTGAGGCTGAAGGTATCACGACAGATGAAATCATTCAAAAAGTGCTTGAAACTGTAGCGATACCATAAGGCCGCCATAATGAGCAAACTACAAAAAATACTTGTACGGGCCCGCCGTCAGGTTTTTAGTGAGATGGTTGGAAACAATCCGTCTATTTTTCAAGGCGAGGGCTATGACTTTATAGAATTGCGTGAATATATGCCCGGTGATGACATTCGACATATTGACTGGAATATCACGGCAAAACTGCAAAAGCCTTATATTAAAATATTTCGTGAAGAAAGAGAGTTGAATGTAGTCGTGGCATCAATGCTCAACGGCAGTGTCTATTTTGGCTCCAAACGGTTTAAACAGGATGTTATTGCAGAAATTACAGCCATGCTGAGCTTTTCGACGATAAAAAACGGTGATTTGCTGAGTTCCTACATCTTCAGTGATAAGCTGGAATCTTTTTTAAAACCGAGTAAAAAGCTTTTTCAGGTCCATAAAAGTACGAATGAAATTTTGGATTTTGATCCTTTGAACAAAAAAGCAGACTATAAAGTTTTGGCAGATACTCTGTTTAAAAGGCTCAAAAGAAAATCTTTGATTGTCATTGTCGGAGATTTTTTTGAAATCCCTGATTTTAAAGTATTGGCAAAAAAACATGAAGTAGTGGCTGTCATTGTACGTGACAGACTTGAAGAGAGACCGCCGGAGATGGGTTTTACCTCTTTGGTGGATCCTGAGAGCGGTGCTGTTTTAGAAGGTGATTTTAATGCACAAACAGTCAAAGAGTATGCGAAAAAAGTTTTAGTGCATGACAGAAAACTTTATGCAACATTCAGAAAACACCAGATTCGATTTACAAAAGTTTATACAGACGGAAAAACCGGTGTTTCCTTACGACGATTATTTGAGGGCAGATAGATGCAAAACCTACAACAAAATGAAATTCCTTTGCATGATATTAAGCCGCTTATAGAGATACATGAGTACTCTTTATATTATCTTATCGGAGTGAGCCTTTTAGTTGTTCTGATACTTTCGGGTTTTATATATTTGGCATACAAATGGATGCAAAACAGAAAAAAATACAACAAAAGAGCAGAGCATTACAAGAGGCTATTTTCGGTAGACTATTCAAATCCGAAAAAAGCGGCATATGATTTGACATTTTACGGAGCAACTTTTAAAGATGACAGTGAACGTCATTTAAAAGCCTATGAAAATATGTTGCAAATACTCCAAAAATACAAATATAAAAAAAATGTAGAAAATTTTGATACAGATACTTTACATGTAATAGAGTTATATAAGGGAATGATAGATGTTTGACGGCATATATTTCGAATTTCCAAAATTACTGTTTGTTATATTCTTTTTTATAGCATGTGAAACACTTTGCAAAATGAAGCTGCCTTCAATTTACTTTCCGCATGCTTCACAGTTTATGAAGAGCAATGTTTCTGCATCAAAACTGCTTTTCTTTTTAAAATGGCTCACAATTGTTATGATGATTTTGGCACTTATGTCGCCGGTAAAAGACGAACCGTATGAGTTGAAGCCAAAACACGGGCATGAGATAGCCCTTATTCTGGATGCTTCGGGTTCTATGAAAGAGCGTGGATTTGACCCGCTCAACCCCGCTGCATCACGCTTTGATGTTGTGAAATCAATTGTACGGGATTTTATAAACAAAAGAGAAAATGACAATATGGGACTTGTCGTTTTTGGTTCCTACTCTTTTATCGCTTCACCGTTGACATATGACAAGCATATACTGTCCCGCATTGTTGCTCAGCTTGAAGTAGGAATGGCGGGAAAATATACAGCCCTGTATGAAGCATTGGCACAGGGAGTGAACCTGTTAAAAATGAGCAGGGCAAAATCAAAAGTGGCTATTTTGCTTACAGACGGCTACTCCACAGCCGGAGTGGATAAAATTCCTTTGGATGTGGCACTGGATATTGCCAAAAAAGAGGGGGTAAAAGTTTATCCGATAGGGATAGGCGCTCCTGATGAGTACAACAGAGCCGTGCTTATGAAAATTGCAAAAGAGACAGGCGGTGTTGCCTTTGGTGCTGCAAATGCCTCACAGCTTAAAGAGGTCTATGAAAAAATTGATGCACTGGAAAAATCAGAGATAAAAAATGAAACATTTTCCTATAAAAACTATTACTATTTTTATCCGCTGTTTATAGCATTGTTGTCTCTGCTGCTTTATGTCTATTTACGAAATAAAAGAGGGAGTGTAATATGAGTTTTTTACATCCGGAATTTCTTTACTATATGTTACCGTTAATTGTTATACTCTTTGGATTGTTGCTCACACAAAAAGAATCGCATGCAACATTTTTTTCAAGCGAGGTGATGCAAAGACTCAGAGTCTCTTCAAACACCTTGACACTCAAAGCAAGAAATGCACTCTTTTTTCTGATTGCTGTATTGATGACACTTGCTTTGGCAGGTCCTGTCATCAAAGACGGAAAGATTGAAGTGACGGCTAAGAGTGCTGATATTATGATAGCTTTGGATATATCAGATTCTATGTTGGCAGAAGATGTTTATCCAAACAGATTAAAACTGGCAAAACAAAAAGCTCTGGAACTCTTGCGTCTGGCACCAAATGAGCGCATCGGTGTGATTGCATTTGCAAAAAATTCCTATCTGGTGTCGCCCTTGAGTTTTGATCATGAAGCTGTTGCTTTTTTACTGAAAAAACTTAACACGAATTCTATAACAGAGCAGGGCACAGACTTTATGTCGATGCTGCAGGTTGTCGATAAAAGTATAAAAAAAGATGCAAAAAAATATTTGTTGATATTGAGTGACGGCGGAGACAAAAAAGATTTTTCTCAAGAGACTGCTTTTGCAAAAAAGCATGACATAGCGGTTTTTGTGCTTGGTGTAGGCACACCGCAGGGAGCACCGATAAAGCTTGAAAATGGAGAGTTCATCAAACAAAACGGAAAAATCATTGTTTCAAAACTCAATGATAAAATTGCAGACTTGGCAACAAAAACAGGTGGTGTTTATATTGAAAGTGTCAATTCTGATGCCGATGTCAAAGCAATGCTTAAAGAGATTGAGCGTCACAGTAAGAAAAAAGAGCTCAAATCCAAGCAGATTGAAAAATATATACCATTGTTTTATTATCCTTTGGGACTGGCACTTCTGCTACTGCTTATAGCGACATCTTCTATGAGTAAACGGGTAAAAGTCGAGGTGCCGGGATTGTTTGTTTTAGCCATTTTGCTCGGAAATCCTGCTCCGTCATATGCGGGATTGCTGGACTTTATGCATCTGGATGAGGCAAAAAATGCCTACAAACACAAGGAGTATGAAAAATCGGCAAAAATATATGACAGTTATGCAAAAAAGAGCAACCACAGTGAAAGTTACTATAATGCAGCCAATGCCCTGTACAAGGCCGGAAAGTACAAAGAAGCGGTTCGAAATTATGAAAAAGCAACTTTTGATGACAAAGCTGCACGTGCGAAAAATTTTTCAAATATGGGTAATGCCTATGCAAAAATGGGTGATGAAGCAAATTTGAAAAAGGCGATAGAATCTTATGAAAAATCTTTAAAACTTCATGAAGACAAAGATACAAGAGAAAACCTTGAAGCCGTAAAAAAAGCCTTAAAGAACAAAGAGCAGAAGAAACAACAGCAGAAAAACAAAAATCAGAAGAACAAAAATCAGAAAAAACAGCAGCAGAAGAATCAGAAAAAACAGCAGAACCAGCAGAATAAAGATAACAAAAAGAACGAAAAAAAGCAGGATAAGAACAACCAAAAGAACAACCAGCAGCAAAACAACAAGCAAGATTCCAAAAACTCCAAAGGCAAAAAAGACAAAAAGAGTGAGCAGAGAAAATCTCAAAAGCCGAGCGAAGAAGAGAAAAAGCAGCAAGAAAAGAATGGCGAACAACAAAAAAATCAGAAACAAAAAGAGCAAAAGAAAAAAGAACAGCAGCAAAAATCTCAGCAAAAGAGTGCGGAGAAAAAACAGAAAAAAGACAAAAAGAAGTCTGCTTCCGCATCAGCTGCACAGGCAGAAAAAATGAAAAACAGGATGAGTGATGCAGAAGAGGCAAAATGGCTCAAAAGCCTTAATAATGAACAAAGTACGTATTTATACAGATTAAACCAAAGTAACAAGAAGAAGGAAAACAGTAATGAAAAACCTTGGTAAAATAATAATAATTTTTAGCCTGCTTGCAACGGCAGGATATGCAAAGGTTGTGGCAAAGGTATATCCTAAAAGCGTTGTCAGCGGAGAAGTCGCAACCTATACCCTGACAATTACAGGCGGTGAAGTCAATAAACCGCTTATCAGTACAATATGCGGC
The DNA here is from genome assembly GCF_048081595.1 of Sulfurimonas sp. ST-27. Lineage (GTDB taxonomy): Bacteria > Campylobacterota > Campylobacteria > Campylobacterales > Sulfurimonadaceae > Sulfurimonas > Sulfurimonas hydrogeniphila. Next base: position 679,698 of record NZ_CP182226.1, read on the forward strand.
AGCAATGTATTGGGGACAAGTTCTCAGACAAGTATTGAGATGATAAACAATGATTATAAAAAAAGCTATGTACTGAGTTATCAGTTTATGCCGCAAAAAAGCTGTGTGATTTCACCGGTGAGTGTTGAAGTAGATGGAAAAACAGAGCAATCCAACAGTGTAAAAGTAACGGTAAAACCGGCAGTACAGGATAAAAATGCCGATTTTGTACTGAATTTGATTCCCTCAAAAACAGAGTTGTTTGTGGGGGAACCGTTTACGCTCAATCTGGTGCTGAAACAAAAAGAAGATGCCGAAGCCGTTGACAGTAAATTTATAGCGCCGGATTTTAAAGGCTTCTGGATCAAAGGCGAATCACAGGCAACAAGAACTCAAAAAGACGGGTATGTCATCACAAAAGCAAGCTACAGACTGGCTCCGCAAAGAGAAGGAAATCTTACAATTAAACCGGCACAGCTTAAAATTGCGACAAGAATTTCTTCAAGGGATGTCTGGGGAGGTTTTATGCCTCAGATAAAATGGAAGAGCTATTTTTCAAACCCTGTGGAGTTACATGTAAAGCCTTTGCCTAATAATGCAAAAATAGTCGGTAACTTTACAATTGAAGCGACTGCCGACAAATTGGAGATTAATCCTAATGAAGCAGTGAATGTTACCGTCAAAGTGACAGGTGAAGGTAATTTGGAAGATATTAAGAGTTTTAAACCCTATATACCGGGTGTAAATGTTTTTGATGAAAAAATAAATATCAAAGGCAATACTCTGACACAAAAGTTAGCCTTTGTTTCAGATAAAGATTTCACAATTCCGCCTTTTTCACTGGCATTTTACAATCTTAAAACAAAACGGGTAGAAAAAATCTCTACACAGCCCATTCATATCAAAGTAAACGGTGCGGTGAAAAAAACAGCATTGAAAATACAAAGAGAAGAGTCTGTTCAAACTCCTGAACAGCCTTTACATGTAAAGGACAGAGCAAAAGTCTATGACAAACTTTCTATAGGTATAGCTTTTGTTGCAGGAGTTATCATTGGAATATTGATTATGATATTTGCAAAACCGGTGAAATTTTTGAAAAAAGAAAGAGTATTGAACCTCAATGATGAAAAGCTGTTGCTTATAAAACTGTTGCCGTATAAAGACAAAGATAAGGAAGTGAAAAAAGTTGTAGATATTTTGGAAGCTAATCTTTACTCTTCAAAAAAAGAGAAGATAGATAAAAAGCTTGTAAAAGAACTGCTGAAAAAATATGATATATCCTAATCCAGGATATCATGCAGTTTGTTGGCATTGGCCATCTCTTGATGGACTTTGTCCCACTCTTCGTTTTGAATGTTTTGTTTGAGATTTGTAAGCTCTGTTTCAAAAAGTTCTATAGCTTCAAGCAGATTTTCTTTGTTCTGTCTGAAAATATCTTCCCACATATAGGGAGAACTCTTTGCCAGACGACTCATGGAACGAAACCCACCTGCAGCCAAGGCTAAAATTGTGTGCTTGTTTTCCTGCTTTAACACAGTGTTGGCAATAGAATAAGAGATGGCATGGGGCATATGTGAAATAAAAGCGGCATGACGGTCATGCTCCTGAGACTTCATAAAATGTTTTTTCATATGCAGCGATTTAAATATTTTTTTGGCAATCTTTGTCTGCAGTTCTCCACTCTCTTCAAGATCGCACAATACAACAACCTTGTCGTAGTAAAGATTTTCAACCGCGGCATGCGGACCAAAGTTTTCTGTTCCGGTCATAGGGTGTGCGGCTACAAAGTTTTTGCGTATCTGCGGCGGGACAGAGGCTACAATTTTTTCTTTTGTGCTTCCCAGGTCGATAATGGTGGTATCTGGCCCGACATCCGTCAGTTCTTTTAATATTTTAATTACACCGTTGACAGGAATGGCAAGAAAAATAACATCACACTTTTTCACCTCTTCAAAAGAGACTATTTTGTCTACCAGTCCAAGGCAAAGGGCATCCTGTGTATGCTTTTGATTATGATCATAACCTACAATAGAGTCAACATAATTTTGTTTTTTTAATGAAAGGGCAAGGGAACCTCCCATCAAACCTAATCCAATAATTGCTATATTCATGTTTATTCTTTGTGTTAATTTGTAAAATTATACTGAATTTACTTAATATTAACCACATAATGGGTAAAATCTTTACTAATTTTTTAAATGGAATATGAATGAAAATACTTTTGTCTTTTTTGCTGGTTGTATTGACAACTAATATATATGCGCGTGTAGTGAAAACTATTGACTATAATGGATTAATCCACCTTTCCAAGCCGGTTGCCTTGAGAATTTTAGGATTTGGCGAAGGTGATGACATAGACAAAGAGATGGTTGACAAAGCGATTAAAAAATATTTTGATCAAGGCTATTTTAATGATATCTGGACAGAATTTGATGAAAAGGGAAAACTGACTTTTTATTTTAAAGAAAAAGCAATTATCTCCAAGGTGGAACTCAAGGGCTGGAAAGAAGATGATGATGAAGTCAAAGAGTCTGTCATTCAAATCAAAAAAGGGTCGTTATATGATGAAAAGAAAATTGAAGCTGCTAAAAAAAGAATCATTGACGCAATTTCACAAGAAGGTAAAATTGACAGTGTCGTAGAAGTTGAAACGACATATTTGGAAAACGGAAGTGTAAAAGTTACTTTTGTTGTGAACGAAGGCGAAGAAATTATTATCAAAAAATTACAATACAGTGGTGTATACGGCTTGGATCCGGATGATTTTGATGATGTTATAGCCAATAAAGAGCAAGAATTCATGGGCTGGTTCTGGGGACAGAATGACGGTAAAATGAGTCTGAGAGATTTGGAATACGATAACCTGAGAATACGTGACTATTATATGCAGTACGGGTATCTGGATGCGAAAGTAGATGAACCTTTTGTGCGGGTTGATTTTGACAACTACAGTGCTGATATGAGTTATCTGATTTCAGAAGGCAAACCATATAAAATAAGCAAAATTTCTGTCAATCAACTTGTCCATGTTGCAGATGATGCAAAATTACGAGATGCCATCTCGCTGAAAAAAGATGAAACTTTCAATATCAAAACTTTTAGAGAGGACTCAAAAAAGATTAAAACACTTGTTGCAGACCTTGGTTATGCTTTTGTTCAGGTAGTGCCTGACTTGAAAAAAGACAAAGAAAACCATACAGTCGAAGTAGTGTTCAAAGTTATGCCCGGCGAGAAAGTAAGAATCAGAAATGTATTGATTTCAGGTAATAACAGAACACTTGACAGGGTAATACGTCGAGAGTTGTATTTGGGACCGAATGATATATACTCATTAACGGATTTGACAGATTCCCGTGCAGCACTTGGAAGGCTTGGTTTTTTTGACAGCAATACAATTGAGGAAAAAAGAATTGACAACAAGACTATGGATTTGATTGTAAAAGTCAAAGAAGCACCAACCGGGAATATTCAGTTGGGAGGCGGATACGGAAGTTATGGAGGACTGTTGCTGAGTATCGGGGTAAATGATAGAAATATATGGGGGTCGGGTATTAATGTCGGCATTAAGGCTGAAAAGTCCCAGACAACACAAAACTACTCTTTCAATATCTCCAATCCTCGTCTCAATGACAGTGATTTCAGTGGAAACTTTTCTATTTATCAGTCAGCTTTTGATTATATTGACTATTCTGTTGTAAGCAATGGTCTGAGTATGGGAATAGGACACAGGTTTACACGCTATATCAGCGGTTATCTGGGATATGCTTATTCAAGTAACAGTTATACTTTTGGAGATGACTTCAATGCTTCTGTATATGGCGGGATCAATCCGTTTGAAGCTTTTACAAAAAGCAGTGTTTCTGTGAGTATAAAATGGGATAATACTGATGATTATTATCTTCCTCGTAAAGGATTTGAACTGTCCCAGAGTCTTGAAAAATCAGGGCTTGGCGGTACGGCTGACTTTATAAAGGCAAGAACAAATTTTGCCAAATACTATGGACTTCAGGATCTGCTTGGATTTGATGCTATTTTTAGATACAAAGCCAGATATTATGCAATTATAGACAACGGATACATTCCGCTTGCCGAAAAATTTTATATGGGCGGGATTGGAAGTGTGCGAGGGTACCAGGCATATACACTTTCTCCGACTGTAGCGGATGCTACTGCAGTGGATGGAATAAGAAGAGTGGGCGGAACACAAACTTTTTCAAATAATATAGAATTGAGTATGCCTTTGATACCAAAAGCAAAAATGCGTATAGTGGCTTTTGCAGACTGGGGAATGATTTCGGATAATGTAACAGATAATTTACTAACCAACAATATTTCAAGAGCCGGATACGGGCTTGGACTGGAGTGGTTCTCACCTGTCGGCCCGATTCAGTTAATGTTTGCCCGTCCGATAAACCCTCAGGATGGCGACCAGACTGCAAACTTTGAGTTTACAATGGGACAGAGATTCTAGAATTTTACGCTAAAACTGTTATGTTCACACTCTAGTTTCAGTACGGCTTCTTTGGCGAGATAAAGTTTTTTTGAAGAGTTTACATGTAATGTGTTTTTTTCAAATACTAACTCAAAATCCAGGTTTCTTGGCCTGTGGCTTAAGAGTGCTATACTTAAAGAGAGCAGAAAACTGAGTGTTTTCGTAATCTGTTCTTTGGGAAGAAGTTTTTTGTAGAGTTGCAAATGGGTACTTGACGGCAGTTTGTTTTTAGCGTACTTTGTCAATGTGGCAATGAGCATGATGTCGTGATGTCTGAAACCAAACTCCAGGGCACTTTTTATCAAATAATAGGTATGCTTGTTTTGGGAATAAAAATGGACACTGCTTCCTGCGGGATATAGTTTTGCGGCTAAGGCAAGATTGTATCTGTATTTGTAGTCTATACCAAAATATTCATGGGTTAAATCAAAGAGTTTTTTAGCCAATAAGCTTAAATTATTTGAAAACTGTCTGTCTTTTATATGCGAATCTATAATATAGCGCACGGAGGTATTGTAATTGTGCGGAAATTTATGTTTGGAGTTCCTTAGCAAATCACTCAGATATACACCCTCTCGTACACCTACACCGCTTGTAATCACTTTTGAGATATTTATCTTTTTGATAAGTCTTTGTAAAATAAGCGTACCGGGTTTAATGACATCAAATCTGTTACTGTTGATAAAAAGGCTTTTGAGTTCTTTGTTGCTTTTTGCATCGAGCAGTTCTTCTATAAACTCCTGCAAGTGAGTGACCTTAAATTCATAAGCGTGAAGTTTATTCAGCGGATATGTTTCTCTCTTCATGATAGAACTGGATATTGCCCGAAATGTTCCGCCGATTCCGATGAGTGTTTCAACTTTCATAGCAGGAAGCATTTGGAGTTGTTCGTCAATATACCTGATGGCACCTTCTATGTCATCAGCATCAAAATAAAGCTCTTTAAGACGTACTGTTCCAAGTTTTAGAGATAGAGGATGGGAGACATTGTTTTTGTCTATATAGGCAAGCTCAGTAGAACCGCCTCCTATATCTATGCTGAGTGCATTTTCCTGCATTGGCAAAAGATTGGCACAGGCAATGCCTCCGAAGTACGCTTCTTTTTCGCCACTGATAATTTTTATATTGAGTTTGAGTTCTTTTTTTACTTTTTGTAAAAAATCTTTTTTATTGGGGGCATCTCTGAGTGCCGAAGTTGCAACACAAAAGAGTTTGTTTGTCTTAAAAGAGTTGCTGATCTGTATAAAGTCACTCAGTGCATCAAAAGCTCTTTGCATAGGAGTCTCTTGCAGAGCTCCTCCGTGTTTGTAGGCATCTTCAGAAATTCTGACCTTTGACTTCTCTTCATGAAGCAAATGAAAAGCAAAACGTGACACTTTCTCATATATCACCATTCTCACTGAATTGGAGCCTATGTCTATGATTGCAACACGCTTTGCCAAAGAACTACTCTTCTATTTCTAAATTTTTATATTTAAACTGCAGTTCTGCCACAGTTTCAACATTATCTTTATCCGGCACTATGCAGTCAACAGGACAAACAGATATACAGGCAGGTTCATCATATATGCCGACACACTCAGTACATCTGTCGGGATCAATGTAATAAATCGGATCACCTTCTTCTATTGCCAGTGTAGGACATTCTTCTCTACATGCATCACATGCTATACATTCATCATTTATTATTAAAGCCATATTCAAAAACCTTATATTTTATATTTATTTTTTAATCTGACGATTTATAGCAAATTAAAGCTTTATTATTTTTGAAAGATTACCTCTTCTTTGGAATTATACAGGATAATTTAGAATTAAGCTGCAAAGATGCTACTGTTCCGTCAATTCCGTCTTTTCTGTTTCTTATGCTTATTTTCGCACCTAAGGCATCTGCGGCGCTTTTTGCCAGGAAAAGACCAAGACCGACGCCGGATTTGTTTCCTTGACGCTTAAATGGTGCAAATAAATCTATACTGTCATCAATTCCACATCCCTCATCTACAACCTCTATCAGTAATCCGACATCATCCTGTGAACTTCTGAGTATGATAGATTTGTCCTTGGGCGTAAATTTAATGGCATTTTGCAAAAAGTTTTGCAGAATCTGGTTTAAAAGACTTATCTGCAGTGTTGCCATAAATCCGTCGGGTTTAAAATCCATATGCAGCTGTTTGCCTTCGTTTTCGGCAAGAAGTTTGAAGTCATTCGCTTTTTGTTTTAAAAATGCTATGACATCCACCTCTACAGGTCTGTCAAGCTGTGCACCTTCCTGACGGCCTATGTTGAGTATGTTTGTTATAATTATATTCATTTCATCGACAGTTTTGTTGGTTGTTTTGATAGCTTCTATATACTCTTCGGGTGAGCGTTTTTTTATGAGAGTTACCTGGTTTTTTAATTTTATAACCGCCAAGGGAGTTTTTAATTCATGTGCGGTCCCTATAAAAAGCTCTTTTTGATATTTGACAAAATTTTCAATTCTTAAAATCAGATGGTTGAGCGTTGCCCCCAAAGGTTCAAACTCTTTAGGAAGTTTTTTCATATCTATCTCTGTGATGAGGTGCTCATTCATATTTGCCAGTTTGTTTGAAAATGTCTGAATAGGAGCAATAAGCATTTTGGACAAGGCAATAGCATAGATAATAACAAGCAGGATACTTGCTATATTGATAACAAAGATGTATCTTTGAATTTTTTTCAGAAGATGCTTTGTCTGTGTAATATCTTTTGTAATTTTCAGATAGCTTTTATCATCAAGGTTAAAGGGATAGATGAGCGTTAAAAAAGTATGATTATTCTGAGAAGTTTCATAAATATCCATACCGGTATGAGAATTTTTCAAATTAATGATGCCGACATTTAAAGAGAAAAAGTTTTCTCCCATTGATTCATCTGTCTGAAAAACTGATTTGTATGCAGAAATATTTTTGGCATATTGTACCAATTCCTCTTTTTTTTCATCATATATTGATTTTTCTATATAAAAATACAAGAGAGATGAAAAGATGATAATGAGTGTCAGTGATGAGAATATCAGTTTGATTAAAAAGTTTGTCCGAATACTTCGTGAAGAGAACATGATATAACCCCATAAATATTTTTATGAAATTATATCATTATTTAAAATTTTATTAGATTTCTTTTGGAAAGCAGAAGCGGTAGCCTCGACGACGTACAGTTTCTATAGTAGTGATTGATAATGGTTTGTCCATTTTTTGTCGAATCTGATTGATTGCTACTTCAATGACATTTGGCGTAACAAGTTCAGGCTCTTCCCAGATAGCGTCAAGAAGCTGTTCTTTGGAAACAATCTGATCACGATGACGTGCAAGGTGAGTCAGTACTTCAAAAGGTTTTCCTTTGAGCTCTATTTCAGTCTCTTTATAGGTAATTTTTTCTTCTTCAGGATTAATTGTCAAGTCTTCAATCTCTATAATATTGCTTCCGCCAAAACGCAAACGCGCTTCAATACGAGCGATTAATACGTCAAAATCAAAAGGTTTTCTGATGTAGTCATCAGCACCGGCGCGCAGTGCCTCGATCTCACTTTCATTGTCATCTCTGGCTGAAATAACAACAACAACTGTCTTAGGAGTTTTTGTTTTGATATCACCTATGATATCCACTGAATTTCCGTCTGGAAGCATCCAGTCCATCAGAACCAAATCATAGTTACGGATGTCTAGATAGTATTCACCGTCTTTTAATGTCTCTACTACATCACTTTGGTAACCAAATTCTTTGAGTCCTTCTGCTAACATTTTGTTTAATGTTACTTCATCTTCTATAATTAATATACGCATTAATTCTTTCCTGTGCTTAAATATTTGGTGGAATAATAGCATAAATTTAGGTTACTTTAAAGTTTTTTTCAATTTTTTTTAAAAAAAAATGAAGTTAGGATTAAGATTGGAAGTTTGTAATATTGCTTACACTGACCTTGCAGTCGGGTAAAATGGAGGGTTTTGTTATTTTTAGATATAGAGTATTTATTTTTGAAAACTTATTTTTAAGCTCTCTGCTCAAATCATGAAGTGCATCTTCAATAAGTAAAAATTTTTTGTTTTGCATATCTGTTTTTATAAATTCTGCCACCTCCGCATAGTTTATAAAAACATTGTCCTCAAAATCATATTCTATTGCAACATCAATAATGACTTCCTGCTCATTTTGTCTCTCATGTTCCAAAATACCGATGATACATGTAAAGCGTAACTCTTCTATATGAATTTTCAAGTTATATGACTCTTTTTTCTTCACCCTTGATGACACGAATGATATTGGGGATATGTTTATAAAACAGAATAAATACAATAAATACAACCGGTGCATGCGGCATATTCGGATGAAGAACAAAACTTGTAACAAGCAAAGATAAAACACCCGTGAGGGAAGAGACGGATGAGATACGGACTGTTTTAGCCATAACAAGCCACACAACAAGAGCAATTGTTGTCTCCAGCGGCAAAAGAAACATCATAACGCCCATTCCTGTTGCGATACCTTTGCCTCCTTCAAATCCAAGATAGGGGGAAAAACAATGACCAAGAACTGCCAAAACAGCAATAGCCCATAAAACGGATTCGTCAAGCCCCATAAAGTAAGCAACAGCTAAAACGCTGACACCTTTGAGTGCATCCAATGCAAGGGTTGCAATACCGAGTTTTTTTGCCAGGTCCGGATTTTTTTCCTTGACAACGCGTAAAACATTTGTAGCACCAATACTGCCGCTTCCTGCCGACTTGACATCAACACCTGCAAATTTCTTTGCAAGCAAAAGACCAAAGGGAATACCTCCAATAAGATATGCAGCAATATAAAACTGTACATTGATATTAAATAAAAAATCCATAAATTACCTTAAAATATTTGAGTGACAGCATTCTACAGTTTTTATGCTAAATATATTTTGATATAATTGCATAATAATAAAATTATGAAATACAGGATGATTTTTTGCAGTTAACAAATGATGAATTAAAAAAACGAATTTCCGAGCTCAAAGAAAAACTGAGTGTCACAGTTGTTGCGCACTTTTATCAGCGTGATGAAGTGTTTGAACTTGCTGATATTACAGGCGATTCATTGGAATTGGCTATGAGAACAATGGCAGATGATGCAGAATTTGTACTCTTTTGCGGTGTCGGATTTATGGGACAGAGTGTGAAAGTTCTTTCACCGGACAAGCGTGTTGTTATGCCAAAAATTGCCTGTTGTGCAATGGCCCGTATGATTGACTCGCTTTATTATGATGATTCTGTGAAATTTTTAGAAGATAACGGCATTGCCAGAGAAAACATATTGCCAATCACCTACATAAACTCCAATGCTGAGGTAAAAGCAAAAGTAGGAGAGATGGGCGGAATGGTTTGTACAAGTTCAAATGCCAAAAAAATCATTACAACAGCATTGGCGGAGGGGAAGAAAATTCTTTTTGTTCCTGATCGATGTCTTGGACAAAATATTGCCAACCAGATGGGACTTAAATCTATGGTGATTGGACAAGCTGGTGATCCGAAAGAGGCAGACATTATCTGCTATGACGGTTTTTGCTCAGTGCATCAGCTTTTTACACTGGATGATATAGCTTTTTACCGTAAAAAGTTTCCGGGTATAAAAATTGCAACACATCCTGAATGTGATCCTGCTGTTTGTGATGCCAGTGATTTTGTAGGTTCAACCTCACAGCTTATTAAATATATTACAGAGTTGCCCGAAGATCAAAAAGTGGCAGTCGGTACAGAGTTTAATATGGTAAACCGACTGCGACCAAAAAATACCTATGTGTTAAGCTCTACAAAACCGGAATGTCCGACAATGAATGAAACAACGCTTGAAGATGTTTACCTGACACTCAAAGCGATAGATGAGGGTGCGCCGATAAATGAGATAGAAGTTGATCCAAAAACGCAAAAATGGGCAAAAATCGCATTAGAGCGAATGTTGGCATTATGATAGAACAGTTTGTAAAAGAAGCCTTGGCTGAAGATGTGGGGCGTGGTGATTTATATGCACTCGTGGAGCCTGCGGTACCTGCAAGTGCTAAAATCATAGCAAAAAGTGATGGGGTTGTCGCGGGACAGAAGTATATAGACGTTTTGGCAAAGCTTGAAAACTTTTCTATTCAATGGTTAAAATCTGACAGGCAGTCATTTCACAGTGGAGAAACGATTGCGGTCTTGGAAGCAGATTCACATACACTGCTTCGCTGTGAAAGAACAGTTTTGGATATGCTTTTACACGCAAGTTCTATTGCTACACTGACAAGAAGATATGTTGCAATAACAGAGCCGTATAAGGTAAAACTTTTGGACACAAGAAAAACAAGACCATTATTGCGAATATTTGAAAAGTATGCAACACGCTGTGGCGGTGCTGTAAATCACAGAATGGGACTTGATGACTCTCTGATGATAAAAGACACCCATCTCAAAACAATTCAAAATCTGCAAAGCTATATAGAAAATGCAAGAAAGGTTATTCCCTTTACTGCAAAAATTGAAGTAGAGGCCGATACTCTTTTTATAGCACAGGAGGCTATGCAGGCGCAGGCAGATATCGTTATGTGTGACAATATGACACCGGCTCAGGTTGAAGAGGTTGTGGCTTTTAGAAACGAAAACTATCCGCATATCCTTTTAGAAGCGAGTGGAAACATCTCTTTGGAGACCATTGAGTCTTATGCAAAAACAGGAGTAGATGCCATCAGTTCAGGTTCATTGGTGCATCAGGCCAACTGGATTGATTTGTCAATGAAAATGGATTAGAGGTCATAATCTATGGCTGATGATGCTGAAAAAACAGAAGAGATCATTATTCCCAACAAAAAAGGAATACATTTCTTTTTCTGCGTTAGCCACTGCGGCACTAAAGAAAAATCTATTTTAGATTTTTATGAGTTCTTCTAGGAGATATGTATGGCTGATGATGCTGAAAAAACAGAAGAACCCACCCCCAAGAAAATAGAAGATGCCCGAAAAGAGGGAAATGTTCCAAAGTCCCAGGACACTTCGGGAGTGATAACACTTTTTGTTGCCATACTTGGTATTTTAATGCTTTTTCCTTATATGGCAACACATATGATCCGTCTTTTTCAATACTATTTTTCCCTCATAGGCATGCCTGTAGACAAATTATTTGCAATAGATATTGCCATTGTTACTATAAGGGAGTTTTTGCTTATGGTCATTCCTCTGGCTGCTGCTGTGGCGATTGCCGGTGTAGTGGCTGCACTTGCGCAGTTTGGGTTTCTATTTACTACAAAGGCTATCATGCCGGATTTTAAAAAGATTGATCCCATCAAAGGAACAAAGAATCTTTTTTCTTTAAAAAAGCTTATTGAAGGTGTGAAAGTAACACTGAAATCTTTTACAACCCTGGGTGTCGGATTTCTGTTTTTCTTCTATTTTATTGAAGAGTTGCCCACAGTTGCACTCTTCGGACTGCATGATCAGCTTGTCTGGCTCAAAGATAAAATGATAATTATTGCTTTTGTGATGCTCTTTATTATCTTTATCTTTGCAATAATAGATATAATTATCGTAAGAAAACAGTATTTTGACGGGTTGAAAATGTCAAAACAGGAGATTAAGGATGAAATGAAAAATATGGAGGGTGATCCACTCATAAAATCAAAAATCCGACAGATTCAAATGGAAGCTTCTCGAAAAAGGATGATGGCAGAAGTTCCAAATGCCGATGTGGTGATAACGAATCCTACACATTACGCTGTTGCCATAAAATATGACGAGGCAAAGGCACGGGCTCCGATTGTCATTGCAAAAGGAATGGATCATATAGCACAGCAAATCAAAAAAATAGCCAGAGAGAATCATGTTCATATTGTACAAAACCCCTCTTTGGCCAGAAGTCTTTACAAAGAAGTTGATGTCGACAAGCCTATTCCCGAAGCATTGTTTCATGCTGTAGCCGAAGTTTTAGCCTATGTTTACAAGATGAATAAAAAATAGTATATAATTATATTTAAAAAAGTAGACATTTGAGAGCTTTTGATGATATAAAAAATGCAAAACATATAGTAATTCAAACAGACAACCTTTCATTTGCAAATGCAAATGCTCTGTATTCTTATGTATTGACTCTGCATAAAAAAGTCTCCCTGGCTGCTATTGAACAAATTGATGAGAAGTTTTCTTTTTTACCGTGGTTTACCCGCGTACGTGAAACTGTACCAAAGCAGGCAGACTGCATAATAGAAGCAAAACCTGATGCAACAGAACTCTATTTTGCATTAAAACAAGAAGGTGTTTCTATCAATCCAAAAATGGCAACAGCACTGTTTGGGGCTCTTTTGGAATTTACACAGGGATTTTCAAATGCAAAATGCACGGGTACAGCTTTTGCTGTGGCTGCTGAGCTTATAGAACTGAAAGCTGATCAGTTTACATGTAAAGAGTTTTTACAAAGAAGAGAACCCTTGTCATTGTTTCGTTTGAAATCTATACTGTATAAAAAGATGCTGCAGAGTGATAATGCGCAGGTTATGAATATGTATGTCTCAGATGAAGATTTAAAATCAAGCGGTGCAAGGTTGAAAGATGCAGAAGAAATAATGAAAGAAGTGTTGAAAACAGTACATGTAAAAGAAGTCAGGCTTTATAAAAGTGACGAAAATAACAAAATATTAAAATCAATTAAGGAAATATAATTTGAGAAACAAAAAAAACAGATCTTCGGTTGGCGGATTTTTTATAACGGCCCTTCTTATAGGCGCAGGAGCATATGTCTATTTTTCTGCAATGTTTGAAAGAAATGCCCCTGTAATTACACTGCAGACAAATGGTTACTGGAATCTCAAAAAGCCATTGCCGTTACAGATAGAAGATGAGAGCGGTATCAAATCATATAAAGTTATTGTACGAACCAAAAATGGTGAGAGTGAGTTGTTATACAATCAACTGCTGTATCCCGAAAAAGCAGTTAGTTTGAAATTGGAACCGCCAAGAGGTGCTTCAGCAATCAAAGACAAAAATATTGAAATTATTGTACAGGCACAGGATGCGAGTAAATGGAATTTTTTAAATGGCAATACGGCGGTAAAATCTTTTAAACTGAGAATTGACAAAAAAAGACCGCAGGTAAACATTGTAAACAATTCGTATAAAATATCCCGGGGAGGTGCGGCCCTTGTGATTTTTAAAGCGGAAGATGAAAACTTAAAAGAGTTGTACATAAAATCAAATCACAATAAACATTTTAAGGTAGAACCTTTTTATAAAGAGGGATATTATATAGCTTTGCTTGCCTGGCCTGTGCAGGATGAAGGTTTCAAAGCAACAGTTGTAGCAAAAGATTCTGCGGGAAATGTAAGAAAAACCTATGTTCCGCTTTATTTGAAAAACAAAACATACAGGCTTTCAAAAATTACAATTTCCGATAAGTTTTTAAACGGAAAAATTGCCGAACTGGCTGAAGAATTTGATGAGACTCAGGGAGTAGAGGATCCTCTGGAAAGATTTAAAATTATTAATGAAAATATACGAGAAAAAAATGAGGCGTTGATACATAAACTCACGTCAGATGTTCCACAGGAAATGATAAGTGATTTTAAAATTAAAAAAATGTATCCTTTGAAAAACGGAAAGGTTGTGGCATACTTTGGAGATCATAGAAAATACTACTATAAAGGTCGGTTTATCAGCGAAGCCTACCATTTGGGTTTGGATATGGCCAGTCATGCAATGGCTCCTGTACGTACTCAAAACGGCGGGAATGTAGTATTTGCAGATTATAACGGACTGTATGGGAATTCACCTATTATTGCACACGGATTGGGGCTTTATACTCTCTACGGACACTGCTCAAGTCTGGAGGTCTCCGCGGGTGATGAGGTAGCACCAAACAGTGTTATCGCAAAAACAGGAAAAACCGGTTATGCGATGGGAGATCATTTACATTTTGGTGTATTGGTGCAAGGTATAGAAGTCCGTCCTCAAGAGTGGATGGACAAAAAGTGGATAAAACTTAATATTAATGATATTATTAAGAGTGCTAAAAAAATCATTGACGGCAAATAAAGGATAACAGATGTATCAAACAACAATCAAAAAAAGTGTGGAGCTTGTCGGGATAGGCTTGCATAAAGGTTCTCCTGTGCGCTTACGATTAGAACCTTTGGAGTCAAACAGCGGTATTGTGTTCTATAGAAGTGATGTGGATGTTTCTATTCCCTTGGTTCCTGCGAATGTTGTTGATACGAAAATGGCGACAGTTATAGGCAAAGATAATTATGTTATTTCTACAATAGAACATCTTTTGTCCGCGGTATATGCATATGGCATTGACAATCTTCGTGTTGTTGTTGATGCGGATGAAGTACCAGTGATGGACGGGAGCAGTGCAAGTTTTTGTATGCTTTTGGATGAAGCGGGCATACAAGAACTCGATATTCCAAAAAAAGTAATGATGATTAAAAAAGAAGTAGAGATAAAAGAAGGGGAAAAATATGTAAAACTTTCTCCTTCTCCTGATTTGAACTATGACTTTACCATTAAATTTCCTCATCCTGTTATTCAGACACAGGCATATGTATTGAAATTTACCAAAGAAAGTTATAAAAATGAGATTGCCCGTGCAAGAACATTCGGATTTTTACATGAAGTACAGTACTTGCGTTCAAAAGGACTTGCTTTGGGCGGCTCACTGGAAAATGCAGTGGTTTTGGATGATAAAAAAATACTTAACCCTGAAGGTTTACGATTCAGTGATGAGTTTGTACGGCATAAAATTTTAGATGCAATTGGAGATATGAGTCTGATTGGAATGAATTTCATAGGAAATTACGAAGCATTGGCAGGAAGTCATGATCTCAATCATAAATTGACACTGGCTCTGCTTAAAGATGCCGACAATTATGAAGTGGTAGAACTTGTCGGTGAAAAAACCAGAGAGTTAGAAAAAGCCTATGCCTAAGGTTGATATTTTATGTATAGCATTGGGTTCACCGATTCTTATTGGTATATATGCAGAGAATAGACTTATAGAAACGATACAGAGCCATGAAAAAAGTTCGGATGCCTTGCCTTTAATTTATAAAGAGATATTTGACAAATATAGTGTGAAAAAACTTTTGTATGCCAATGGACCGGGAAGTTTTATGTCCATCAAAGTAGCCTATATATTTCTAAAATCACTGAGTATATTAAAAAAAATACCGCTTTTTGCAACAGATGCTTTTTATTTTAATAAAAATCAGCCTATCAAAGCGATTGGAAAGCTATATTTTGTTAAAATTAACCAAGAGATAAAAACTCAAAAAATAGAAACAGCACCACAGGCAGATTTTATATTGCCGGATGTGTTGGATTATAAAGAGTTTAGCACAAATACAGCGCCCCTTTATATGATAGGTGCAGTTGGATAGGATAATCAGTGACAATAAGTGTACCGGCAACATCTGCAAACCTCGGACCAGGTTTTGATACTCTGGGTTTGGCAGTAGATTTGAGAAACAGAGTTGAGTTTCATCCCTCGAAATTTTTCAGTGTGAGTATAAAAGGTGAGGGTGAAAACAACCCGAGACTCAAAGGAAACAATCTTTTTATCAGTATTTTTAATGATCATTATTCAAGATTGACAAAAAACAAACAAAATTTCAAATTTACATTTTACAATCAAATTCCAATGTCCCGTGGGCTTGGAAGCTCTTCTGCTGTCATAGTGTCAGCGATTGCTTCTGCGCATGAAGCGGCGGGTATAAGGGTTTCAAAACGCCGTATATTAAATCACGCACTTGTGTATGAGTCGCACCCTGACAATATAACACCTGCTGTGATGGGTGGATTTAATGTTGCAACAGTTGAAAAAAACAAAGTGTTTTCTCAAAAAAAACATCTGCCGGATTATCTCAAAGCTGTAGTTGTCATTCCGAACAAGCAGATGAATACCTCAAAATCAAGGACCGTGCTTCCTAAATCCTATTCGAAAGAGAATGCGGTTTACAACCTTTCTCATGCAGCCTTGACTGTAGCTGCATTTTTTAATGAAGACTGGGAAATGCTGAAACTTGCAGCACAGGACAGATTTCATCAAAAAGCAAGAATGAAAACACTGCCGGAACTTTTTTCTGTACAAAAGGTAGCCTATGAAAGCGGAGCATTGATGAGTACACTTTCAGGGAGCGGTTCTACATTTTTTTCACTTGTTTATGATGAAGATTCTGCGATGATTGCCAACAGAATGAAGCAGAAATTTCCTGACTTTAATGTAAAAGTTTTGAATTTTGATAATGATGGGCTTATAATAGAGCGATAACTCTATTAAATAAAGTAAGATTTAGATATAATGGCAAAAAAATTTCATCAACCAACGAGAATGTGCGTTTCTTGCAGAATAAGAGAACCGCAATGTAATCTATTGAGACTGCAATGTTTTAATGGTGAATTGACAGCATTTGACGGGACGAAAAGAAGTTTTTATTTATGTCAAAGTTGTCTAAAAGAAGAGAAAAAACTTCTTCGAGCTTTAATGCGTCAATGCAAAAGCCCAGATAAAGATAAACTTATGAATAAATTAAAGGAGATCATCACTGATGATAGAAAAAGTTAGAGTACACGAAATTGCAAAAGAGCTGGGAATAGCTTCTAAAGATGTTTTAGAAAAAGCAAAAAAAATGGGTCTTGAAGTGAAATCTGCACAGAGTGTAGTAACAATGGAACAAGCAGAAAGTTTGGCAAATTACATAATGAATGGTGATGATACTGCTGAAGCGCAAAAACCAAAAGTTGTAAAAAAGACATCTAAAAAAGTTAATGATGATACTCCTGAAGAAACAAAAAAAGATGAGCAAGCGACACCTGTAGCACAAGAAGAAGCTGCAACCGAACAACAGAGTGCAGCCAAAACCCAGCCCGAAGTCCAAAAAGAAGCTGAAGTTGAAAAAGAGACAAAAGCTGAAAGTGCAGAAGAAAAAGAGAAAAGTGTTGAAGAGAAAACACTCAAAAAAGAAGAAGCACCGAAAAAAGAGGTGAAGAAAACGACATTAAAGGTTGTGTCGCCATCACTCAGACCTGCTATTAAAAAATCAGGTTTAAAGATTGTTAAAAAGAAAAAACCGAAAGTTGAAGAAACATATAGTATGCCTCAAAAACAGGCATCAGTATCTTCTTATGGAAAAATGAGCGCAGAAGCACTTGAAGAACTGGCCCGTAAAAAGAAATCTACTACAAAACAGGCACCGACATCAAAAAAAGACCAAGGAAAAAAACTTGATATTTTTGGCGGTTCATTGGCTGAAGTATCCATGGATATGGATGATCAGGTAACATTGTTGGATTTAAATGCAACAGAACGCGCTCCAATAGCTCCGGAAGAACCTAGAAAACCAAGAGCGCCGAAACCGGCCGGCAGAAATGCAAACAAAAAACAGGCACCGCGCGGAAGAAAAGTTTCTCGTGACAAAAGAAAAAAATATGCAAAAGCATCTCATGAAGAGGAAATTGTCACACATGTGGAAATTCCTGAAGATATTCGCGTCTATGAGTTTGCCGAAAAACTAAAACGTCCGATGTCAGACATTATAAAAGTCCTTTTTGATCTGGGTATGATGATGACGAAAAACGACTTTTTGGGCGCAGATGAAATTGAAATACTTTCTGAAGAGTTTGGCGTTGAAGTGACTGTCATTGATCCTAAAGATGAATTTAATTATGTTCAGGAAACTGATGAAGAGGATCCTAACGCTGTTGAAAGACCGCCTATTATAACAATTATGGGACATGTTGATCATGGTAAGACTTCATTGCTTGACTCTATACGAAAAGCAAAAGTAACGCAAGGTGAAGCCGGTGGAATTACACAGCATATAGGCGCCTATACGATTGAACAAAAAGGCAAAGCAATTACATTCATAGATACACCGGGACACGCTGCTTTTAGTTCTATGCGTCAACGTGGTACGGATATTACAGATATTGTTATTATTGTTGTTGCTGCTGATGACGGTGTGAAACCGCAAACACTTGAAGTCATAAAAATTGCCAAAGATTCAGGTGTACCGATTATTGTGGCTCTCAATAAAATGGATAAAGAGACGGCAAACCCTGATCTGGTAAAAGGTCAAATGGCTGAACACGGAATTTCTCCTGTTGACTGGGGCGGGGACGTAGAATTTGTTCCTGTGTCTGCAAAAACAGGTATGGGCATTGATGATTTACTTGAAAACATTCTTCTGACTGCAGAGGTCTTAGAACTCAAAGCCAACCCTGAAGCACCGGCAAAAGCAGCAGTTGTTGAATCATCTCTGGAAAAAGGACGCGGTCCTGTTGCAACTGTAATTGTGCAAAACGGAACTTTAAAAGTCGGTAACAATGTAGTCTGTGGCAGTTCGTACGGTCGTGTAAAAGCTCTTATCAATGAGAACGGCAAACAGATTAAAGAGGTCGGACCATCACATACAGCAGTCGTTGTGGGTCTGAATGAAGTTCCTGCAGCCGGTGAAATTATGATGGCAATGAACAGCGATAAAGAAGCCAAAGAGTATGCACAGAAACGTTATGAATACGAGAGAAACAAAGAGCTTTCGAAATCAACGAAATCTACATTGGAAGATATGACTTCTATGATTGCAGAAGGCAAACTCAAATCTCTTAAAGTCGTTCTTAAAACGGATGTTCACGGTTCACTTGAAGCGATTAGAAGTTCATTGACAGAACTCAGAAATGACGAAGTGAAAATTGATGTTATTTCAAGCGGTGTCGGCGGTATTACAGAGAGTGATGTCGAACTGGTAAGCAACTCTGAGAACTGTGTGTTGTTAGGTTTTAATGTCCGTCCGACAGGTTCGGTAAAAGCACTTGCAAAACAGAGAAATGTAGATATCAGAACATACTCGATTATTTATCAGCTTCTTGATGATATGACTGGAATGCTTACAGGTATGATGGCACCGAAATTTACAGAAGAAAATACAGGTCAGGCAGAAGTAAAAGATGTCTTTAAATCACCAAAAGGGATGGTTGCAGGATGTCTTGTAGTTGACGGCAAACTGATTCGCGGCGGACTTGTGCGTGTTATTCGTGAAGGTGTTGTTGCATACGAGGGTGAGCTTGTATCACTCAAACGCTTTAAAGATGATGTTGAAGAAATCGGAAACGGCTATGAATGTGGTGTGATTATCTCTAACTATGATGATGTAAAAGTCGGTGATGTGATTGAAACATTTAAGAAAGTCGAACAAAAAGTATCCCTGTAAAGAAGACAAATGAATGAAGCACAGATAAAGCTGAAAAGAACGGAAGCTCTTTTAGCCGAACTTATTCCCGAAGCACTCAGCCAGCTCAATGACAACCGTTTGCATGAACTCAGTGTCATTGAAGTGAAATGTTCCCGAGGAAGAAGCGACGCAAAAGTTTATATTGACCCGAGTAATTTCAGCGAAGAAGAAAAGAGAGCCTACCTGAAGCAGTTAAGAAAAGCCCGCCCTTTGGTAGAAGATTTTTGTTTGAAAGACCAGGGGTGGTACAGATGCCCAAAACTGGCATTTGAATTTGACGAACAGTTGAAAAAATCTCAAAATATTGAAGATTTGTTTAAAAAAATAGCCAAAGAGCATAAAGGAGAAGCATCATGAGTTTGCAAGGTGATATAGAATCCGTAGTCAAATCAGTAGATTTGGAACTTTATGACACGGTTGTTGTGAATGAAAATGATGAAACAATTTTCAGGGTAAGCGTCATTTCTTCCGAAATAGAAAACGGCAAACGCAAAGGGGTCAGTCTTGATGCCTGCGTAGAGTTAACACATCTGATTTCACCATTGCTTGATGTCACTCCTCCTGTTTCCGGTGAATACAGATTAGAAGTGGGCAGTCCGGGAATTGAGCGAAAACTGACGACGCTTGAGCATTTTAAAAAATCTCTTGGTGAAAATGTTTCTTTGCTTTTGGATGAAAAAGAAAAACTCAAAGGGAAACTTGTCAAGGTTGAGGGAAGTAAAGTCTTTATTGAAAAAGATGGAGAAATGCACGAAGTTGATTTTAATGCCATAAAAAAAGCAAAAACTTACTTTGAATGGAAATAGATCATAGTTTTTATATGAACCTTGCCATTGACGAGGCTTGGAAATATCAAGGATTAACCTATCCCAACCCTGCAGTCGGTTGCACTGTAAGAGGCGAACACGGTGAAATTTTAGCGGTTGAATCACACCATAAAGCGGGTGAGCCTCATGCTGAAGTCAATGCTCTTAAATCTGCATACTATAAACTTACTCAAAACAAAGTAATACTCAAACTTCACGACTCTGAAAAAATTCATACTTTTTTACTCCAAAATCATAAAAATATTTTTAAAAACTGTTCTCTTTATTCTACGCTGGAGCCTTGTTCACATGTAGGAAAAACACCCTCCTGTGCAAATTTAATAGCAAATCTCGGTATAAAAAACATTTATATCGGGGCAGAAGACATAAATACCATTGCAGCCAAAGGCAATGAAATCTTAGCAAAGAGCGGGTTACATGTAACCTTACATGTAGAAGAACAAAAATGTAAAGATTTGCTTTTACCCTTTTTGAAATTTATGAAAAATAATTTTGTTTTTTTCAAGTGGGCACAAAGGCTTAACGGTACAACAGATGGGGGAATTGTAAGTTCTGAGGCATCAAGAAAAAATGTCCATGCTATGCGTAATGTATGTGATCTGCTCGTCATCGGCGGCAATACGGTCCGCAGTGACAGACCGACACTTGATGCGAGACTTGTGAATGGAAAAGCACCTGATATTTTAATACTTTCACGTGAAAAAGATTTTGACAGAACAATTCCTCTTTTTAGTGTGCCAAATCGAAAAGTAACTATAGCAAGTGATTTTTCAGTGCTCAAAAACTATAAAAATATTATGATAGAGGGAAGTGAAAAAATGTACGGACTCAGCCGTGATATTACTGATTATTATTTATGCTATCTTGCTCCTGGTTTTGGCGGAAAAGAAGGCTTTGAAAACATTGAAGATAAATTCGACATTTTAAATGCAGGCAAAGAAGCAGAAGATATAATACTGTGGATGAAAAGAAGGATATAAGTTTATGAGCATTTTAGACCAAAAAGGTGATGTAAAACAAGAAAAAATCGTTTCTATGTTTGATGATATCGCAGCAACGTATGATACGGCAAACCGTGTGATGAGCATGGGTGTGGATATTTCATGGCGCAAAAAAGCCTGTGATCTGGCTTTTGAGTATTACGGCAAAAAAAGTATTGATAAAATTGTAGATGTTGCCTGCGGTACCGGAGATATGATGGGTTACTGGAAGAAACAGTCGCAAAAATCCGGTGTCAATATCAGTGAATTTGTAGGTGTTGATCCATCCAACGGTATGGTCGATGTTGCCCGTAAAAAATTTCCAGATTTTTCGTATCACATTGCAAAAGCAACCCAAATTCCTCTTGAAGATGCAAGTACAGATTTTTTAAGTATCACCTACGGCATTCGCAATGTTGTTGAGCGTCAAGAAGCATTTGATGAATTTAATCGTGTCCTTAAAAAAGAGGGACTTGTTGTCATATTAGAATTTATGAAAGATGAGAACAAAAACATTCTTAAAAAAATCCGCGATATTTACATGCACAAAATTCTTCCCTATGTGGGCGGTGCAATTTCCAAAAATTTGGAAGCTTACACCTACTTACCGGACTCTATTGAGAATTTTGTAACCATACAGGGCATGCAAAAAGAACTGGAGAATGCAGGTTTTGAAATGCTCCACACCCAAAGTTTTTCCATGGATATCTCAACACTGCTTATTGCTCGTAAAAAGTAGTTACTATTTAAAATCTAAACTTTTGTTTTAATGCCCTGAAGTTATGCAAATTTTTTGGAACCCGTACTTCAGTGCGGGCTTTGTATTTCTAAGTTACACTTTAGCGTTTAAAACCTAAATTCCAAGGAAATATTAAGTTTTTTCTTACATTAATGGTAGTGAAACTTTTGTCTGGAGCGTATATACAGTCATTTTATAGAGTTGTAAAATATAACAAAATATTGTACAATTTTATAAAGGATTGATTATGCAAGCTGTAAATTACTCTTATGCAAGGAATAATTTAAAATCTATTATTTCTGAGGTATGCCAAAAAGATGAAGAATGTCTCATCACAAGTAAAAATAATCAAAATGTGGTATTGATACCTCTTAATCATTATAATCAAATAAAAGAAGAGATTAAAAAATCACTTCAAAATATAAAAGATGGTGATTTATTTAGTGTAGATGAGGCATTTGAAAAAGTTTTTGTAAAATATGAAGATTAAAGTTTTATTTACTTCAAATGCAGTACATAAGCTTGATAAGATTGCAGATTATATTTATGAAAAAACCCAATCAAAGAAATTAACACGGAATTATTTAAAAAAATTACGTGAATTTCTTGCTTCTACATTACAAAATTTTCCAAAAGCGGGGCGGCCTGCTGATGAAATCTATAAAAATACGAGAAAATTAGTTTATCAAAGTTATTCAATCATATATAGTTATGATGAAGAAGATCATATTGTTTATATATTGACACTTTACAGAGAAAACTTACCTTGAAAAATGGAATATAATATGCACACACTCAGCGTTTCATCACTCAACGAACAGATAAAAACTGTTCTTGAAAGCACCTTTGAACGTGTTTTTGTCGAGGGTGAACTCTCTCGCATTACTTTTCACAACTCAGGACATATCTATTTTACACTTAAAGACAAAGACTCGGCTGTAAGCTGTGTGATGTTTCGGGGAAATGCTTCAAAGCTGAGATTTCGTCTTGAAGAGGGGATGAAGGTTATCATAGATGGAGCTGTGACACTCTATAAACCGCGCGGAAGTTATCAAATTAACTGTTTTTCCATTGAGCCTGCCGGACAAGGGGCTTTGGCATTGGCATATGAACAGCTCAAACAAAAGCTCTCTGCGCAAGGCTATTTCGCTCCAGAGAGAAAAAAAGAACTTCCGAAATTTCCATCCCGTATTGCACTGATTACTTCAGGGACCGGTGCAGCACTGCAAGATATGCTGCGCGTAGCAAATTCACGATACAGACTTTTGGAAATTGATGTCTATGATGTGCTTGTTCAAGGCGAAGGTGCTGCATTTTCTATAGTAAATGCTCTCAAAGTCGCCGATACAAAAGGGTATGATATTATAGTCATAGGTCGCGGCGGCGGAAGTATTGAAGATTTGTGGGCATTTAATGAAGAGAGTGTTGCTGATGCTCTTTTTCATGCAAAAACACCGGTAGTCTCGGCTGTCGGGCATGAAATTGACTGGGTAATCAGTGATTTTGTGGCAGACCTGCGTGCCCCGACACCCAGTGCTGCTATGGAGATGATACTGCCTGACACCAATGAACTCTATCAGTATTTAGACTCTTTATCAACACAGTTAACCCAAAAAATAACCCATAAAGTATATAATCTACAGCAAGAACTGTTACATGTAAAGAACTCTTATCTCCAACATTCAGTGGAAAAAAAATTACAATATCGGGTTGATGAGATTAAAAAACTGCAAAAAGATTTTGCGCAGGCAATTACCTTTCGTCTGCAAAATTATAAAAAAGAAGTGGATTCATTACAGCAACGATTTCCGCAAACAATTCAGAGCGTGTTAAATATTGCGCAAAATCAACTTTTAAACCTGCAAAAAATGCTAGAATCCAATAATCCAAAATACAAAAATAAAAAAGGCTTTGCACAGATTGTAAAGGATTCACAGGTAGTGGATTTGTCTTCACTCAATGTAGATGATGTATTTGAAGCTCAGAGTGATACATATATAGTCAGTGCAAAAGTCTTAAAAAAGGAAAAAATCAGATGAATTATCCACAATTTTTTGATGCCGTACAAAGTATACCACTCAAAGACCCTTTGGCGCAGGTTTTAGGCGCTTTTGAAAACGGAGAATATGAAATAACATACTTAGAAGTTGTCAAAGCAGCAGGGCACTCCTGCCCGACAGTGGCCGGTGCTTACATTATGGCAAGCGAGGCTTTAAAAGCTTTATACCCAAATCAGCGAGCCGTGCGCGGTACTATAAAAGTAGAGTTTAAAGAGTCTATAGAAGAGGGCGTTGCCGGAGTGATAGGCAATGTTATTTCACATATTACAGGTGCAACGGAAAAAAGCGGATTTAAAGGATTAAACGGACAGTTTGCACGCCATTCTTTGATGTTTTTCAATGCAAATATAGACGCATCTGCAAGATTTACAAGAGCAGATACGGGAAAAAGTGTAGATGTAAATTATAATCCTTCGACGGTATCGGCTTCACCGGATATGATGCCGTTAATGCAAAAATTGACAAGCGGAGCAGCCAGTCCTGAAGAAATCAAACATTTTGGTGAATTATGGCAAGAGAGAGTAAAAAGAATTTTTGAAAACTTAGAAGAAGTCGTCGAAGTTACGGAGTTGTAAACTCTGTAACTTATTTTAAAATCAGATCAGGGAAGTAGGTATTTAATATTACAGCCGTTGAGGCGGAGAGTTTTTTGAGCAGTTTGTCAAACTTGTCTTCTTTGTTCCATACAGGATGCAAAACACCGCTTAGCTTTGCCAAGGCGTTTTTTGCATCAAATTCGACCCCGATATTGTCAATGAGACCGACTTTTTTTGCCTGTGCTGCCGTAAATATATGGGCATTTGCATAGGTGTCTCTTTTGTTAAAATCCAAATGTCTTGCATCGGCAACATCTTTCGTAAACATATCATATGTTCCTTGAATGACCTTGTTTAACTCAGCGACTTCATACTTTTTCCATGGCCGGTCAGGTGTGCCTATCTGTTTGTAGCGTCCGGCTTTTACTACCTGTGTTTTGATACCGAGTTTTTGCATGATGCCGCTTAAATCGGCACCCTGCATAATCACACCGATGCTGCCTATCATACTGCCTGGGTTTGCTATGATTTTATCAGCCCATATACTTGCATAATAGCTTCCGCTTGCCATGGTGCCTTTGGCATAGGCTATGACAGGCTTTTGCTCTTTTAGTCTTTTGATGGCATACGCGATTTCGACAGAAGGTGAAACGGCACCACCGGGAGAATCGACAATGAACAAGACACCTTTTACAGTACTGTTGTTTGCGGCTTTATTTATTTTTTGTACAACTTCTCCGGCATCCATAATCGGACCGCTGAGATTGATTTTTTCCAAATTATAGCTTGTGAACTCTTTTTCACTTGCCGGAGCAAAAAGTAAAATCAAAATCAGCACAAAGAGCATGGCTTTGAAATGATTTTGGATATAGTTCATAATTGCTGCGATGGGAGAAAATATCTTTTTCAGTAATTCCATTTATTCATTTCCTTTTGCAAGTTTTCCGTTAATGAAAACTTTTGAGATATTATAGCGATGCAGTATTAAATGAATGGCTAACTCTTCATTTGGTTCGGCATCCAGGTCAAGAACAAGCATATCTGCATTTTTGCCTTCTAAAATTTCTCCCGTATTGAGTCCCAGTGCCTGGGCGGCATGGACGGTGACTCCTTTTATAAGTTGTTTTGCGAATTCCAAGAGAGGCGCATTACTGTGCATAAAAAGAGAAATTTTCATCTCTTCAAACAGATCAAGCTGATAGTTTGAGCTTAAACCGTCAGTCGCAACAATCCAGCGAATCTTTTTTTCATCTAGTTTTTTGATATTGAGTGTAGGATTGCCAAGGAGTCTGTTGGATATAGGGCAGTGAATGATAGTGTGATTCTGCTCGGCAATCTTTTCTAACTCTTCTTCGTTTGTTTTGACCGCATGTGTGAGCAGTGCTTCAAAACCGTCAAAATAGTTCAAAAACTCTTTGGCATCACTGATGCTTCTGTCCTGTTTGAGCAGTGTTTTAAAAAATTCCTTAAAATCACCGCTGCTTGAATCAAGCCAGTTGCGTTCGGCTTCACTTTCCATAAAATGTGCCGTAAGTTTTAGATTTTCATTTTTAACAATCTCGAGAGCTTTTTGTATAAGAATCGGGTGAACAGAGTAGGGGGAATGAATAGCAACTGCAGGATAAAATCCTTCCCTTTGAACAGCTTTTGAGGCATCGAGCCGTGCAAGAAAATCACTAAAAAGAGCATCCGCCATCCCTGCCTGTGAACCGATAAGTTCATTGAAAAATACAACATTCTGTTGAGCGTTTATACATGCTTCAAGATCCATGGCATGAGAACTTATGGCACCAAAGGTTGTGATACCGCTTGTAAGCATGGCATCTATTGCTTTGTCCATACATGTAAGGTCACAGCCTGCGATAAGGTCTTCACGATTTTCTATAACACTGTAGAGCCAGTTTAAGAAATCACCGTAACTGAGCTGGTTTTTATTGGCAGAGAACTCTACATGTACATGAGCATTGATAAGGCCGGGCATAAGCAGAGAATTTTTTTGCAACTGTATGATTTCTGCTTCTGGAAATTTCTGCTCCAGTTCTTCTAAAACACCTATGCAGCGGATAGTTTTGTCAAATGCAATTGCCTTGTCTGTAAGGAGTATATCCGGTGTTAAAATATAATTGGGAACGAGTATTGTCATCTTTTTTTCTTTTTTTCAAATTATACACTTTTTTTAATATTAGTTTGGATAAAATAGTCCTTCAGAAGATAAATCATCATAATAAGGGTAAAAATGAAAATAGTAGTTATTCAAGGTCCAAATTTAAACATGCTCGGAATCCGTGAACAAAATATTTACGGTCCGATGAAGTTAGAGCAGATTCATGCACAGATGAAAGATGTAGCAACCCAAAACGGTGTGGAAATAGAATTTTTTCAAAGCAACCTCGAAGGTGAAATTGTAGATAAAATTCAGGAGTGCTACGGTGAAGCACAGGGATTGATTATCAATGCTGCTGCCTATACGCATACTTCTATTGCAATTCGTGATGCGATTTCTGCCGTAAGCCTGCCTACCATAGAAGTACATATCAGCAATATTCACCGACGTGAAGAATTTAGACAAAAAAATATGATTGCACCTGTCTGCACATCATCTGTTGTCGGTTTCGGACCTTTTGGCTACCATTTGGCTATGATGGGTATGCTTCAGATTATGAACGAAATCAAAGCGGCCCAAGAAGCGCAGGCGCAAGCACAGAAACAGGCCTAAGTCTTTACATGTACAGAAAATGCAAGATAAACAAAAGATTGACCTCTTTTTACAACTTGCATTTCCCTTATACTGCCCGTGGCAAAAGTCGGCATAGATATGAAACTGTTGTAGGTATTGGTGGAAATGTCGGAGATGTACGTCGAAGATTTGAACATCTTCTTGTGGTGTTGCAAAAAGACAAAAGAGTATCAGTAGTAAAAACATCATTGATTTTAAAAAATCCTCCTTTTGGCTATACAGACCAGGATGATTTTTTCAACTCAATACTTGTTTTAAAAACTTCAATGCAGCCAAGAGTTTTTTTACGCTATTTACTGGGATTGGAAAAAAAATTTGGCAGAAAAAGAACTTTTGAAAATGCACCAAGGACGCTAGATTTGGATATTATATTTTTTGATAACCGTACAATACATACACAAGATTTAATTGTGCCACATCCTTTTTATACGCAAAGAGAAAGTGTAATGATACCTTTGTCAGGTGTTGGTAGATGAAAATATTGACATTTACCGGGCGCAGTCCGTCAGAGGCACTCAAAAAAGCAAAAATGGAAATTGGGGATGAGGGGATGCTCATTGAAACCAAAGAGATTCAAAAAAAAGCTTTAGGCAGAGAAGCCCTCTATGAGATAGTAATCGGTATAGATGAAGAAATGATTCCGGCTACTTATAAAAAAACAAAAAAACCGCTTTCCAAACAGCAACCGCTCAAAGAAGAGAGTCGGGAAATACTTTTTGATATTTCCAATGCGGCACAACAAATTTCTAAAATTTCAAATGTGACCGATCCTTTGGAGAACCTATATCAGCCTTCACCGTTGCAACAAACAGCTGCTTCTGTTGAACCCAAAGAGCTAAAAGAGATAAAGTCTGAAATCAATAAACTGACAGATAAGGTAAAAATTATTCAAAATATGTTTTGGGATGAAAAGTCACCAAATCTTTCAAGTCAAATTCCGTCGGAATTTTCTGAAATTTATCGTCTTGCCTCACAAAGCGGAATGAACAGGGAACATCTGGATACTCTTATGCAGGTTACTTTGGAACATATGCCGTTGAAAATGCGAGAAAACTCTTCCACCGTAAAAAGGTATTTTCAAACAATACTTCGAAAAATGGTTCCTATCCGAAGAGAAACACTGCCTAATATAGGTGCGAAAAAAGTTATTATGCTTGTCGGACCAACAGGTGTGGGAAAGACAACTTCTATTGCCAAACTTGCTGCCAGATACTCTTTTTTAATGGAAAAAAAGTACAAAGTCGGACTGGTTGTGCTTGACACCTATCGTATAGGGGCAGTCGAGCAGTTGATGCAGTATGCACGAATGATGAAACTTGGAATTGAAACAGTTGTTGACCCTCCAGAGTTCTCAAGCGCTCTGGAATCTCTCAAATATTGTGATTATATATTGATTGATACAATGGGATCGAGTCCTTATGACAGAGTGAAAATTGAAAAAATATATGAGTGTCTGAATGCAAACAACACGCAATACAATGTGGATGTAGTACTGGTAATGCCAAGTTCAATTAAATATGAAGACTTAAAAGTGACCTATGACAGCTTTTCAACACTGGGCGTAGATACACTGATGTTTACAAAGCTGGATGAGACAATGGGTTTTGGAAATATTTTTTCGCTGGCTTATGAAACAAAAAAACCGATAAGTTATTTTTCTGTAGGTCAGGAAGTACCGGAAGATTTAGTATGTGCGAGCAGTGATTTTTTAATTGAGTGTCTTTTGAACGGATTTAACAGGAGTAAGGTATGATTGGGAATCAGGCGCAAAAGCTTGAAGAACTGGTTGCTTCAAATTCCCAAAAGAAAAAATCAAAAAAAACACGTTTTATCGCAATTACAAGCGGTAAAGGCGGGGTAGGCAAAAGTACTATAAGTTCAAACCTTGCCTATGCGTTGTCTCAGCAGGGTTTGAATGTGGGAATATTTGATGCAGATATAGGACTGGCCAATCTGGATGTTATGTTTAATGTAAAAATCAAAAAAAACATTTTACATGTACTCAAAGGTGAGGCGACGGTTAGCGATATTTTAATTCCTATTACCCGTAATCTTATTCTTATTCCTGGTGAGAGTGGTGATGAAATATTAAAATATTCCGATATGGCACTGTTTGACAGATTTATGCAAGAAGCACAGGTTTTGAACAAACTTGATGTAATGATTATAGATACGGGAGCCGGGATTGGAGAGCATATTCAAATGTTTTTAAATGCGGCAGATGATGTAATTGTTGTAACCGTTCCCGATCCTGCAGCAATTACCGATGCATATGCAACGATTAAAACAATTGCGACACTCAGAAATGATGTATTTATGATAATGAATCAGGTGAAAAATGAAAAAGAGGCTTTTGGTGTTTTTGAAAAAATTAAAAAAGTTGCCAAGGCAAATATAGGTGAAAAACTGGATTTGCAGTTGATTGGGAAAATGAATGCTGATGCAAAAGTCTCAACATCCGTAAAGCAGCGTGCACTTTTTAGAATGCTTTATCCTGCATCACAGCCGAGCAAAGACATAGATGCAATTGTGCGTAAAATTACACAAAAGCTGGAACGAAATGTGCTGGTTACATCCAATGAAAGTGGATTGTCAGGTCTGTTTAAAAGATTAATGGATCATTTTTAAGTCTTATTTGGGGTAGTTATGTTTGGTGAAAACTTTGTTTATTTTTTTACTGTTCAAGGGTTTTTTGTAGGAATAATCTTTGGGTTGTTAAAATCTTTTGATGCTGAAGGGTTATTACTTTATACATTTTTTATTACCATCTTTTTTTATCTTTTTTCACATGTAATTGTTGCACTTTATTACAGAACGATAACGGTTAAAGCCTATAATTTTCCAAAAGAAACCCATGAAACAGAACTAGATGTTTTTGTAAAAGAGATAAACAAAAGAGAAAAACTGATAGACTCAGCGTGTAAAATTACAGATATTGCTGTCAAAATGAACTCTGAAGATGTAGCCGGACAAAAATTATGACAAAAAATGCCTACCTTCAAGATCTCAAACACAAAGAAGATGAACTGGCACTGCAATATCTTCCTGCCGTAAAAGCAATGGCTTTTCGGCTCAAAGAGCGGCTTCCAAGTTCGGTGGATTTTAGTGATCTTTCAGCAATCGGGACAGAAGAACTTATAAAACTGGCAAGGCGATATGATGAAAAGCTCAATGACTCTTTTTGGGGCTATGCAAAAAAAAGAGTTTATGGTGCAATGCTTGACTATTTGAGAAGTCTGGATATTTTAAGCCGTGCCAGCCGTAAACTTGTAAAAGCTATAGATTATGCAGTTCAGGAATATATGCTGACACATGACGAAGAACCGAGTGATGAAGAACTGGCAGATATACTGGGCGAAAGTATTGAAAAAGTTCATGAAGCACGCATCGCTTCAAATATTTATACAGTCATGCCTCTGCATGATCAGTTGCAAATTGGTGATGAGGGTGCAGCGCTTGTTCAAATTGAAAAAGAAGAGTTGATTGGCGTAATAAAAAAAGTTCTTTCCTCTTATAAAGAGAGAGAACAGATGATAATTCAGCTATACTACTTTGAAGAGTTGACTTTAAAAGAAATTAGTGATATTTTAGATATAACTGAGTCCCGTATCTCACAAATTCACAAGTCTGTAATCCAAAAAATTAAAGAGAGTATAGGAGCATAACATGGCAGATATACTATCACAGGAAGAAATCGATGCGCTTTTGGATGTTGTTGAAGATGAAGGTGAAAATGTCTTAGAGAGTGATGAAGATGCTCTTTTGCCTCAACGGCAGGTAACTCTCTATGATTTTAAACGTCCAAACAGGGTTTCAAAAGAGCAGCTTCGTGCATTTCGCGGTGTTCATGACAAAATGGCCAGAAGTCTGGCTTCTCAGATATCTTCAATTATGCGTTCTATTGTTGAAATACAGCTTCACTCTGTTGATCAGATGACCTATGGTGAATTTTTGATGAGTTTGCCAAACCCTACAAGTTTTAATGTATTTTCGGTGAAGCCTCTTGAGGGAAGCGGCATTATAGAAATCAATCCTTCCATTGCTTTTCCTATGCTTGACAGATTGCTTGGAGGAAAAGGAGAACCTTTCGATGCAAGTCGGGAATTTTCAGATATAGAACTCAGCCTGTTTGAAACAATACTTCGTGTTATGATGAGCACGCTAAAAGAGGCATGGGCTCCTGTTATGGAAATTTATCCGGCAATAGAATCCAAAGAATCTTCTCCGAATGTCGTTCAAATTGTTGCACAAAACGAAATTGTTGTTATGGTGGTAATGGAAATCATCATAGGGCACAGTTCCGGTATGATGAATATATGCTATCCTGTTATCTCATTGGAACCTGTTTTGCCAAAACTTGCAAGCCGTGATTTAATGTTAAACGAAACAAGTTCTAAAAAAAGCAGAAATATGGAGCTGAAGGTTCTTCTCGGTGGGGCAAAAGTAAATGTAGAAGCAAATTTGGGTGATGCAGATTTAACTATGCATGATATACTTGAATTGAAAATCGGTGATGTAATCAGGCTCTCAAGTGCTGCAGATGACATTGTGACTGTTGCAGTAGATGGAAAAGAGAGATTTCGTGGTGAAATAGGACTGCGGAGGTTCAGAAAATCAATTAGTATTACAGAGATTATTGAAACAGAAAAAGATACCGTCAAGCGTGCACTTGAGAATTTAGAAAAACAAAGACACGAAAAAATTTCCGGGGTTAAAGATATAATTCATGAAGGTGAAACGGAATTTGAAAACAAATATGAGGAGTAAAAAATGAGTGACTTTATAAAACTATTTGAAGATGAAACAGTTGGTACTATTGAAGCACTTATTGGAACTGCTCCAACTTTAGAGTTAAAAGAAGAACAGGAATTAAGCATCATTTCAAACATTGTTCCGCCAATTGTTTTGGTAAAAATCAAGGTAAGCGGAGATGTGGATGCAGAGGCAATGGTAGCGTTACCACCAAATCTGGCAGCATCACTTTCAGATATGATGATGGGTGAAGAAGCCAGTGAGAGAGAAGATGTAAGCGAAGACGATATGGATGCTACAAAAGAGATAGTATCAAATATTTTTGGTGCTATTGCAAATACGCTTTCTGCTCAAAAAGAGTTGCCTGTTTTGTCTTTCAGTATTGAAAATATAGAATTGGTCGGCGATAATGATGAAGTAAGTCTCGAAGCTTTCAGCAGAATGTATGTATATAAGTTTAACCTGGAATCCGTGCATTCATTACTGATGTTTATTATAGATGAAAAATTAAAAAATGTCCTGTTTCCAGCAGAATCTTCAGAAGAAACAGTAAATGCACATGACCATGCGAGCAGTGCCGATACTTCGGAACATGTAATATCAAATTGTGAAGAAGATATTACCTTGAGCAGTGAAGAGATGAAAAACATTGCTCTTATTATGGATGTAAAACTTCCTGTAAAGGTAAGAATCGGGAAAAAAAGAATGTTGCTAAAAGATGTACTGAATATGGATATCGGCTCGGTTATTGAATTGAACCAACTGGCAAATGATCCGTTGGATATTTTGGTAGATAATCATGTGATAGCACAGGGTGAAGTAGTTATTGTAGATGGTAACTTTGGAATACAAGTAACAACGATAGGCACGAAAAAAGAAAGATTAACACAGCTTAAAGGTTAATAAGAAAGTTTGAGGATATAATGAAAGAAAAAGTTTTAGTAGGAATGAGTGGAGGGGTTGATTCAACAATTACTTCTTTATTGTTAAAAGAGCAAGGGTATGAAGTTGAAGGATTATATATGAAACTTCATTCAAAACCCGGATATCATGAAATTCACCAGGCACGTGCACAAAAAGCTGCTGACTTTGTCGGTATTAAATTGCATGTACTGGATTTACAAAAAACATTTAATGAAAAAGTATTTCAACCGTTTATTGATACATACGCTGAAGGAAAAACTCCAAATCCGTGTGCCCTGTGCAACAGAAATCTTAAGTTTGGTGAAATGATAAAATTCGCTGATGAAATCGGTGCAGAGTATTTGGCAACCGGACATTATATTAAAACAGATGGAAAGTATCTCTACTCTGCAGATGATGATACAAAAGATCAAAGTTATTTTCTTTTTTATATTAACAGAGAAATTCTACCAAGATTAAAATTTCCATTAGGTGAAAGACATAAAAAAGATATAAAAGCGTTGGCTGCATCCATAAAAGGATTGGAATCATTTTCATCTCAGGCAGAATCAAGTGAAATCTGTTTTGTGGAAACAACATATACGGACCTTTTAAAAGACTATGTTCAGGTTGATCAGCCGGGAGAAGTTCTTGATCAAAATGGCAATGTTATAGGTGAACATAAGGGATATATGCACTATACGATTGGAAAGCGTAAAGGCTTTACAGTATATGGTGCCCATGATCCTCATTTTGTACTGAGTATTAATCCGAAAAAAAATCAAATAGTTGTCGGGAAAAAAGAAGATCTGGCATGTTATGATGTGAAACTCAATAATCTCAATATGTTTGATGACAGAAAAGAGTTTGACACAACAGTGAAACTGCGTTACAGAACTAAAGCAGTCAAGTGCCATGTAAAAATAGAAGCAGATGTAGCCTATCTGAAACTCGAAGAGAGTGTATTCGGTGTTGCAGTCGGACAGGCCGCGGTATTTTATGATGATGATAAACTTATAGGCGGCGGCTGGATTATAGAGTCTTAGCTGCCAACAAACTTCTATAAAAAGTAACAAATAAAAAACTTCAAAAACTTTTTAAAAAACCCACCAAAGATTAAGCAGTCTCTAAGCAATACTCCCCTATAATTCCCATCCACAAACAGAGAGACCTTGTTTAAAAGGCCTGAAGAGACTTCGAGTAGAAGCTTTTAAAAATGTTTGAGATCATTGAAAACTAAGCAAGTAAGAGACTTTTTAACTTTAGAGTTAAAGAGATAAATTACTTAGAAATAACTAATAAACAACAACCGTCTATTCTATTTTGAAATCCATACAGGCTTGCCTGTATGGTTCCCTTAATAGTAATAGATAACTATACAGT